>JADMKA010000056.1 GCA_018780145.1 Vitreoscilla sp. | reverse complement strand
GCGCCGGACTGTTAATCCGTAGGTCCCTGGTTCGAGCCCAGGTCGGGGAGCCATAAAAATCAAGGGGTTAGCGACGCAAGTCGCTAACCCCTTCGACTTTTCAGTCCCTTCGTGTCCGACTCGTGTCCGAAATTTCGGCCGTGAGCGGCACTGTGTCCCAAGCACCACACCTGTCGGTCCCAAGCGGTCCAACGAAGTCCCGCGGAGGTCACGTAGCCAGTGCGCTTCAGCACCGTTGACGCCGGTTCGGAGTACGCGCCGGCAAGCTAGCCGACGTCGCCGGCTTGCTTCTCCGCGTTCAGCCCAAGTGCCGGAGGAACGTTTGCCGTGCAAGTTGCCGGCCCCTTCCACATGAGTCTCCTCCTGAGGGTCCGAGCGAGGCGGCGGATTCTTATGCGATGTAGTGCCTCGAGTGACAGTTTTCCGGCAAAAGTCATCGTCTCGAAACCACCCGCAGCGCCTAGAGTTCTCTCAGACGCAGCCCAGGAGTCACCTGATGAGCCAGACGCAGACCGAGTCGAAACCGCCCGCGGCCGATGTGCAGTCCGCTGTGTTCATCCGCATGGCGGCGGTCGTGCGCATGACCGGACTCGGCCGGTCGACGATCTATCGGCTGGTGGCCGAGGACAAGTTCCCGTCGCCTGTACGTCTCGCCAAACGTGCTGTTGCGTGGCGCCGCATCGACCTCGAACATTGGAGTGCCGGCCGCCCCACGGTCTCGCACTGATGTGGTCGCAGTGCGCTGCACGCTGACGAGCGCGCCGGGAAGCGCCGACATCGACACCTGCAACTCTGAGCCGACCACCGGCATCGCGGCCAGCACCTTGCCCCAACGTCAGGTAGTGAACCATTGGCGATGGTTCATCCAGACGGCGCAGTGCAGGCCTCCCCAGCACAAAGAGCGCGGCAAGCGCCGTGACTGAACGGGCCGATCAATCCCGCCGGTTGCATAGCATGCTGGATCAGCAGCACCCACATCACCGGCAACATGGCAGCATCCACGGCCGCGAACAAGCGCCGGCCGACCCACGCCTGTCCCGTCGGGGTCGCCTCGCGAGTAGAGTTGACTGTGCGGTGGCCGCAGTTCACGCCTACAGCGTCAATGTCCATTTCAGTGCGATAGACAAGACAATCAAGACGCCCACCACGCGCCCCCAGCGCCATGTCGTAAACCGATAGCGGTGATTGACCCACACAGCCGAACGAACGCGGCCCCAGGCTGCAATGGCACCCCAGGTGACCAGCGCCGCGCCAACGATGCCATACAAAAGGCCTGCTTGGTCCAGGATTGCGATCCACGCAGCTGGCCACGCGACGGCGTCTAGCGCTGCAAGAGGCCTGCGCCCTGGCCAAACCATAGCGTCGGGCACTGGCGCCCGCGTCAACAAGATCCACATGGCTGCGCTCCCGTTCCAGACATTGACCTTCAAGCAGCCCATCAGACCAGCGCGGAACGACAACTTCGTACGACACGACAACCGTTCGTAACCGCGCCGGCGCCACCAATCCCGACCACCGATCGCTGGCCATCATTTCCTCGGGCGCGTCCATACCAAGACTGCCCGGCCCTGTTCCTGAAGCAGCCACCACACAGCCTTGAGTGGCTGTTTGAACTCGCGGACAGAACCGCCGAGTTGAGCTGACTTTTTCCCCGCATTCGTCGGTCGCGGTGCGACACCAAAGCGGAGCGAGCGTGGGTGCCAGAGCTTCGAATGGGCCGACCCAAACGAGTGGGTGGGCCGGAATTACCCGTTCATGCCAAGTGTGGCCATGGCGCATGCGCGCGCGTCGCTATGGTCAGTCCTGCGGCCGGCCAATGCCGGCGCCCAAACCTACTTCGAACCAGAACAAACGCAGCGGTTCGCCAGATTTCCGGCCGAATTCGTCGTCACGGAACTGACCGGGCGCCACTACATTTACGTTGACGAACGCTCGAATGGCGACGCGACGAATCAATTGGGGACCTCTCCGGACGGCATCCCCGAAGAAGTCCGCGAGACTGACGTTCTGCGCCTGCCCTCTGCCCTCTGACCTGCGAGAAGCCGCGATACGCTGTCGCCTGGACGGCCAGTCGACTCACTCCCCAAAGGCCCTTTCCAAAGACCACGTCACATTTTGTAACGAAATCACTGTCCCGAATTGGTAGGTCCACAGCGTGGCGATTGCAAAAGCACTTGCCAGACCGACCACGATGGATGCATAACACTTTCCTTCTCGGCCTCAAGAGCCGACGCGTACCGGCATGGAGAGATACGGTGCGAACCTCGTAAGCAGACTTTCAATGTGAGAGTCTCAGTTACCCGGGGGTTCAGCATGGACCGTAGTTGCCTCCTGGTGTCATCGTTCGCACAGATCGATTGCCCGACCTGCGGCCAAGGCGAGATCGATGACTTCGAACTTTTCGAAGGTCGACCCGTGCGCCACATGCGCTGCGAGGCATGCAGCGGCAGCTTTCACTTCGGCGTATTCGAGTGCGAAAGCTGTGGCGCCGAGTGCTCCGTCAGTTGGTCATCCGAACCCTCACCGGCCCAGATTCGCGCGCTGGCGTGTATTGCCTGTGATCAGCCCTATGTCGCCTCTGAATCGCTCTAGTGCCGCGATGGACACGTCGCGGCGGCCGGGCTTGCGGACCATGAGGAGCGACGACGGCGCCATTGCTTTCACATTGGCGAAAACCTCGGCAGGCATCTGTGTTGAACGAGTGCTGACGCGGCGAGGAATGGGCCGAATGGTGCTGACTGCGATTTTTACTGAAGACGCCAGCTTCACGCGCTGGTGCGACGCGGACCCGGTGCGATTTGACTACCCCCTCGTGCATGTCAGCGTGAGGCGCCATGGTCAGGCCATGCTCGAGAACGATGAGTAGCGCTCAAACTCTCTGCGAGGTGACTGCGCGACCTGACTACGCCGGGCGAGTCAGCGAAATCGTTCAGCGGGTGGCTACCGCAACGGACGCGGCAGAGGCATTGGTGTTGCTCAAGGAGGCAACCCGGAGAATGGGTGCCGACGTGGCGGCCTTTGGCAGCTTCATCCGCGACGACCCCTCCCACGAGTCGTACCGCTTTCTGGTGGCATGTGATGCGGTGTGGTGTCTCGAATACGAGCGCCGAGCCTGGTATGCCGATGACCCCTGGTTGAACTACGCCCGCGAGCACTCCGAGCCGACGAGAGCGGCCGAGATCCCGATTGAGACGCCCGAGCAGCGTTCGATCGTCGACCTTGCCGAAGAATTTGGCGTGCGATCGGCCGCTATCATTCCGGCCCCCACTGGCGGCAAGGTGACGCGTGTGGGCGTGTTGTGTCTCGGGTCATCAACGATCGGCTACTTCGACGATGCTGGGTTCACCGCTCTCAAAGTGGCTGCACGCAGTCTGGCGATGGAATTGCATGAGTGGTGGATCGATCGGATCAAGCAGGAGTTGATCGCCGACAAGCGCATCACCCCAGAGGACCTTGTCCTGCTGCGCCGAGAGCGCCTCGGGCACAGCACCAAGCGGATCGCAGCCGACCTCGACGCGTCAACCAGTTCCATCGACTCCCGGTTTCAGCGCATCAACACGAAGCTCGATGTTCCCAACCGCAAACTGGCGGCCAACCTCGCTGCCGAATACGGGCTGATCTGACATCGCCGAATAGCCGTCAAGGAGAACGTGATGGCAAAGCAATGGCTCCGAGCATCGCTTAGTCTCTCGATGTTTGTCGTCCCCATGCTGCCGCTCGCTGGAATTGCATTGAACACGCCAAGTCTGGCCTTTTGGACAGTGATCCTTGTACTCCCGCTGGCGCGCCGCTTTGTCGGCAAGGTCCAGGCCAATGCGGCCGAGAACTGGGACGAGGGGGTCGCCACCTGGCTGGATCGTCTTCCGCTCCTGTACGCAGTGGTGCTTCTCGGCTGCACTGCGTTGGTACTGCGTCACCTCGCATTGGCTTCAAGGCCCAGCCCTGGCCAGGCCGTGGGACTCGGGCTGAGCCTATGGATGACTCTGCTGTTCGCCACCTGCGTGGCGCACGAGTTGATCCACCGTCGCGATCCCAGGCAAGCGATGGTCGGACATTGCATTGCTGGACTTTCCGGTTACCCGTTGCTCGGCAGTGAGCACCTGCGACATCACGCCCGGGCAGGCGCCACCCAAGACGCCGAGTGGCCGCGAGCAGACGAGTCCGTGTGGTGGTTCGCGTACAGGCGCGCCATGGGAGTCTTCGCCCGAAACTATGGAAGCCGATCAGCTTTCTGGAGCGCTGGCGCAAGCGGCCGCCATGTGTACGGCCTCCGAGCGGCAACATCGATTGCCTTGATCACATGCTCTCTGTTCGCCCTGGCGGGGGGATGGATGGGTCTTGTGATCTATCTCGGATCCGCAGTGAGCGTCGCCTTCGGCATGCAGCTGTTCACCTACATTCAGCATTGGGGTCTCGGCGACGACCGCTTGGGTGAGCGTTCTTCGCAGGGCTTCGGGTGGGAGGACGATTGCCGGCTGCAAGCTTGGATGACCTTGGGCATCAGTCTTCATCACGCCCACCACCAGTCGACATCCCGGCCTTACTACAACATGGTGCTGACTGCCGATTCGCCGCGGCTCCCGGCCGGCTACGTCGTCCTCATGTTCTTGTGCCTGTTTCCGCAGCAGTGGCGCAAAGCCATGAAGCCTGCACTGGAGCACTGGGAACGCTACCCCGATGATCCCCGATCTCCGGGTCGAGACTTGACGTGCTTCAACAAGTACAGCGACCGGCGAACGCCGCCTGTCAGCCCATGACAGAAGCTGCCAGCTGACGCACCGGCGCGCCCAATGCATCGCCATCCAGCGACTCAAGTTCGATGCGCTGTTCTTCAAACCGCTGGCCATAGCTGCGCCGATTCGAGCGCGCGTAGCAGGGGTCATAGTGGCGGGTCATGACGCTCTCGAACAGCTCATCCACGCGCCCTGTCGTCGCCAGCAACATCCACAGGGCCAGCGTTTCCTTGCCCACCAAAGGCTTGAGGGGTTCGAGCTTTCGGACCATCGACTCCGGATCCGCAGCAAAGTGCGGATAGTCTTCGCGCCACAACTTCACGCGCGCCGGCATCGGTGCGACCACGTTCACAACGGGCGAGTTGTGCATGGCTTCGAAGAGCGACTCCGGAAGCTGAAGGTTGCCGATCTTCTTGCTCTCGGCCTCCAGCCAAACAGGCGCTCGCCGGTCGAATCGGCGCAACCTGTCAAGCAGCCCCGAATCGAAAGACTTCTGCGATGGCTGCTGCACCCCGGGAAGGTCGCCCAGCAGCGACCCGCGATGGCACGCGAGCCCTTCAAGCTCAAGAACCTGGTGGCCTTGTCGCTCCAGCTCGTGCAACATGCGCGTCTTGCCGCACCCGGTCGGACCGCACAGGACACGAAAGCTGAGTGACTTGGGAAGCTCCTGCAGACCCGTGCGCACCCATTGCCGGTAGGCCTTCCATCCCCCAGCAATGACATCGACCTCGAAGCCAATCGTGCGCAGGTTGTCAGCCCACAAGCGACTGCGCTTGCCGCCGCGGAAGCAATAGACGAGGAAGCAATCCTTCGCGGAGTACTTGGAAATCAGCGGTTTGATCTGCGCCGCGATGTTCCTCAACGAATACTCGACGCCAATGAGATAGGCGGCGTGCGTGTCGGTCCGGTGGCGCGTGCCAACCTCGGCGTACTCGGCATCGTCGACGACAGGCAGGTTCACCGCACCTGGGACGTGGTCCTCGGCGTACTCGTGCGGTGAGCGGGCGTCAATGATGAGCGCATACGACGCGAACTCACGTAGCCCGAGCTGGGTTGGATGCACCAGAACCCCAGCGTTCAAATCAGGGTCAGGCACGGCTAGCACCTCCATCGCCAGTACTGAAATTTCGTCGAAATCCGTCGCGCAACGAGTGCGATTTGGCTCCTACATTGAACCTCAAGGTGTCCGGTCCGACGCCCCGTGATGCCAAGGCGTCTCGTCGATCCGCATCACTCAGTGAGGAGCTGGCCGTGGACATGTCACGCACTTTATGCCGCAGCGATCGCCTTGCCAAGCAGCTCGGTCGCGCTTGGTCGCCGTACGCTGCCATTGGGATTGCCGGCCTGTTGACTCTCGCCCCGCCGGTGCATGCGGTCGACGGCTGCCTGGTCCTGCTTTGTTTCGCCGCACCGAGCTGGCGCGCCATTCCCCAATGTGTTCCACCTGTCGTCAAGGTGCTTCGCGACCTGGCGCTCGGCCGTGCTTTTCCGACCTGCGCGATGTCCGGCGGCGGCAACACCGCGGGCAATCAGTGGTCACGCCCGCCCACCTTCTGCCCGCCGCAGTACACCCATGCCGTCGATGACGATCACGCGGTGATCTACACCTGTGACTACAACGGGGCCGTCGAGGTGCAGATCGAAGGCGCTCCGTGGACGCGCACCTGGTGGAGTTTCGACGGGCAGACGGTCACCGAATACACGCCCACCGCCAAGGCCAGCCTGGGTACCTGGGAGACGAAATTCGACGACGACTACGCCGCCTGGCTGGCGATGCAGCCGCCCCCTCCCCCGCCCTGCGAAGACTGTGGAGGATGACGATGGACCCGAGCAGCTTCTCCGCCCTCGTCCTGGCCTGTGCGCCTCTGGTGCACCCGAGCACCGCCCAGGCTCTGGTCGCCGTCGAAAGCAGCTTCAACCCGCACGCCATCGGCGTGGTCGGCGGCGCACTGGAACGCCAGCCCCGGAACCACGCCGAGGCCCTGGCCACTGTACAGGCGCTGCAAACCCAGGGCTGGAGCTTCAGCGTCGGCCTGGCGCAGATCAACTCGCGCAACTTCGAGCGGCTCGGCTTGACCCCGGATACCGCCTTGGATCCGTGCCAGAACCTGAGCGCGATGCAGGCCGTACTCAGTGAATGCCTGGCGCGCGCCGCCTACGGCGGGCCGGGGCAAGTGGCGCTACGCATGGCGCTGTCCTGCTACTACAGCGGCAACTTTGTCACCGGCTTCGAGCACGGCTATGTGCAACGTGTGGCGCGAGCATCGGCCTCCGGGCGGACCGCGCCTGCCGCAGTCCCCTGAAGCGCAGCGCTTCGAACGCGCCCTCACCCACCCCAACCATCATCGCGAGGAGCCCACCATGCCCGTTCTTCACTCCCTGCACCGCCTGCACCATCGGTCTCGCCAAGTCACGCACCAGGTCGCTCCGGCTCTGCTGTTGGGCGCAATACCCAGGCTGGCCTGCGCCCAGGGCTTCGAGCAGATCAACACGACAGTGTTGAATATCCAGGCCATCCTGGTGCTGATCTCGATCGCGGTGGTCACGATCGCCATCATCTGGGCAGGCTTCAAGATGATCTTCCAGTCGGCCCGGCTGGCCGACGTCGCCAACGTGCTGATCGGCGGCACGCTGGTCGGCGGTGCGGCCGCGTTCGCCAGCTTCATCGTCACGCCCGCCTGAGACCCACCATGCTGGCCGAAGCGATCTACAAGGGTGCGACCCGCCCGGCCATGAAGCTGGGCATTCCGTTCGTGCCGCTGATCGTCTTGCTGGGCACAGGCATGCTGGCGATCATGTGGATCGGCCCGCTGCTGACCTGGTGGATCGTGCCGGTGGTGCTGCTGTCCATCGGGCCAGCACTGGGATGGATGCGCTTCGTCACCCGCAAGGACGACCAACGGTTTCGGCAGCTGATGGTGGCGGCCAGGCTGTGGTTGAAGGATCACAACCACCGCTTCTGGCGCGCGCGCAGCTACACCCCCTACCTCTACCGGAGGACTCGTGATGCTTGGCACCGGTGAACTGTTTCATGGGCTGATGCGCGGGCAGCCTGCGCAAGGCGCGCGTTCCTCCCCGCCGCCCACGCGACCGCGCTACTGGGCCCGGGCCCAGGACGAGAACCCTCTGAGTCGCTTCGTGCCGTTCTCGTCGCTGCTGTCGCCCCACGACGTGATCACCCGGGGCGGCGACTACCTGCGGGTCTGGCGGCTCGAGGGCGTGGCCTTCGAGTGCGCCGACGAGCACACCATCGCCGAACGGCATGAAGCCCTGTGCAGCCTGCTGCGCAACCTGGCCGGCGGCCAGTTCGCGATCTGGTCGCACCGGTTGCACCGCATCGTCGACGACAACCTGACCGAGCCGCGCGAGCCCGGCTTTGCGCGCGACCTCGCCCGCGCCTATGCCACCTCCCTGCGCGGCCAGCGCATGATGAGCAACGAGCTGTACCTGACGCTCGTCTACCGGACGGACGGGTCGCGCCTGGGCCGGGCGCTCAAATCCTCCCGGCGCAGCCTGTACGACATTGCTGCGACACAGGCCGAAGCCCTGCGGGTGATCGAGGAACGCAGTGCCCTGGTCGAACGGGTGCTGCGCGCCTTCGAGCCGAAACGCCTCGGCATCGAAACCCGCCAGGGACGCGACTACTCCGAAGTCGCCGAATTCCTCGCCTACCTGGTCAACGGCGTGTGGCGGACGGTGCCGGTGCATGCCGGCCCGCTGTACCGCACCCTGCCGACCTCGCGCCTGTCCTTCGGCGCCGACAAGCTGGAGCTGCGCCATGGCGACGAACGGCGCTACGCCGCCTTCGTCGACATCCATGAGTACGCAGACGCCGTCGAACCCGGGGTGCTGAACGCCCTGCTATACGAGCGCAGCGAGTTCATCGAAACCCAGAGTTTCTCCATCCTGCCGCGGCGCGAGGCGATGCGCGCACTCGAACTCCAGCGCGACCAGCTGATCGCCAGCGACGACGTGGTGGCCAGCCAGGTCGCCGAGATGGACGTGGCCCTCAACGAACTCGGCGACGGCCAGTTCTGCATGGGCGAGTACCACTACAGCCTGCTGGTCTTCGGCAGCGACGTGGGCGATGCTGGCCGCCGCGCCGCCCAGGCCATCGGTGCGGTGGGCGAATCGTGCAGCCTGCAGATGCGGCCGGTGGACCTGGTAGCCGATGCGGCCTGGTTCGCCCAATGGCCCGGCAACTGGCAGTGGCGGCCCCGCGAGGCCAAACTGTCGTCCCGCGCCTTCGCAGCGTTGGCCAGCGGCCACAACTTCGCGCGCGGCAAGCGCGATGGCAACCCCTGGGGCGAAGCGCTCGCCTTGCTGCGCACGCCCAGCGGCCAGCCCTTCTACCTGAACCTGCACAAGAGCCCGGAGGGTGAAGACTCCGAGGACAAGAAGCTGCCCGGGAACACGCTCGTCATCGGCTCCACCGGTGTCGGCAAGACGACCCTGGTCATGCTGCTGCTGGCGCTGACCCGCAAGTGGAATCCGGCGCCGCGCCTGGTGCTGTTCGATCTGGACCGGGGTAGCGAGATCGCCCTACGAGCACTTGGTGGCCGGTACTTCACGCTGGAGGCGGGCAAGCCCACGGGCTGCAACCCGCTGCAGCGAGACCCGACGCCAGCGCGCATCCAGTTCTGGGAACAACTCATCCGCACCTGCATCGAGACGCCGTCGATCCCGCTGCTACCCGCCGACGAGCGGGTCATCGCCGACGCGGTGCGTTCGGTGGCCTCGATGCCCAGGAACCTGCGGCGCTTCTCCACCGTGCGGCAGAACCTGCCCAAGACGGGCGAGAACAGCCTGTATGAGAGGCTCGGTCGCTGGTGCCAGGGTGGTGCGCTGGGCTGGGTCTTCGACGAAGCAGACGATCGCCTGAGCGACCTGCACGAGGCGTCAGCCATCGGCTTCGACACCACCGAGTTCCTCGATCTGCCGGAGGTGCGCACGCCCATCATGCTGTACCTGCTCGACGTGATGGGCGAGCTGGTCAACGGCGAGCGGCTGATCTACGTGATCTCGGAGTTCTGGAAGGCGCTGGACAACCCGATCTTCAGCGACTTCGCCAAGCAGAAGCAGAAGACCATCCGCAAGCAAAACGGCCTGGGCGTCTTCGATACGCAGAGCCCGTCGGACGTACTGCGCCACCCGATCGGCCGCACCATGGTCGAGCAAAGCGTGACCAAGATCTTCCTCGCCAACCCCGAGGCGCTGCGTGAGGAGTACGTCGAGGGATTTGGCCTGAGCGACGCCGAATTCGAGATCGTGCGCAGCCTGGGCTCGCGCGGTGGACGCTGCTTCCTGGTCAAGCAAGGCCAGGGCAGCGCGATCTGCGAACTCGACCTGACAGGCCTCGCGGACTTCGTTACCGTGTTGTCCGCGACCACCGATAACGTCGCCTTGCTCGACAGCATCCGTGCCCAGGTGGGAGACGACCCGCAGGCCTGGCTCCCGCGGCTCCTGGATGCTGTTCACGAGCGCAAGGCCAAGCCAGAAAGGACCACCCCGTGAAGCCTCTCAAAATCCTCGTCTCCGCTGTCGCCGCCGTGTTTGCCTGCGCGACTCACGCGCAGTTCGTCAAGGGCAATGAAGCGGTCCAAGTGACCCCGGCCGGCAAGAAGGTTGAGACGCCGCCAGTGCCTGCTTCGGTGCGAAAGGTGTGTGCTGCGAACGCGAAGTGCCATGCCGGGTCCTGGCACATGGTGGAGACCGATGGTGGGCTGGTCGAGTGCACGGAGCCATTCGCACGTCAAACGACATGCCGTGCCTCGACATATGGCTCGCAGAAGTTGTCTCGACTTTGGATTGTCAAGACCGCCTCCACCTGGCGTTGGTGTCAATACCCTGACCTGGGTAGCAAGTGCAAGGACATGTTTGCCCGGCCTCCGGCCAATCTGCCAATTGACGCGGTCCAGTAGCAGCTCGGAGGACTCATGTTTACCTGGCTCGGCGCGAAGCTATCGGAGATCTTGGGCACCTACGTGCTAGGAGTCGTCTCGGCGCTGATGACCTCCATCGCTCCGATCGCCTTGACCGCCATGACGATCTGGGTGCTTCTCTATGGATGGGCAGTGCTTCGCAGTGAAGTGTCCGACTCGGTACAGGTCTTCCTCTGGAAGGTCACGAAGATCGGATTCGTTCTCGCATTTGCACTGCAATCCGGTTTCTACATCACGAACGTGTCAGACAGTGCGAATGGGCTGGCCATGGGTGTCGCCACCACCTTCTTGCCAGCTGGCTCACCCACCGACACGGTGACGTCGCCATTCAGCCTACTGGATCAGTTCAATGACGACGCGAGCAAGCAGGTCGCCGACATCATGAAAGAGGCCGGCATCACCCGGTTGGACCTTGTGCTTGCGGCATGCATCTTCTCGATCGGGTCGGTCGCCTTCTTGTGCGTGGCGGTGTTCGTGGTGGTGCTGTCTCAGGTCTTCCTGACCTTCGTGATCGGCATCGGACCGCTGTTCATCCTTTGCCTTGCGTGGAAGCCAACGCAACGATTCTTCGACAGTTGGTTGTCGATGCTGTTGAACTCAGTCGTGCTCACTTGGTTTGCCTTCTTCGCCTTGGGCCTCAGTTCCTTCTTGGGCACACAGATGTTCACCGCAATCGAGGCCGGCGGCGGCTTCCTCGGCCCCACCCTCAACGTGCTCGGCGAAGCCACGCGCTACTGCGTGCTGATGATCGTCATGGCCATCATCTGCTTCCAGGCACCGAGCCTCGCATCGGCTCTCACGGGCGGAGCTGCAGTGCAGCAAGGCGTCCAGATGATCCAGAACGCCATGATGGTGGCGGGCCTGCGGGCGGCCAGCACGGGCGCTCGCACGGGTGGCGCCGCCACGAGTGGCGGTGTCATCCGTGCAGGGGCCGGAGTGTCGGACGCCGCGGGGCGCGCAGTGGCGGGTGCTGGCCAGGCCGGCGCCAACGCCGCAGTGACGGCCTCCCATGGCGCCAGCGCGATCGTTCGCCAGGGCGCCGGCTATGCACGCACCGCCGCCTACAAGCTCGCCGCCCTGCGCGGCCGGCGCTGAGCGCTACCAACCGGCCAGGGTCGCCCAACTATCTACCGAAGGCCACACACGGATTGGAAGGAGCTTTCGCATGTCACTCCCCACCCGCTTCACTGCCGCTGCGGTTCTGGTGGCCAGTTCGGCCACCACCCAGGCCCAGGGAATCCCCGTGATCGACGTTGCCAACCTGCTGCAGACGATCCAGCAGGTGATGAACGACATCACCGAGATCAACAACCAGGTGCAGCAGATCACCCAGCTGCAGTCCCAGCTCTCCAGCATGAACGGCAAGCGCTTGCTCGGCATGATCGAGAACGACCCCCGGCTGCGCAACTATGTGCCCGCCAATGCGTACACTCTCGTCAATGCCGTCGACTCCAGCGGCTACGGTGGCCTGACCCGGACGGCAAAGTCGCTGCGGGACGCCGGCATGCTCTACAACTGCCTGGACCTGAGCGGCACCGCCCGCACCAGCTGCCAGGCCACTCTGGCGCAGCCCTACCAGCACAAGGGCCTGCTGCAGGATGCAATGAGTGCCGCCTCAGGTCGCCTGGCCCAGATCAACGCGCTGATGGGGCAGATCGACGCCACGATCGACCCCAAGGCAGTGCAGGAGATTCAGGCCCGGATCGGCGCCGAGAACGCGTTGCTGGCCCACGAAGTCTCCCAGGTCCAGATGCTGCAAGGCATGGCCGACAGCGAGGAGCGCATCGCCCGCTCGCGCGACCGCGAACGGCAGTACGAGAGCCTGATCCGCAGCGGCAAGATCGCCGACTTCCTGCAGTGAGCGAGGCGAACCATGAGCACCACTGTCCACTCAGGCCTGCTGCCCAACGCCATCGCCCCAGCTGCCGCCCCTGAAAGCCGCACCGCCATCGAGGCCAACCGCGCCTGGGAGCTCGACCGGGCCCAGATGCTGGAACGCTCCGAGCGCCGCGGCTGGCTGGTCGGCGCCGTCGGCGTGGTCCTGGCCATCCTCAGCGTGCTGGCCGTGTTCGCCCAGGGCCCGCTACGCCAGGTCGTCGGCGTGCCCATCGTGGTCGACAAGACCACCGGAGAAACCACGATCCAGCAGCGCCTGGCCGTCGAGACCGTGCCGCCCCAGGAGGCGCTCGACAAGCACAACCTGGCGGTCTTCGTGCGGGCCCGCGAAGGCTACAGCTGGTGGTGGCTGCAACGCGACTTCGACCAGGTGGCGCGCATGGCGGTGCCGGCGGTCTTCACCACCTACAACCGCCAGTTCGATGGCGACGCCGCGTTGCAGAAGAAGTTGGCCGGCAGCGAGGAATGGCGCATCCAGATCGTCAGCGTTCGCCTCACAGCCACCGGACGCCGAGGCAACAAGGGCGAAGCCACGGTGACCTACGACAAGGTCGTGCGCCTGACCGACAGGAACCTGCCCGACGTCACCACGCGGCACGTGGCCAGCATCGTCTACGAGTACCAGCCCAAGGTGTTCGCGCAGGAGAAGGACAGGCTGGAGAACCCATTCGGCTTCGTCGTCACGGCCTATCGATCCGACC
>JADMKA010000055.1 GCA_018780145.1 Vitreoscilla sp. | reverse complement strand
AGAAGGACATGATCATCAGCGGCGGCGAGAACATCGCCAGCAGCGAGGTCGAGCGCGTGCTCTACCAGTTGCCGCAGGTGCTGGAAGCCGCGGCGGTGGGCCTGCCCGACGAACGCTGGGGCGAGCGCGTGGTCGCGGTGGTGGTCCTGCGGCCCGGCACGAGCCTCACGCTCGACGAACTCCAGACCTTCTGCCGCGGCAAGCTCGGCGGCTTCAAGCTGCCGAAGGAACTGGTGCTGCGTGACTCGCTGCCGCGTCTGCCATCGGGAAAGGTGCTCAAGCGCGTGCTGCGTGCAGAACTCACATCGACAGGGAGTGCGACATGGAGTTGGATTTCTCAGATCAGGTTGCCGTAGTGACGGGCGGCGCCAGCGGCATCGGCGAGGCCTGCGCAGCTTTGCTCGCAGGCGCCGGTGCGCGGGTAGTTGTGGCCGACCGCAACGAAGCTGCGGCGCAGGCGGTCGCCGAGGCGATCGGCGGCATCGCGCTGGCGCTCGACGTCGGCGAAGAACGATCGGTCGAGGCACTGGTCGCTGCCGTGCAGGCGCGCTGCGGCGTGCCGAACGTGCTGGTCAACAGCGCCGGCGTGCTGCAACGCACGCTGCCGCCCGAGGAACTGAGCTTGCGCGAATGGGACTTCGTCGCCCGCATCGACCTGCGCGGCACCTACCTGTGTTGCGCGCGCTTCGGCGCCGCAATGGCGAAGCGCGGCAGCGGCGCGATCGTCAACATCGCGTCCGTGGCCGGCATGGGCTCGGGGCCGTTGCATTCCTACGGCCCAGCCAAGGCCGGCGTCATCAACCTGACTGAATGTCTGGCGGCGGAGTGGGGCCCGAAAGGCGTGCGCGTCAACGCCGTGTCACCCGGCTTCACGCACACGCCGGCGCTCGAAAAGGGCATCACGACGCGCACGCTGGAGACCGGCGCGATGACCACGCACGCGGCGCTCGGCCGTTTGATCGAGCCGCGCGAGATCGCGAACGCGGTGGCCTTTTTGGCATCGGACCGGGCGTCGGCGATCACCGGCATCAACCTGCCCGTCGACGCCGGCTACCTCGTGGCGACGCCGTGGGCGAGTTACGGCGGGTTGCGCCGCTGATGGTCGTTCGACACAGCATGTCGTTCATTGACGAACTGTCTAACGTTCGTTAGCCTTCGAAGGCCGAACAGGCGAATTCTTGAAGCCCTCACAGGAGCAGTCCATGCGCATCGGCAGTGTCGAATTCGAGCAGCAGGGCCGTGTCGCGATCGTCACCTTGGACGAGCCGACCAAGCTCAACGCCATTTCCATGGGCATCCGCGAAGGCTTGATTGAGAGCCTGGCAAGAATCCAGGCCGACGACGAGATCCGCGTGGGCATCCTCACCGGGCGAGGCGACAAGGCCTTTTGTGCGGGCGCGGACATCAGCACCTTCCCGGCCACGCCCGAGCAGGCGCGCAGCTTCATCGCCGGCGTGCTGCCGGTGCTGGAGGCACCCGAACGCTGCCGCAAGCCGCTGATCGCGGCTGTCAACGGAGTGGCGTTCGGCGGCGGCTTCGAGCTCGCGATTGCCTGCGACTTCATCCTCGCCTCGGAGCGGGCCCGCTTCGGCGTGCCCGAGATCCAGCTCGGCTTGCTGCCGGGCTTTGCGCTGCTGCGGCTGCACGACATCGTCGGCCGCCCCAAGGCCAAGGAACTGAGCATGCTGGGCGACCCGATCGACGCCGCCGAGGCCGTGCGGCTGGGCATCGCTTTGCGCACCGTCGCGCACGACAAGCTGCTCGACGAGGCGATGGCCTTTGGCGAGAAGCTCGCTGGCAAACCGCACATGGCGGTGCAGATGGCGAAGTCCTTCTACAACCGCGGACTGGGCGGCGACGACATGCGCTACGCGGTCGATGCCTTCCCCTTCCTGTTCCAGACCGACGACGTGAAGGAGGGCGTGGC
>JADMKA010000205.1 GCA_018780145.1 Vitreoscilla sp. | reverse complement strand
TACACCTCGGGCACCACCGGCAAGCCCAAGGGCGCGGTGTGGACCCATGTGAGCTTCCTCGGCTCGATGGTCACGCGCGACATGCACATCTGCGCCGACTTCAAGGCCAGCGACCGCTTCTTCTTCATGAGCGACATGGGCTGGATGGTCGGCGCCATGTGCGCCTGCATCCCGAGCTATTTCGGCGGCAGCCTGCTCGTCGCCGAAGGCACACCCGACTTTCCTGACACGGGCCGCTTCTGGCGCCTGCTGCAGAACCACAAGGTCACCTACCTGGGTGTGGCGCCGACACTGATCCGCGGCCTGATGCGCTACGGCGACGCCGAGGTCGAGGGTTTCGACCTGTCGGCGCTGCGCGTCACGGTGTCCGGCGGCGAAGCCTGGACCGAAACGCCCTGGCGCTGGTTCTTCGAGCATGTGTGCAAGACGGAACTGCCCTTCCTGAACATCGTCGGCGGCACCGAAGTCGGCGGCTGCAACTTCACCGGCACCGTACACCATCCGCTGCGGCCGGGCTCGTTCGGCATGAGCGGACTGGGCGTCGGCGCCGACATCGTCGATGACGTCGGAAAGCCGGTACCGGCAGGCCAGGTCGGTGAACTGGTGCTGCGCAACCCCAACATCGGCTTCACCAAGAGCCTCTGGCGCGACGACGAGCGCTACCTCGACAGCTACTGGCGCACCCTGCCGGGCATCTGGGTGCATGGCGACTTCGCGATGCGCGATGCCGAGGGCCTGATCTACATCCTGGGCCGCAGCGACGACACCATCAAGGTCTCGGGCAAGCGCACCGGGCCGTCGGAAATCGAAACCCTGCTCACTGGCACCGGCAAGGTGTCGGAGGCCGCCGTGATCGGCGTGCCCGACGAGATCAAGGGCTCGGCCATCGTCTGCGTCTGCGTCGCCATGCCCGGCGTGGCGGCGGACGCGGCGTTGGAACAGGAACTGTCCAGCGCTGTGGTGAAGGGCATGGGCACGTCCTACCGTCCGCGCCAGGTGCTGCTGGTGAGTGACCTGCCCAAGACGCGCAACATGAAGATCATGCGCCGCGTGGTGCGTGCGGTCTACAAGGGCGACAGCCCGGGTGACCTGTCGTCGCTGGTCAATCCCGAAGCCGTGGCCGAATTGCAGGGCAAGCTCGGCCACTGAGCGCGGCCAGCAGTTGCTCCACGGCCGTTCGGCCGACCCGGCGCAGGTCAAAGGCGTTTCGGTCGAGCATCCAGTTGGCGATCAATCCGTCCACCAGGGCGTGCAGTGCCCGGGCGGCGGGCTTCGCAGACAGGCCGGCGGCCAACTGCCCGGACGCCGCCGCGAGGCGCAGCAAGTCTTCGATGCGCCGCAAGGCCTGTTCGCGACTCCGCAGACGTCGTTCCCGGATGCCGTTGAGCTCGCCGACGTACTCCACCTTCTGGGTGGAGATTGCCAGCACGCGCTGAAGGCGCGGGTCGGTCGCGGTTTGGCGCAGGACGTCGCATAACACGTCGCGCAGCCGGGCCAGGGGGTCTGCCGCATCGTCCGCACGGGCGGCCAGCCACTGCTGCTCGAACGGCAGGATCGCACGCTCCATCATCGCATTGAACAGGTCCACCTTGTCACGGAAATGCCAATAGACGGCTCCGCGCGTCACGCCGGCGGTTTCGGCGACTTCCTGCAGGGCCGCCCCCGCCACGCCGCGTGACTCGAAAACGATCTCGGCCGCATCGATCAGGTCGTTGCGGGTCTGGAGTGCTTCTTCCTTGGTGCGACGGGCCATGGCGGGTGTGATCGACTCAGGAACCGGTCAGGTGCCGGTACAGCTGCAAGCATACATTCTCATATGTATGCGTATACTGTAAACCTGTGGCGGGCGCCGTTCGGCGACGGCAGCGTGGACTGACCTGGCTGGCGGCAGCGATGGCTTCCGGCGCCGGTTTTCATGCCCATCTGACAGCGAGGATTTCCAAGTGACGCGAAGCTCTACAGGCGCGGCAGCATGCCAGCGTCCCGGCCAAGGCATTCGAGCGATGCCGACATTGATGGCAACACTCCTGGTGCTGGCGCTGACCGCGTGTGGGGGCGAGCAGAAGGCGCCCGCGGGGCCCGGCGCCGGTGCACCCCCGCCGCCCGAAGTGGGCGTGGTCACCGTGACGACGCAGCCCGTGCCGCTTACGACCGAACTGCCCGGGCGCGTCGAGGCCTCGCGTGTGGCGCAGGTGCGGGCGCGGGTGACGGGCATCGTGCACAAGCGTCTGTTCCGCGAAGGCAGCGACGTGAAGGCCGGCCAGGTGCTGTTCCAGATCGATGCCGCGCCCTACCAGGCCGCCGTGGACAGCGCCAAGGCCGCGCTGGCCAAGGCGCAGGCCAACACCGTGCAAGCCACCGCCCAGGCCACGCGCTTCAAGCCGCTGCGCGCGGCCAACGCGATCAGCGAGCAGGACTACGTCAACGCCCAGGCCGCGCAGGCGCAGGCCGAGGCCGATGTGGCCGCTGCTGGCGCAGCATTGCGCACGGCTCAGCTCAACCTGGGCTACGCCACGGTCACGGCGCCGATCTCGGGCCGCATCGGGCGCGCGCTGGTCACCGAAGGGGCGCTGGTATCTCAAGTCGAGGCCACCCAGCTCGCGCTCATCCAGCAGATCGATCCCGTGTACGTGAACTCCACGCAGGCTGTGGCCGACGTGGATCGGCTTCGTCAATCCGCCTCGGTCCCCGGCAAGGCCGCTGCCGATTCGGCCCCGGTGCGCATCGTGCTCGACGATGGCAGCGAGCTGCCCCAGCGTGGCCGCCTGCTGTTCTCGGACCTGACCGTGGACCCGACCTCGGCCCAGGTCACGCTGCGTACCGAGGTTGCCAACCCGCAGGCGCGCCTGTTGCCGGGCATGTATGTGCGAACGCGCCTGGTGCAGGGCCAGATCACGGGTGCGATGCTGCTGCCGCAACAGGCCGTGACGCGCGGACCCCAGGGCGACACCGTGCTCGTCGTCGGCGAAGGGGGCAAGCCCGCACCTCGCCCCGTGAAGATCGGCGGCGCTGCTGGCTCGCAGTGGATCGTGCTCGAAGGCCTGAAGCCTGGCGAGCAGGTCATCGCCGAAGGCTTTCAGAAGATGCGGCCCGGCTCACCGGTCAATCCGGTGCCGTTCGCCGGCGGCATGGGGGCACAGCCTCCCGCCTCGGCGGCGTCGGGCGCCATGCCCTCCGTGCCCGCCTCGGCGGCCAGCCGCTGAGGGTCACCCACAATGGCCAAGTTCTTCATCGACCGTCCCATCTTCGCGTGGGTGATCGCCCTATTTGTGCTGGTGGGCGGCGTGGTGTCCATCCTTCAACTTCCGGTGGCGCAATACCCCACCGTGGCGCCACCTGCCATCGTCGTCACCGTGGCCTACCCCGGCGCGTCGGCAAAGACGCTCGAAAACAGCGTACTCACCGTCATCGAGCAGGAGATGAACGGTTCGCCGGGCCTGATCTACATGGAATCGGTCGCCCAGGCCAACGGCAGCGGCACGCTGACGCTGACTTTCCAGCCCGGTACCCGACCCGAACTCGCCCAAGTGGACGTGCAGAACCGCCTGGGCCGCGCCACCCCGCGCCTGCCGCAGGCTGTGACGCAGCAGGGCGTGCGTGTGGACCAGGCGCGATCGAACTTCCTGCTGTTCACCATCCTGTCGTCGGACGACCCCAAGCTCGACCCGATCGCCCTGGGCGACTATGCGGCGCGCAACGTGCTGCCCGAGATCCAGCGCCTGCCGGGCGTCGGGCAGGCGCAGCTGTTCGGCACCGAGCGGGCGATGCGCATCTGGCTCGACCCGGCCAAGCTCGTCGGCTTCGGCCTGTCGACCAACGACGTCACAGTCGCGATCCGCGCCCAGAACGCGCAGGTCTCTTCGGGCACCATCGGTGACCTGCCCAACCTCCCCGGCCAGACCATGTTCGCCACCCTGGTGGTCGACGGCCAACTCGCCAACATTGAAGAGTTCGGCAACATCTCGCTGCGCGCCAATCCCGACGGATCGGCCGTGCTGCTGCGCGACGTGGCGCGCATCGAACTCGGCGCGCAGACCTATGCCACCGCGGCGCGCCTGAATGGCAAGCCTTCGACCGGCATCGGGGTGCAGCTTTCGCCCAGCGGCAATGCGCTGGACACGGCCAAGGCCGTGCGCACGCGCATGGACGAGTTGCAGCGCTACTTCCCGTCTGGCGTGAAGTACAGCATCCCCTACGACACCTCGCGCTTCGTGCAGATCTCGATCTCCAAGGTGGTGGAGACCCTGCTCGAAGCCGTGGCCCTGGTGTTCCTGGTGATGTTCTTGTTCCTGCAGAGCTGGCGTTACACGATCATCCCGACCATCGTGGTGCCGGTGGCGCTACTGGGCACCTTCGGCGTGCTGCTGACGCTGGGCTTCTCGATCAACGTGCTCACGATGTTCGGCATGGTGCTGGTGGTGGGCATCGTCGTCGACGACGCCATCGTGGTGGTCGAGAACGTCGAGCGCATCATGAGCACCGAAGGCCTGCCACCTCGCGAGGCCACGCGCAAGGCGATGGGGCAGATCTCGGGGGCGATCATCGGCGTCACCGTGGTGCTGATCTCGGTGTTCGTGCCGCTGGCCTTCTTCACCGGCGCGGTGGGCAACATCTATCGCCAATTCTCGGCCGTGATGGCCGCCTCGATCGGCTTCTCGGCCTTCATGGCCCTGTCGCTCACGCCCGCCTTGTGCGCCACGCTGCTCAAACCAGTCGAGGCTGGCCACCACCACGCCAAGTCCGGCTTCTTCGGCTGGTTCAACCGCGGCTTCTCCGGCACGGCCAAACGGTACGAGGGCGCCCTTGCGCGGCTGCTCACGCGCACCGGACGCATGTTGATCGTGTACGGGGCAATCGTCGGCGCGGTGATCTGGCTGGTGCTGCGCCTGCCGACCTCCTTCCTGCCCAACGAGGACCAGGGCTACATTGTCGTCAACGTGCAACTGCCGCCGGGCGCCACGGTCAATCGCAGCGTCAAGGTGATGGAGCAGGTCGAGGCCTTCATGCTCAAACAGCCCGAGGTCAAGAGCATGGTCGGCGTGCTGGGCTTCAGTTTCTCCGGCCAGGGGCAGAACGCGGCCCTGGCCTTCGTCACCCTGAAGGACTGGGACGAGCGCCGAGCGCCGGGCCAGTCGGCACAGGACTTGGCGCGGCGCGCGTTCGGTGCCCTGATGGGCGTGAAGGACGCCTTCATCTTCCCCTTGAGCCCACCACCTATTCCGGAGCTGGGCAATGCCACCGGTTTCAACTTCCGGTTGCAGGACCGCGGCGGCAATGGCCGCGCGGCCTTGATCGCGGCGCGCAACCAGTTGCTCGGCATGGCCTCGCAGAGCAAGCTGCTGGCTGGCGTGCGCCCCGACGGCCTGGAGGACGCGCCCCAGTTGCGCCTGGAAATCGACCGCAAGAAGGCGAGCGCATTGGGGGTCGGCTTTGACGCGATCAACGCTGCCATCTCCACATCGCTGGGGTCGACCTACGTCAACGACTTCGAGAGCCAAGGTCGGCTGCAGCGTGTGGTGGTGCAGGCCGATGCGCCGGAACGCATGCAGCAGGACGACATCATGCGCCTCTACGTGCCCAACAACCGCGGACAGTCGGTGCCGCTGTCGGCCTTCGCGACCACGCGCTGGATCACCGGGCCCATGCAGTCGATCCGCTACAACGGCTACCCGACGATGCGCATCGTCGGCGACGCTGCGCCGGGCACCAGCAGCGGCGAGGCGATGGCGGAGGTGGAGCGCTTGGCCGCACAACTGCCGCCCGGCTTCGCCTTCGAATGGACCGGCCAGTCGCGCGAGGAGCGCCTCGCCGGGGCCACCGCGGTGTACCTGTTCGGATTCTCGCTGCTGGCGGTCTTCCTGTGCCTGGCGGCCCTGTACGAGAGCTGGTCGATTCCCTTCTCGGTGATCCTCGTGGTGCCGCTGGGCGTGCTCGGTGTGGTGCTCGGCACCGAGCTGCGCGGCTTCAGCAATGACGTCTACTTCAAGATCGGCCTGATCACCATCATCGGCCTCTCGGCCAAGAACGCGGTGCTGATCATCGAGTTCGCGAAGGATCTGCAGGCGCAGGGCCGCACGGCGATCGAGGCGGTGCTGGAAGCAGCGCACCTGCGTTTCCGCCCGATCGTGATGACCTCGATGGCCTTCGTGCTCGGCGTTCTGCCGCTGGCCATCGCCAGCGGTGCGGGTTCGGCCAGCCAGCGCTCGATCGGCACCGGCGTGATGGCCGGCATGGTCAGCGCGGTGGTGCTGTCGGTGCTGTTCGTACCGGTGTTCTTCGTGGTCGTGCGGCGATTCTTCAAGGGCAGCGAGCGGCAGCGCAAGCTGTATGCGCATGATCTCGTTCCGGGCTCGGATGAGACCGCCCAGACGCCGGATTCCGCACCGCCGGCCGCGCCCGACGGCGGCTCGGCCGCGCGCTGAGTGGATGAGCACGATGAAACCTTCGACACCCCTGAAGACCAGCACGGCGCTGCTGGCGGCAGCAGCGCTGGCCGGCTGCATGCAGTTGGCACCACGCTACGAGCGTCCGGCTGCGCCGGTGCCGGCGACTTTTCCGAACGCCACCTCTGTGCCCTCGGGCGCGGCAGCTGCCGACCTGACATGGCAGGACTACTTTGCCGACCCCGCACTGCGTGGTGTGATCGAGTTGGCGCTGAAGAACAACCGCGACCTGCGTATTGCGGTGCTCAACATCGACAGCGTGCGCGCGCAGTACGAACTACGCCGCGCCGACCAGCTGCCGACCGTCGCCGCCGGCCTCACGGCCAACCGACAGACGTCAGACAGCGGCAACGTGGTCGGCTCCTACACCGCCGGCCTCAGCGTGGCCGCTTACGAGCTCGACTTGTTCGGCCGCGTTCGCTCGCTCACCGACACCGCCGCCGCACAGCTGCTGTCCACCGAGGAGGCCCGCAAGGCGGTGCAGATTTCGTTGGTCGCCTCGGTAGCCAATCAATACCTTGCCCTCGCGGCCGACGACGAGCTGCTGAACCTGACCGAGCGGACGCTGGCCACGCGCGAAGACTCGCTCAGGCTCACGCAGCTGCGGTTCGACAATGGCGCAGCGTCAGAGCTGGACCTGCGGCAGGCCCAGACGCAGGTCGAGGCGGCCCGCGTCGCGCTGGCCCAGGCTCGCCGACAGCGCGAACTGGACCGCAATGCGCTGGCGCTGCTGGTGGGGCAGGCCCTGCCTGAATTGCCGTCAGGGGCCGGGCGGATCGACGCGATGACTCTGGCAGACGTTTCCGCGGGCGTGCCGTCCGAGGTGCTGCTGGGTCGCCCTGACGTTCGGCAGGCCGAGCAGCAACTTGTCGCTGCCAACGCCAACATTGGCGCGGCGCGCGCTGCATTCTGGCCGCGCATCACGCTCACCGCCAGTGCCGGCACGGCCAGTGCCCAGCTTTCGAACCTTTTCAAGGACGGTGCCTGGACCTTCGCGACACAGTTGCTGCAGCCGATCTTCGACGCCGGACGCAACCGCGCCAACCTGGCGGTAGCCGAAGCGCAAAGGGACATAGCGGTGGCGCAGTACGAGCGAGCCATCCAGGCAGCGTTTCGGGACGTGGCCGATGCGCTGGCGGGCCGAGCCACTCTGGATGACCAGTTGCACTCGACACGGGCTCAGGCAGACGCTGAACAGGCCCGCTACAACCTGTCCGACCTGCGCTATCGCAACGGCGTGAGCAGCTCGCTCGAGTTGCTGGATGCTCAGCGTGCGCTCTTCGCAGTACAGCAGGCGGTCGTGCAGACGCAGCTAGCACTGCTGCAGAACCGTGTTGCTGTCTATCGTGCCCTCGGCGGCGGCTACGCGAGCACGTCGAGCAGTAGGTAGCGACCCGGGCGGGTTGATCGGGTGCAGCCATTGGCGATGCTTTGGCGGTTGACCTGCTGGCGCCTGTGCATCCCCCGTGAACGCACAAGGCAGGAGACGCACCCGCTGCTCGGTCGCGGCAGCCTTGCGCTGACGGCCAGCATGCTGCTGTTGGGTCACCGGTGCGCGCACTCCGAGGAGGGCCGAACGGGCCAACCCCTGCCGCATGCCGGCGTCTATCTTCAGTATGGCGTCGCAGAACACGATGTACGGGCACTCGCCGCGGGCGTTGTGTGGCCGTGGCGGAACTGGTCGCCGCACTCAGGCGGTCTTCAGTTCACAGGCTTCTGGGATGTGCATGTCGTCCAAGGGCACTCCCGCGACCAGGATGGCGGGCGGCGGAGAACGCTCGCCGTGGGGCTGACCCCTATGTTGCGGGCCACGTCGGCGGCAACAGGACAGGAACATTGGTTCGTTGAGGCCGGAGTGGGACTCACCTTCAGCGACGGCTACTACGCTTCAGGGGATCGCCGCTTCAGCACGCGCTACAACTTCACCACGAGCGTCGGCGCAGGGTGGGTGTTGGGACGGTCGCAGGAAGTCAGCTTGCGCATCGCCCACGCCTCCAACGCCGGGATCCGGCAGCCCAACCCCGGGGAGAACCTTCTCCAGTTGCGCTACCTCTATCGGTGGGGCGCGAGCACGGCGCGTGGGCTCTGACCCGCGATCACTCCACTGATGACGGCCGGCGCAACGTGAACATGGCCACGGCCGCCAAAGACAGGGTGGCCGACGTGGCAAACGCCAGGCTCGGCGCAACGGTCCACAAGGCCCCTGCCAGCAGCGACGCGGGCAGGTACACCGTACCCGTGACGAAGTTGTAGACGCCCATGGCCGTGGCGCGTCGTTCAGGTTCGAGGTCGGCGATGAAGGCCTTGCTCTGCGATTCTTCGATGGCATAGAACAGGCCATACACGGCGAACACGGCCACCATCTCCCAGCGGGTGTCGGCGAACATCAGCCACAGGTTGATGCACGCGTAGACCGCATAACCCAGCATGACGATGCGGCTGCGGCCCACCTTGTCGCCCAACCGGCCCACCAGGTGCGCAGCTACGACACATGCGGTGTTGAACAGCGCGTACAGCAGCACGGTCTGGGTCACGCTGAAGCCGACCGCATGGGCCTTGAGCAAAATGAACCCGAGGCTGAAGTAGGCCAGCGCGAACACCCCGGCCGGCAGCAGGAAGCGCTTGAAGCCCGGGCTGAGCTGTTGCCAGCTCTGGCGCACGCTCTCGCGTTCGTGCACCGCGCCTGGTCGGTCCGGGATGCGCGTGAGCACCACCACGCTGATCACTGCGGGCACGAAGGCCACCAGGAACAGCGTGCTGTAGGTGGCAGCAGACTCGCCCAGCCACAACAGCAGGCCGTAGGCGACCAGCGGCCCCAGCACCGCCCCCGCCTTGTCGAGCGCCTTGTGCACGCCGAACGCATAGCCCCGGGTCTCTTGCGCGGCCACGCAGGACAGCCAGGCGTCACGCGGCGGCCCGCGAAAGCCCTTGCCCAGGCGCTCCACGACACGAAAGACGCTCGAGCCGAGAACGGAAGACGACACCACCAGGATGAGCTTGGCCAGCGTCGAGAACGCGTAGCCGGCGATGACGAAACCCTTGCGGCGACCGCTGCGGTCCGACAACCAGCCGGCCAGCCAGTTGAGCGAAGACGCCGAGAAGTCCGCCATGCCTTCGATGAGCCCCAGCAGGGCGCTGGACGCGCCGGCCACGGTCGTGACGAAGACCGCGAAAACCGAGAAGATCATCTCCGAACTGACGTCGGTGAGGAAACTCACCAGTCCGAGTTTCAGCACATCAGGGTGCAGTGGCGCCCGCGGAACCGGCGCCTGTGTCGCGGTCTCGGTGTCCCGCGGTGCAGGGGTGTTCATCGGCGTTCCTTTCGCTCCTTGCCGCTCACCCCTGCGCCAGCGACTTTCGAAACTGTCCCAAGGCCGCGAAGAAAAAGGCCGCCCCGATGGCCGCGATGGCCAGCAGCGTCGGCCAGACGATGGCGAATCCGGCCCCCCGATACAGCACCGCCTGCGCCAGGCTCACGAAGTGCGTCGTCGGCGCCAGCAGCATCACATTGCGCAGCAACTCGGGGATGCTCTCGCGCGGCGTCATGCCGCCCGACAGCATCTGCAGCGGCAGCAGCACCAGGATGATCAGCAGCGCCAGCTGCGGCATCGAGCGTGCCACCGTGCCCATGAAGATGCCCATCGAGGTGGTGGCAAACAGGTGCAGCGCCACGCCCAGCATGAACAGGGCGAGCGAGCCGCCGATGGGCATCTCAAGCACACCCTGCACCATGAAGCGCAGCGACAGCAGCGAGGCCAGCAGCACCACGCCGCCCATGGCCAGCACCTTGGCCAGCATGATCTCGGTCGGGCGCACCGGCATGACCAGCAGGTGCTCCAGCGTGCCGTGCTCGCGCTCCCGGATCAGCGCAGCGCCGGCCAGGATGATGGACAGCATCGTCACCATGTTGATCACTTCCATCACGCTGGCGAACCATGCACTGTCCGACGTGGGATTGAAGCGCATGCGAATGGCCAGTTCCACCGGCGCTGCGGCTGCGCTGCGCTCGCCGAGCACGAATTCCTGCAACTCGAGCTGGATCATGCTCTGCACGTAGCCGGTGCCGACGAAAGACTGGCGCATCTGCGTGGCGTCCACGTTCAGTTGCAGGGCGGGCCGGCGGCCCGCGAGCACGTCACGTTGGAAGCCCGGCGGAATGTCGAGCACGAAGCTGTAGCGCCCGGTGTCCAGGCCGGTGTCCATCTCGCCCAGCGATATGAGATCGGGCACCAGGAAGTCCGGCGGGTAGAAGGCCGAGACGATGCGCTGCGACAGCACCGTCTGGTCTTCGTCGACCACCGCGATCGGCGCACGCACCAAGCGGTCCGGCATGGCCGTGGCTGCGGTGTAGATGGCGCCGCTGAAGGCCCAGACCACGAACACCAGCAGCAGGCGGTCGCGCCACAGGCTGCGCAGCTCTTTGGCTGCCAGCTGCAGCACCACATGCCGGGACAGCGACAGCTTCGTCATCAACGCTCCTGCTTGCGCAGCAGCAGCACGCTCAGCGCGAGCAGCACGGGGCCGGCCAGGGCCAGCGGCACGAACAGCGTGTGCAGATCGGCGAAGCCCAGGGCCTTGGAGAAGGTGCCGCGGCTGATGGTGACAAAAGGAGCGGTCGGGTAGATCTGGCCCATCACGGCCGAGAAGCCCTCGAGCGTGGAGACCGGGTTCAGGATGCCGGAGAACTGGATCGCCGGCAGCATGGTCGCCAGCGCGGTGCCGAACAGCGCGGCCAGCTGGCTGTTGGTGAAGGCGGACATCAGCAGCCCGAGCGCCGAGGCCGCGAACACATAGAGCAGCGCGGCCAGCGTGAAGGTGGCCAGGCTGCCGGTGAACGGCACGCCGAACAGCGTGACCGCCATCAGCGTCATCAGCGCGAAGTTCACCATGCCGGCGCCCACGTAGGGCAGCTGCTTGCCGAGCAGGAACTCCAGCTTGGTGACCGGCGTGACGTAGAGGTTGGTGATCGAGCCCATCTCCTTCTCGCGCACCACGGCCAGCGCGGCCAGCATCGACGGGATGAAGATCAGCAGGATCGGGATCACCGCCGGCGCCATCGACACGATGCTGCGCACCTCGGGGTTGTATCGGTAGCGCACCTCCACGCTGGCCGGTGGCCGGGCGTCGATGCCGGCCGCCGCCAGGCGCTGGGCCACGTAGCCGGCATGCAGGGCCTGCACGTAACCCGACACGATCTCGGCTCGCATCGGCATCGCACCGTCGATCCACACGCCTACTGTGGCGGGCCGGCCACGCGCCAGGTCGGCGCCGAAGCCGGGCGGGATCTCCAGCGCGAGCGCGAGCTCGCCGCTGCGCATGCGGCGGTCCATTTCGGCATCGTCGGCAGCCGGCGCCTGTTCGAGAAAGTACGGTGAACCCGCCAGGTCGAGCGTGTAGGCGCGGCTGGCGGCGCTGCCGTCGCGGTCGAGCACGGCGTAGCGCAGGTCCTGCACATCCAGGCTGATGCCGTAGCCCATGATGAGCATCAGCATGACCGTGCCCAGCAGCGACATGGCCAGGCGGATCGGGTCGCGCACCAACTCCAGCGTCTCGCGCCGTGCGCAGCTGAACAGGCGATGGCGGCTGAACAGGCGCTGGGTGCGGGCGACGGCCTTGGCGCCCGCCGTGCCATCACCGGCCGCCTCGGTGTCGGCGCTGGGGACATTCGCGCTCGGGTCCGGCGCCTGCGCATCCCGCAGCCACGCCACGAAGCTGTCTTCCAGTGAGCCGCCGCCGCGTTCGCGTGCCAGTTCGGCGGGCGCGCCGCTGGCGAGCACGCGGCCGGCGTGCATCAGCGACACGCGGTCGCATCGCTGCGTCTCGTTCATGAAGTGGGTCGAGACGAAGATCGTCACGCCTTCTCGCCGCGACAGGTCGATCATCAGCGCCCAGAAGTTGTCGCGCGCCACCGGGTCCACGCCCGAGGTCGGCTCGTCCAGGATCAGCAGCTCGGGCTCGTGCACCACGGCGGCAGCGAGCTGCAGGCGCTGGCGATGCCCGAGCGGCAGCGTCATGGGCAGCGCGTCGGCGGCGTCGCGCAGTCCGAAACGGGGCAGCAGGCTGTCAATGCGCTCAGCGATGCGCTGCTTGTCGAGGCCGAAGAGCTGGCCCTGCAGTTCGAGGTTCTGGCGCACGGTCAGGTCGCGGTAGAGCGAGAAGCCCTGCGACATGTAGCCCACCCGCCGCCGCACCGCCATGTCGCGCGCGTCCAGCGGCGCGCCGAACAGGCGCACGCTGCCCTCGGTGGCCGGCAGCAGGCCGGTGAGCATCTTCATCGTCGTGGTCTTGCCGCAGCCGTTGGAGCCGAGGAAGCCGAAGATCTCGCCGCGCTCGATGCGAAAGCTCACCCGGTCCACCGCGGTGAAGTCACCGAAGCGGCAGCTCAGTTCGTGCGCCTCGATGGCGATGGCCTGCACGTTCGCGGGCCGCGGTGGCACGACCAACTCGCCGTGCCCGTCGCGGCGCTCGGCGGGCAGCAGCGCAATGAAGGCGGCCTCCAGGCTGGTGCAGCCCGTGCGCTGGAGCATCTCGGCGGGCGTGCCGGTAGCCAGCACGCGGCCTGCGTCCATGGCCACCAGGCGGTCGAAGCGCCCGGCCTCTTCCATGTAGGCGGTGGCCACGAGCACGGTCATGCCGGCATTGCGGGCGCGGATGCGGTCGATCAGGTCCCAGAACTGCCGGCGCGACAGCGGATCGACGCCCGTCGTCGGCTCGTCGAGGATCAACAGTTGCGGGTCATGGATCAGCGCGCAGCACAGGCCGAGCTTCTGCATCATGCCGCCGGAGACCTTGCCCACGGGCCGGTCCGCGAAGGGCAGCAGCCCCGTGCTGCCCAGCAGTTCGGTGATGCGTGTCTCGCGCTCGCGCCGGCCGTGGCCGAACAGGCGGCCGAAGTAGTCGAGGTTCTCG
>JADMKA010000038.1 GCA_018780145.1 Vitreoscilla sp. | reverse complement strand
CTACACCGGCGTGAACTGGGGCCGCGACCTGCCCGAGCCCGACCTGGTGGCCGACATCCGCAACGTCGTCGCCGGCGATCCCTCGCCCGACGGCCAGGGCGAACTGGCCATCCAGCGCGGCATCGAGGTCGGCCACGTGTTCTACCTCGGCACCAAGTACTCCAAGGCGATGAGCGCCACCTACCTGGACGAGACCGGCAAGCCGCAGCTGATGGAGATGGGCTGCTACGGGATCGGCGTCACGCGCATTCTCGGCGCGGCCATCGAGCAGAACCACGACGCGCGCGGCATCATCTGGCCGGCAGCCATCGCCCCCTTCGCGGCGGTCATCTGCCCGATCGGCTATGAGCGCTCGGCCGAGGT
Source organism: Vitreoscilla sp. (assembly GCA_018780145.1). GTDB lineage: Bacteria > Pseudomonadota > Gammaproteobacteria > Burkholderiales > Burkholderiaceae_C > Ideonella. Next base: position 1,579 of record JADMKA010000038.1, on the reverse strand, counting down.
GCAGGCGGCCGCCGACCAACTGCACGACGACCTGGCGGCCGTCGGTGTCGACGTGCTGCTCGACAACCGCGGCGAGCGCCCCGGCGCGATGTTCGCCGACTGGGAGCTGATCGGCGTCCCGGTGCGGGTGGTGATCTCCGACCGCGGCCTCAAGGAGGGCCTGGTCGAGCTGCAGGGCCGGCGCGATGCCGAGGCCGGCAAGCTGGCCCTGGCCGAGGTGGTCTCCGCGGTGAAAGCCCGCCTGGCTGCCTGAGCCCCATGCCCGACACCCGCCGCCGTGTCTGCCTGCAGTGGGCAGCCGCAGCGTGCCTGGGCCCGGCGGTGCCGACGCTGGCTCAGGCCGGCACCCAGGCCGAGGAGCCGCTGGCCGACGCGGTGCGCACGGCGCTGTCGGCCTCCATCGCCAACAGCGCACCGCCGCAGCCCCGCTTCAGCCGCATCGAGGAACGCCTGGCCTACCTGCGCTGGCTCGGCGCGATGAGCGACAAGCTGAAACCCCGCAAGGCCGAGCGGCAGACCCGCATCGAGTTCCTGGAAACGCTCTGGTACGAGAGCAAGCGCGCCAGCCTGCAACCCGAGCTGGTGCTGGGCCTGGTGCAAGTGGAGAGCGGCTTCCGCAAGTACGCCATCAGCAGCGCGGGTGCACGCGGCTACATGCAGGTGATGCCCTTCTGGGCCCGCCTGATCGGCGACGGCAGCGTGGCGCGCCTGTTCCACATGCAGACCAACCTGCGCTTCGGCTGCGTGATCCTGCGCCACTACCTGGAGCGCGAACAGGGCGACCTGTTCATGGCGCTCGGCCGCTACAACGGCAGCCGGGGCCGCTCGGAATACCCGGACGCGGTGCTGGGCGCCCGCCGGCAGTGGATGACCGCCTGATCAGAGCCCGAGCCAGGGCTTGGGGTGGGCCACGCCGAGGCCGAGCAGGTCGATGACCCGCTCGGTGGTGTCGTCGATCAACTCGGCGATGGTCTGTGGCCGGTGGTAGAAGGCGGGCAAGGGCGGGAACACGATGCCGCCCATCTCGGTCACCGCGGTCATGTTGCGCAGGTGGGCCAGATTGAAGGGCGTCTCCCTCACCATCAGCACCAGGCGGCGCCGCTCCTTCAGCGTGACATCGGCGGCTCGCGTGAGCAGGTTGTCGCCGAAGCCATGGGCGATCGCGGCCAGCGACTTCATCGAACACGGTGCCACCACCATCGCTGCGGTGGCGTGGCTGCCGCTGGCGATGCAGGCGCCGATATCGCCGGGCGCATGGGCCTCGTCGGCCAGAGCCTCCAGTGCCGAACGGTCCAGCGACAGCTCGTGGTGGACGTTCAGCACGCCCGCCGGCGTGGCCACCAGGTGGGTGTACACCCGCAGTTCGCGCAGGCGCTCCAGCAGGCGCACGCCATAGGCCGCCCCCGAGGCGCCGGTGATGCCGACGACGACGCGCGGAGCAGCCGGAGCCTGCACCCGAGCGCCGATCAGGCGGACAGCAGCGGCTGCAGTTCGCCGGCCTGGTACATCTCCATCATGATGTCCGAGCCGCCGACGAACTCGCCGTTCACGTAGAGCTGCGGGATGGTCGGCCAGTTGG
>JADMKA010000182.1 GCA_018780145.1 Vitreoscilla sp. | reverse complement strand
ACCAGTACCACATGGGCATCACGGCCGAGAACGTGGCCAAGAAGTACGGCGTGACCCGCGAGATGCAGGACGCGCTGGCGCTCGGCTCGCAGCAGAAGGCCGCCGCCGCACAGGAAGCCGGCCGCTTCAAGGACGAGATCGTCGGCGTGACGATCCCGCAGAAAAAGGGTGATCCGCTGGTCTTCGACGCCGACGAGTTCATCAACAAGAAGACCAATGCCGAGGCCCTGGCTGGCCTGCGCCCGGCCTTCGACAAGGCTGGCAGCGTGACCGCCGGCAACGCATCGGGCCTGAACGATGGCGCGGCTGGCGTGATGGTCATGACGGCCGCCAAGGCCGCCGCACTGGGCCTGAAGCCGCTGGCGCGCATCGCCAGCTACGCCTCGGCTGGCCTGGACCCGGCCATCATGGGCATGGGCCCGGTGCCGGCAGCCCGCAGGGCGCTGGAGCGTGCTGGCTGGAAGCCGCAGGACCTGGACCTGCTTGAAATCAACGAAGCCTTTGCCGCGCAGGCCTGTGCCGTGCACCAGGAAATGGGCTGGGACACCAGCAAGGTCAACGTGAACGGCGGCGCGATCGCCATCGGGCACCCGATCGGTGCGTCCGGCTGCCGCATCCTGGTGACGCTGCTGCACGAGATGCAGAAGCGCGACGCGAAGAAGGGCATTGCGTCGTTGTGCATCGGCGGCGGCATGGGCGTGGCGCTGACTGTCGAGCGGTAAATGGGGCACCCGGCGTCGGGGTACCGACACCACCCGCCAGGCGGGTGCGCGGCCGCTTGGGAGCGGCCCGGCGCTGGCCGCGCGGGATGGGGCACCCGGCATCATCGGGTCCAAGGGGTAAATACGGGCGTCCAGCCAGCCGCGGCCGCGCAATAGTGCGTGGGTAGCCTGCGGCGGGCGCCCGGCATCAACACTGCAAAGAGGAGCACATCAAATGGCACAGAAAGTAGCGTACGTGACGGGTGGCATGGGCGGCATCGGAACCGCGATCTGCCAGCGTTTGCACAAGGAGGGCCACAAGGTCATCGCCGGTTGCGGCCCGAGCCGTGACTTCGTCAAGTGGCTGGACGAGCAGAAGGCGCTCGGCTACAACTTCTTTGCCTCGGTGGGCAACGTGGCCGACTGGGATTCCACCGTCGAGGCCTTCGCCAAGGCCAAGGCCGAGCACGGCCCGATCGACATCCTGGTCAACAACGCCGGCATCACCAAGGACCGCATGTTCCTGAAGATGACGCCCGACGACTGGCACGCGGTGATCGACACCAACCTGAACTCGATGTTCAACGTGACCAAGCAGGTCGTGCCGGACATGGTCGAGAAGGGCTGGGGCCGCATCGTCCAGATCTCGTCGGTCAACGGCGAGAAGGGCCAGGCTGGCCAGACCAACTACTCGGCCGCCAAGGCCGGCATGCACGGCTTCACCATGGCCCTGGCGCAGGAAATGGCCGCCAAGGGCGTGACGGTGAACACCGTGAGCCCGGGCTACATCGGCACCGACATGGTCCGCGCCATCAAGCCCGAGGTGCTGGAGAAGATCGTCGCCACCATCCCGGTCAAACGCCTGGGCACCCCGGAGGAGATCGGCTCGGTGGTGGCCTGGCTCGCCGGTGAGGACTCCGGCTTCACCACCGGCGCGGATTTCTCCTGCAACGGCGGCCTGCACATGGGCTGAACCCGGCTCGGGGAACACCGATCAACGGCCACGCCTCGCGCGTGGCCGTTTTTCGTTTCGGGTCCCGATCGACACAGGCGAAACTCGGCTCGACCATGTCCCCTGGTGATCCGGGGAATAGGGCCGACCTGGCTGCCGCTGCGGCTGGCCATCGGTTAGCGTGGCTTCACGATGCCTGAACTGCTCTCCGACTGGACCGACGCACAACTCGTGCACCGCTGCCGTGCGGGCGACGAGCTGGCCTGGCAAACGCTGGTCCACCGGTACCGGCGCCTGGTCTTCACCGTGCCTCGGCGCGCCGGGTTGTCCGATCACGATGCCGCCGATGTCTTTCAGAACTGCTTCTCGACTTTGTTCGAGCACCTGGGAGATCTGGACCAGCCCGATCGCCTGAACGCCTGGCTGGTGACCACGGCACGCCGGGAGACCTTGCGAGTCCTGCAACGGACACCCCGGCACGCCCGCCTGGACACGCTCGGCGCTGACGCGGAGGATGGCGACAGTGGCGCCCGCGGCGTGGCGGACGAGAATGCCGTGCTACCGCCGGATCGCCTGGCCGCCTTGCAGACCCAGGATCGACTGCGGCGGGCCATGGACGGGCTGGACAAACGTTCGCGTGAGTTGCTGACCTACCTGTATCTGGTGGATCCCCCCTTGAGCTACGAGGAGATTGCGGAGCGCATGGGCATGGCACTGGGCAGCATCGGGCCCACACGCACACGTTGCCTCGACAAGCTCCGCCGCCTGTGCGAGGCGATCGAATGAGGCAACGACGTATTTTTGGCGCTGGTGGATGGCTCTGTGCTGCCAGACCGACCTGAGTGGAATCACCATGAACTCGACCTCCCCCGAAGAGTCGCAACCGCCGGCCGAGCCCTCCGAGCTGGAGCGGGTGCTGCGCGACAGCCGGACGATGGCGGAGCCCCCAGACACCGTGCTGCAACGCGCGTTCGACATCTGGCCGGCCCGGTCGGCGGCGGCGGCAGGCCCGTCGGTCAGCAACTGGAAGCGTCTGTGGGCCAGGCTGTCGTTCGACAGCGGCGACACCGGGCCGTTGGCGCTGGGCTTGCGCGGCGACACCCGCCAGACGCGCCAATGGCTGTTCGAGTGCGAGGCGCACGACATCGATCTGCGGCTCAGCAACGATGCGCTGTCGACCGACACGCCCTGGCAGTTGAGTGGGCAGGTGCTTGGCCCCCAGGCCGCACGCCGGGTCAGGCTGGTCGGCGTCGACGGCGGGGCCGGTTACTTTGAAGTGAACGTCAGCGAGCTGGGTGACTTCCACTTCGATCGCCTGCCTGCCGGCAGGTGGCAGCTGTCGATTGACTTTGACGGCTGGAGCATCGATGTGCCCGAGCTGGCGTGGCCGACACCCCCGGCCGGCTGACCGGCACCATGGGGGATGACCGGTTCGGCAACTGGGCCGAAGCCTGGTTGGCCGGCGACGACAACGCCCTGGCAGGTGCAGGCAGCGCCCTCGATGCGCGTGCCTTGGCGTGGATGTTGAAGGCGCGGTGCCAGCAGGCATGGCACAGCGAGCCGACAGTCGCCCATCGAGCGGCCGAGGGGTTGTCCCGGCTGCAGTCGGCGCACGCCGCTGATGCCGAGGTGGCGGCCTTGGCGGCCTGGACAGCGGGGTTCGCCGCGCTGGTCGATGGCGACATGGCGCGTGCCTTGGGCAGGCTGGGCGACGCGGCGGAGGGTTTCGAGGCCCTGTCGCAACCGGCATCCGCCGCCCAGGCCCGTGTTCCGACCTTGATGGCCTTGTCCATGCTGGGGCGGCACGACGAAGCCATTGCCGTCGCCGACGATCTGGAGCAGGCCTTGGCTCAGGCTGGCGACGACCTGGCGGCAGGCAAGGTGGCGCTGAACCGAGGCTCCATGTCGATGCGCCAGGACCGGTACGCCGATGCTGCGGTGAGCTATCGGCGTGCCGCGGTGGCCTTCGCGCGGGTCGGCGACCTGGCGCACTCGGTGATGGCAGACATCGGCCTGGCCGGTGCGTTGACCTGGCAGTCGGAGTTCGCGCAGGCTGAGCAGATGGCTTCGCGAGCGCATCGACGTGCCGCTGCACATGACCTGCCGGTGCTCGAGGCGCTGGCCTTGGGCGAGCTGGGTCAGCTGTGCCTGCACCGTGGCCAGGTCGGTCTGGCCCTGCGCTCGTTCGAACGTGTGGTGGACCTGCTGGCCGGCAGGGCGCCGCCGCAGCGCCAGCTGGAGGCTGAGCGGGCACGCGCCGAGGCCTACCTGGCGGCTGGCCTGTGGCCGGAGGCCGCAGAGGCCTGCGGGCGGCTCGCCGAGAACGCGCTCCGGCTCGCGGCACCGGTGGAGGCTGCCTGGTCGCAGCTCATGCGCGGCCAGGCATTGGCCGAGGCCGGCGACGGTGCGTCGGCACGCGCCGAGTTGGCGGCCGCAAGCCGGGCTTTCGCAGCCCAGGGCAACGAGGTTGGCGTCGGGCGAGCCAGGCTGCTGCAAGCCAGGCAGGAACTGCGTGGCGGCAACCCTCATGTCGCTTCGGAGCTGGCGCGCATGTCGGCCGCAGCCATGCATGGCGCCGGATTGATCAGGTGGAAGCTGGAGGCAGAACTCGTCCTGGCGCGGGCCCAGTTGGACACAGGCGATCTGCCCGGCGCTTCGGCCTTGTTGGAGCAGGTCGCCGCCGAGGCGGGCGATGGCCCCGCGCGTGCCACGTGTGAGCTGGCGCGCGCCGAGCTCGCGGAGCGCGCGGGCGCGCACGACCTGGCGTTACGGCACGGCGCCAGCGCGCTGCAACGCTTTGAACAGCTGCGCCTGCAGGTGCCCAGTGGCGACATGCGGATCGCCAGTGCGCATGACGCCGAGGCGGCTGGCGATCTCTGGGTTCGCCTGGCCGACATCGACGGCGCCCCGGCCGAGCGCTTGCTGCAGGCCATCGAGCATGTCCGGGCGAGGTCCTTGCACGACGATCTGGGGCGCCGTGTTGGCGCCGAGTCGATCGTCGACGATGCGGAGGAGGGGCTTCGGCAACGATTGAACTGGCTGCAGCACCAGGTGCAGCTGATCGGTGCAGAGAGTGACCCCAACCCGGCCCGGGCTGCCCGGCTGCAGGCCGAGGCGAAGGCTGCGGAGACGGGCTGGCTGCGGCGCCAGCGCCGGACTGCGCCGGTGGAACCGGTCAGCTCCACCGGCCTGGCCACGGAAGCCGACGGATGGCCCACATTGGACGTGGCCGACATCGTCGCCCGGCTCGGGCCGCACCGGTCTCTGCTGGTCTACCACCTGGACGGCGAACGGTGGCGTGCCTGCGTGGTCCGCGCAAGCGGTGTCCGGCGGCACGCCGGGCGAGCCCCAGGCCTGGCACAGCGCTTGTCCAGCCTGCGTCTGCAACTCGACACCCTGCGTGGCCCTGGAGCCGCCGAGGGCCGGCACGCCGCGCAGCGGCTGGCACGGGTACAGCATCTGCTCGGGGCGCTGTACCAGGATCTGGTCGCCCCGCTGGCCCCTGACCTGGCTGGCGCCGAGCAGCTGGTGATCGTGCCGCACCGCGCCCTGCATGGGCTGCCCTTTGCCGCATTGGGTGACGAGTCCACCGGGCGCCTGCTGGACCACTTCGACCTGGTGGTCGCGCCCAGCGTGACCAGTTGGCTGCACTGCGAACGCCAAACTCCGCAGGCGGATGCGTCCGCGCTGGTGCTGGGTGTCGGATCTCGCTGGTTGCCGGCGGTCGGTGACGAAGCACGCGCCATTGCGGCCGTCTGGCCAGGACGCGCAGAGCTCCTGCTCGACGGCGACGCCACCTTGGCCAGGTGGTCGCAGCTGGCGCCGCACGCCGGCACGCTGCACCTGGCCTGCCATGCCAGCGCGAGGCCGGACAACCCGGCGTTCTCCTGCCTGCAGCTTCACGACGGTGTCGTCACATTGGCCGATGTGGCCGCCCTGAACCTGCGGGCCGGGTTGGTGGTGCTCTCTGCCTGCGAGACCATGGTCAGCCGGCTGGCCCCGGGCGACGAGGTGCTGGGCCTGGCACGCGGCTTTCTGTTGGCGGGTGCCCGGTCGGTGGTCGCCACCTTGTGGAGCGTGCCCGACGCCAGCACCGCCGAGCTGATGGTCGATTTCCACGCGGCCTGCCGTGACGGTTTGGGGCCGGCTGCCGCCTTGCGCCAGGCGCAACGACGCCTCTCGACACGGTACCCGCACCCGTTCTACTGGGCGCCCTTTGTCGTTCATGGCGCTGGCTGATTCCCCTGCCGATCCGAAGGCCATGACATCTTTGTGGGTTCGTATCAAGCCCGGCAGGGCGACACTCTGTGCCAGCACTGTCGTTCCACGAAAGCTGAACATCATGAAGCTGAACCGCACGCTGGGCCTGGCCGTCATGGCGCTGGGCTTGCCCGTTGGGACCTTTGCTGAAGGTGTTTTGGCGCCGCGGCCGGACAAGACGGTGCCTCTGGAATTGATCCTGCAGGTCGAAGACGGGCACACCGCGCAGGAGTTGGCCCTGGCCTACGACCTGACGCTGATCGACCAGTTCGGCCTGCGGCCGATCTGGCGTGCCGGCGTGGCGCCAGGCGACACGGTCGAGGCCGTGGTCGACGCCATGAACGGCGATGCGCGGGTGGTCTATGCCGAAGCACATGTCGAACACCAGACGCCCGAGAGCCGGCACAACGTGGTCTGGGCCATCGGCGGCAATGCGGATCAGTGGGCCGCCCAATGGGCGCCGAAGGCGATGCGCCTCCCGCTGGCGCACGCTCACGCCACCGGGCAAGGCGTTCGGGTGGCGTTCCTCGACAGCGGTGCCGACCTGAACCACGAGGCCTTGTCGGCCCGCTGGGCCCGCGATCCCCAAGGCGCTCTGCTGGGCCGCGATTTCGTCGATGGCGATGCGGATCCGAGCGAGCAGGGCTCGGTGGCCGACCCGGGCTTTGGCCACGGCACCCATGTGGCCGGGCTGCTGGCGCTCGCGGCGCCGGACGCCAAGCTGATGCCCGTGCGCGTCCTCGAGCCCTCCGGGCAGGGCAACGTCTGGGTGCTGGGGGAGGCGCTGATGTGGGCGATCGACCCGGACGGCAACCCCCAGACCGCGGACGGCGCGCATGTGGTCAACCTGAGCCTGGGCACGACGCGCCGCACACGCTTCCTGAACCAGGTGATCGAGTTGGCGACCTGCAGCGACGACGATGTGGACGACGACTACGATGGCCCCGGCTTCGAGGATGACGAGGCCCGTTGCGACGCCCAGGGTGGCACCGTGGTTCTTGCCTCGGCGGGCAACGATGGGAGCAAGAAGCCGATGGTCTACCCGGCCGCCGAACAGGCCGAGGGTGAACTGTCGGTGACTGCCAGCAACCGCAAGCGCCGTCTCGCCAACTTTGGCAACCGTGGCGATTGGGTGCAGGTTGCGGCACCAGGGGACCGGATCATCAGCACGGTCCCGGGCAATCAATGGGCGGTATGGAGCGGCACCTCGATGTCTGCCCCCTTGGCCGCCGGCGTGGCGGCCCTGGTGCGGCAGGCCAACCCCGATTGGAAGGCCGTGGACATCACCAAGCGCATCCTCGACCGCAGCGCTGCGATGTGCGGCACGACGATGCGTCACGTGGATGCCGCGGGCTCGGTGCGCGACGAGGAACCGCCACCGCCCACCTGCTGAGCCGCGCGCTCAATCCCAGCAGTTGGCGCGCTGGTCGTCGATGCGCACCCAGAAGCGCGTGTCGTCACGCACGTTGCCATAGGCCCAGAACGCCCAGCCGCCGGCGCGGCTGTCCTGGGCCGACCAGGGGCTCGCGGAGTTCCAGTAGCGGGCAGAACCATAGTGCCGGTCGTGCTTCATGCCGGGCAGGTAGCGCCCGTCGTGGAACTCGGCCATGCGCCAGCCAGTACCGAAGGCCGCCGCGCAAGCCGCGTCAGCCGATTCGGAGGAGCCGATGCTGCTGCCCACCACCGGGAGCGTGGTGGCCAGGTGCCCGCCTGCCCAGCCCCTGTAGAACTCGTCCCGCATGGCGCCACCCGAATCGTGGATCGCATAGTTGGGGCGCGGCGAACCATCTTGCTTGAGGCACAGCAGCGGCAGGGCTGTGCTGCACACCGTGTCGCCGACGTAGGGGTCGCAGGAGCGATCACCGGCAGAGCAACTGACCGCGTCGATCGCCAGCCCGTTGTGGTGGCCGCCCTTGGCCCATGTCATGCCCATCCTTTCGCCGCCCCAGGCCGCATGGGCCATGAGGCTCGCAGTCAGGACCACGGCGGGCCAGGCCCGATGGATTCGAACAGCAATGGGGGCCAAGGGACGTTCTCCTTCAGTTCAGTTGCGCAGGTGCCTGACCTCGATCCCGACCTGGGTGCGGAATCACATGGTTCGACGACGCACAGACCGGCGATCGGCAGTGCGTCAGGCTCGAGTTCTGCCGGCATTTTCCATGCAATCCGCAGGGGCATGTACGAAGCAACGGCTCCGTCCGGTCTGTGCACCGTCGACGCCACTTCTCAACCACCGCTGGCCCGGATCGCGCGTCGTCCACCGGCCCGGCTGTACCTTCACTTCATTGGAGTGCCATCATGATCGTTCGTCACACCCTGGTTCTCATCGGCACCGTGTCCGCCCTGGCAGCCACCCCCGCGATGGCGGAGGAGTTCAGCTGCACCGGATCGGTCGGTGCCGTGACGCTGGACAACATCTTCGTTCCCGACGGCAGCACCTGCACCCTCACCAAGACACGGGCCAAGGGCAGCGTCGTCGTCGGCACCGGGGCGACCTTGATCGCCCGCAGCGTGAAGGTCACCGGCAATGTGCAGGCCGAGGGCTCCGCCAAGGTGAACATCACCGGCGTGTCGACAGTCGGCGGTTCGGTGCAGATCGTGCAGGGTGGCAGCGCCCTGATCAAGACGGCGACCATTCAAGGCGACCTGCTGTTCGACTCGAACGACGGCCCGCTGAAGGCACTCACCAACACGATTGGCGGCAACCTGCAGGCCTTCCAGAATGGCGGTGGCGTCACGATCCGCGACAACGACATCGATGGCAACCTGCAGTGCAAGGAAAATTCGCCGGCCCCGGTGGGCGGCGGGAACCAGGCGGCGAGCAAGGAAGACCAGTGCGCGGCTCTGTGAGACCGTGCTGAATGGGGCCTGAGCCCCTGCTGCTGAATCAGAACGCCATGTACCGGCCGGGCCGGTGATTCACCGCCAGAGCGAAGTTCATCGCCGCGGCGGCGACCACCGACAGCCCGAGCCGGGGTGCGTCGACCCACGGCCATGCTGCCAGCAGGATCAGCGCGTCGATGCCCATTTGCACGTAGCCCGCACGCCAGCCGAAGCGCTCCTGCAGCCACAGCACCAGCACATTCAGCCCGCCCAGGCTGGCGCGGTGCCGGAACAGGATGATGAAGCCCGCGCCGACCAGCAGCCCGCCGCCCAGCGCGGCGAACCAGGGCGCCACGGCCTGCAACTGCAGCCAGGCCGGCATCGCCTCCGACAAGGCCGACAGCAGGCTCACGGCCGCCAACGTCTTGAGCGTGAAGCGCCGGCCCATGCGTTGCCAGGCCAGCAGGTAGAAGGGCAGGTTGATGCAGAAGAACAGCAGGCCGAAGTTGAGGCCGGTCGCGTAGTGCGCCAGGAAGGCCAGGCCGACGGTGCCGCCCGTCATCAGGCCGGCCTCACGGAACAGCGCCAGCCCCAGCCCGACGAAGAGCGTGCCGGTGACCAGGGCCTGCGCATCGTCGAACAGCGAGTGGCGCGGCGCCACGACCTCGACGGCGCTCATTCCACGATGCCCGCCATGAAGAACTTGATCAAGCCCTTGGCGGCGAAGCCGATCAGGCCCACGCCCAGGCCGAGGAAGAGCACGAAGGTGCCGAAGCGCCCCGCCTTCGATTCGCGCGCCAACTGGAAGATGATGAACACCATGTACAGCATGAAGGCCGTGACCCCGAAGGTCAGGCCGAAGCTGGCAATCTGTTCTTCGCTGTAGCCGAACATCAGGGTGGGTCCACCAGGTCGCGGTAGGCGTGCCAGCTCGAATGCGCCAGCCAGGGCAGGACAACCACCAGCCCGACCAGGAAGGTGGCCATGCCGAGGGCGGTCAAGCCCATGATCACGCCGGCCCACAACGCCATCGGCAACGGGTGTTCCATGACCACCCGCCAGCTCGTGAACACCGCGCCGAGCACGCCGACCGGGCGGTCCAGCAGCATCGGCATCGCCACCACGCTGGAGGCGAAGACGGGTGCCGCGAGCAATGCACCCAGCGCCAGCCAAGCTTCGAACAGATAGCCCTGGTCCGCCAGCACCACCAGGCGGATGAAATCGATGGGCCGGTTGATCTGGCCGGGCAGGGCGCTGGTGATCAGCGAGGCCGAGGTCAACACCCAGCCGGTGCCGGCCAAGGCCAGCAGCAGGCCGAAGACGATCATCCGTGCGTCGTTGGGCCGCCAGGCCGACAAGGCAGTGCGCAGGCCCGCTGGTTCTCCGCGCTCGCGGGCCCGGCTGACGGCATAGAGGCCCGTGGCCAGCACGGGCGCCACCAGCAGGAAGCCCGAGAAGGCACCCGCCAGCCACCAGAATTGATGGCGGGCACTCCAGAACAGCAAGGCACCGAAGCCGGCCAGCACCAGCCCGTGAAGCAGCCCGGGCAACGGGCAGGCACGCAGATCCTGCCAGCCGCGCGCGAGCCAACCCAGCGGCCGCAGGGCCGGGATGCGGCGCATCCCGAAGCTGCGCGACTCCTGCAGGGCGTGTTCGGCGAGGCGGTTCGACATGGCGCGATGTTCTCAGGGCGGTGGCGGCCGTGCCTTGACTTGAGGCAAGACCCGCCGGGTCAAGTAGCGGCGAGTCGCCGGGCGGCGGCGGCCAGCGTGGCCGGTTGGGCGTCTGGCAAATGGAGCACGTTGGTGCCGCTGCCGAAGTGGGCCTCGGTGGATCGGTCGTACAGCGGGTCGTAGTGCTGCTGCATCAGCTCGGCCAGCAGGCTGGGCCATTGGCCGGCCTCGGCCAGGGCCTGCCAGCGCGCGACGCTGGCCTTGCCGCGCAGCTCGGTCAGCGTGCGCAGCCGGTCGACGAGTGCCGGCACATCCTGGACGAAGTAGTCGTAGTCCTGCATCAGCAGTTCCACCCGGCCGGCCAGCGGAACCGCCACATGGACAGGCGACGCAGATTCGCGGATGGCCGCCAGCATGGCGTCGGGCACCTGCAGCCGGCCGATGCGCCGGCTTTCGCTCTCGACGAACACCGGGCGTGCCGGGTCGAGCGCCCGCAAGGCCGCCCACAGGCGGGTCTCGAACTGCTTCTGCGAGGGTTGCGGCTGGCCTGGCAGGCCGCCCAGCACCGAGCCCCGGTGGACCGCCAGGCCCTCCAGATCCAGCACCTGGGCGCCGGCTTCGGCCAGGGCACCCAGCAGGCGCGTCTTGCCGCTGCCGGTGCGCCCGCACAGCACCCGCCAGCCGAATTGGGCAGGCGCCGAGGTCAGGTCCTCTCGCACCCGGGCCCGGAAGGCCTTGTAGCCGCCCTGCAGTTGCCGCGTTCGAAAGCCGATCTGCGCCAGCACCAGCGACAGGCTGCCCGAGCGCTGCCCACCGCGCCAGCAATAGACCAGCGGTTGCCAGTCGCGCGTGCGGTCCGCCACGTGGGCTTCGATCAGGGCGGCGATGTTGCGTGACACCAGCGCGGCCCCGCGCTTGCGTGCCTCGAAGGTGGAGACCTGGGTGTAGGTGGTTCCGACCTCGGCCCGCTCGGCGTCGTCCAGCACCGGCCAGTTGACGGCGCCGGGCAGGTGATCCTCGGCGAACTCCGAGGGCGAGCGGGCGTCGATGATGGTTTCCAGCGCCGGCGGGTCGCGCAGCGCGTCGGCGATGGTGACCTGCGCCAGGCTCATGCTCAGGGCACCATCGCGATGGCGTCCAGCAGCTCGCTCTCGACCTGCAGCTGCATGCGAGGCTGCTGCAGCGCGGCGCCACTGACGAGGAAGGTGTCTTCCACCCGCTCGCCGAGGGTGGAGATCTTGGCGAGTTGCAGGTTGATCTGGTGTGCGCCCAGCACCCGGGCGATGGCGTAGAGCAGGCCGGAGCGGTCACTCGCGCTGACCGACAGCAACCAGCGCTGGCCCTTTTCGTCCGGCCGCAGCGACACCCGCGGTTGCACCGGGAAGGATTTGACGCGGCGCGACACCCGGCCGCGGCCCGGTGCCGGCAGCGGGCCGGTGGAGGCCAGGGCCTCGGCGGCCTGGGTCTCGACCAGGGAGATCATGTCGCGGTAGGCCGCCGCCGCCTGGGTCTCGGCGTTCGGGTTCACCACCTGGAAGGTATCCAGTGCAAAGCCGGCGCGGGTGGTGTGGATCTTGGCGTCCTGGATCGAGAAGCCGGCGCTCTCGAAGTAGCCGCAGATGCGGGCGAACAGGTCGGGCCCGTCGGGCGCGAACATCAGCACCTGCAGGCCCTCGCCGATGGGGGAGGGGCGGGCGCGCACGATGGGAATCGGGGTGTCGATGTGGCGCCACAGCGCGCGGGCGTGCCAGGCGATCTCGGTGGCATCGTGCCGCGCGAAGTAGCTCAGGTCCAGCGTCTTCCACAGCGGCTGCTCGGTGCCGGGCAGGGCGGAGTGCAGCGCCAGGATCTGCTGGGCTTCCAGCTTGCGCGCCTCGATCTCGGCGTCGGCATTCAGCGAGCCGCCACCCAGCGCGCGCAGGGACAGCCGGAACAGGTCTTCCAGCAGCTTGCCCTTCCAGGCGTTCCAGACCTTGGGGCCGGTGCCGCGGATGTCGGCCACTGTCAGCAGGTACAGCGCGGTGAGGCGGCGCGAATCCCCCATGAGCTTGACGAAGTTGCCGATGACCTCGGGGTCGGACAGATCCTCCTTCTGCGCGACGCGGCTCATCGTCAGGTGGTGGCGCACCAGGAACTCGGCCAGCGCGGCGTCCTCGCCGGTGATGCCGTGGTCCTTGCAGAAGCGCCGGACTTCGGCGCCGCCCAGCTCGGAGTGGTCGCCGCCGCGGCCCTTGGCCACGTCGTGAAACAGGGCCGCGATGTAGAGCAGCCAAGGCTTGTCCCAGTGTGCAGCGAGCTGGCTGCAGAACGGGTACTCGTGGGTGTGCTCCGGCACGAAGAAGCGGCGCACGTTGCGCAGCACCATCAGGATGTGCTGGTCCACCGTGTAGACATGGAACAGGTCGTGCTGCATGCGGCCGACGATGCGGCGGAAGACCCACAGGTAGCGGCCCAGCACCGAGGTCTGGTTCATCAGCCGGAAGGCATGGGTCTGGCCCTCGGGCTGGCGCAGCATGTCCATGAACAGCTCGCGGTTCAGCGGGTCGCGCCTGAAGGCACTGTCCATCACGTTGCGGGCGTTGTAGAGCGCGCGCAGCGTGCGGGCCGAGAAGCCCTTGATGCCCGGGGTCTGCTGGTAGACCAGGAAGGTTTCGAGGATCGCGTGCGGGTACTCGGTGTAGAGATCGTCCCGGATCACCTCCAGCATGCCGGCGCGGTCCAGGAAGCGGGCGTTGATCGGCCGCATCGGCACCGCCTCGGTGGCGTTGACCCGCTCCTCGATGTTCAGCACCAGGATCTGGTTCAGCTGGGTCACCGCCTTGGCGGCCCAGTAGTAGCGGTGCATCAGCACCTCGGAGGCGCGCTCGCTGCGGTTGCCCTGGTAGCCGAAGCTGTCGGCCACGGCAGTCTGCAGGTCGAACACCAGGCGGTCCTCGCGCCGGCCGGCCACCATGTGCAGGCGCGCGCGGATCAGCTTCAAGGCGCCTTCGTGGCGCTGCAACTGCTTGACCTCGAAGGCGGTGATCAGGCCCTTGCCGGCCAGCTCGCCCCAGGTGCGCCCCAGGCCGGCGGCGCGCGCCACCCACATCACCACCTGCAGGTCGCGCAGGCCGC
>JADMKA010000195.1 GCA_018780145.1 Vitreoscilla sp. | reverse complement strand
CGGCCTTCTTGCCGGATTCCATGATCACGTTCATGAACTTGGACAGATCGACCGACCCGAACTTCGGGTCAGGCAGGATCTCGCGCTTGGGTACTTCGCGACGACGTGGCATTTCACTCTTCCTTCAACTTCAGTTGGCGCGGCTTTCGCTCGCACCTCGAAAGACCACTGTCCGTGTGGCGGGTCTTTCACTTACTCGGCTCAGGCACACAGGCCCGAAGCCGCCAGATTCGTCATCCCGGCGAGCTTGACAGCCCGGCGTGACGACCTCGTTTCAAACTCAGGCCTTCTTCGGGCGCTTGGCGCCGTACTTCGAACGCGATTGCTTGCGGTCCTTGACGCCTTGCAGGTCCAGCGAGCCGCGCACGATGTGGTAGCGCACGCCCGGCAGATCCTTCACACGGCCGCCGCGCACGAGCACGACGCTGTGCTCTTGCAGGTTGTGGCCTTCACCGCCGATGTACGAGATGATCTCGAAACCGTTGGTCAGGCGCACCTTGGCGACCTTCCGCAGGGCCGAGTTCGGCTTCTTCGGCGTCGTGGTGTAGACGCGGGTGCAAACCCCGCGGCGCTGCGGGCAGTTCTGCATCGCAGGCGACTTGGACTTCGTGACCTCGACCTGACGGCCGTGGCGCACGAGCTGGTTGATGGTGGGCATGGGTAACTTGTTCCCGTTTGAAGTTACGTGGATTCGGTTCTTTCCGGGGAAGGTGCCGAGCGTTCCCAAGGCAGGAACAGGCTGGAAAGGGTGGCAACCTGTGCAGGTCACTCCACGGGGCATGGCGCCCCGTTATCCTTCAGCCGCCCGACAAAGAGCGCAGCAGAATCTGCCGAAAAGCTCTCCATTATATTCGGGTCGCCCCTAGGCCGCAACCGGCCACCACCAATCGATCTGACGTGAGCGAACACTCTCCATCTGAAACTTGCTGCGCGATCATCGACACGCAGTCGATTCTTGATTGGCAGCTCTTCCAGGACAGCGGCTGCGCGGCATGGGCACCGCCAGGCAGCACCTGGTGTTGGCTGGCCACCGCCGCGATGCGCGATGAGCTGGCCCACGTGCTCGACCGGAGCTTCGCCCTTGGGAGACCCGGCCGGCCTGAACAGGTGCTGGCGTTCTTCGATCGCCTCGTGCAGATCGTGGCCGATCCACCACCGGTCGCCCTGAACGGCCGGCTGCGCTGCACTGATCCGGACGACCAGAAGTTCATCGACCTGGCGATGTCGGTCCCAGGCTCCTGGCTGGTCAGCCGCGACCGGGCGGTGCTGAAGCTGCGCCGCCGGGCCGCGCTGGCGGCCGGCGTGCACATCGTGCGGCCCGACGAGTGGGCGCCCCCCGGCCCGGCCTGAGCCCGCACAAGAAAAAGGGCGGCCCGAAGGCCGCCCTTTCACTCAAGGTAGTAGTCGCTTACTCTGCCGTCGGCTCATGGCTGCCGGCATTGGTTTGCGCCTCCAGCGTGGCCAGCTGCGCGGAAGCCAGCTCCTCGGCTTCCTGCAGCGCGATGGCACGGCGCTCGGTCTCGTCCATGTCTTCCTTGACCTTGCGGGCCTGGTGGAAAGCCATGCCGGTACCGGCCGGGATCAGGCGACCGACGATCACGTTCTCCTTCAGGCCACGCAGCTCGTCGCGCTTGCCCATGATGGCAGCCTCGGTGAGCACGCGGGTGGTCTCCTGGAAGGAGGCCGCGGAGATGAAGGAGTCGGTGGACAGCGATGCCTTGGTGATGCCCAGCAGCACGTCGGCATAGGTCGCCGGCAGCTTGCCTTCGCCCTGCAGGCGCTCGTTGGTGTTGAACAGCTCGGAGCGCTCCACCTGCTCGCCGACGATGTAGTTCGAATCGCCTGCGTTGGTGATCTGCACGCGACGCAGCATCTGGCGAACGATCACCTCGATGTGCTTGTCGTTGATCTTCACGCCCTGCAGACGGTAGACGTCCTGCACCTCGTCGACGATGTAGCGCGCCAGCTCCTCGACACCCAGCAGGCGCAGGATGTCCTGCGGATCCGCCGCGCCGTCGACGATCAGCTCGCCACGGTTGACCACCTGGCCTTCGTGCACCAGGATGTTCTTCTCCTTGGGCACCAGCTCTTCGTAGACCTTGCCCTCCGGGTCGGTGATCTGCAGGCGAACCTTGCCCTTGGTCTCCTTGCCGAACGAGACCGTGCCGGTCTGCTCGGCCAGGGTGCCGACGTCCTTCGGCGAACGCGCCTCGAACAGCTCGGCCACCCGCGGCAGACCGCCGGTGATGTCGCGCGTCTTCTGGCCTTCGACCGGAATGCGCGCCAGCACCTCGCCAGGAGCCAGGTCCTGGCCATCGCGGATCTGCACCAGTGAGCCGATCGGGAAGCCGATCGTCACCGAGTGGTCGGTGCCGGGGATCTTCACCTCGTTGCCGGCGACGTCCAGCAGCTTGACCTGCGGACGCACCACCTTGGCCGCGCCACGGCGCTTCGGGTCGATGACCACCAGCGTGGACAGGCCGGTGACCTCGTCCACCTGCTTGGCAACGGTGACGCCTTCCTCGACGTTCTCGAAGCGGGCCTTGCCGGCGAACTCGGTGATGATCGGGCGGGTCAGCGGATCCCAGTTGGCCAGCACGGTGCCAGCCTTGACCTGTTGGTCGGCCTTGATGTTCAGGATCGCGCCGTACGGCACCTTGTGACGCTCGCGCTCACGGCCGTGCTGGTCGGAGATGACGATTTCGCCGGAACGCGAAATCACCACCAGGTCGCCCTTGCTGTTGGTCACGTAGCGCATCGTCGGGTTGAAGCCGATGAAGCCATCGGACTTCGCGTCGACGCTGGAGGCCACCGCCGCACGCGAGGCCGCGCCGCCGATGTGGAAGGTCCGCATCGTCAGCTGGGTACCCGGCTCGCCGATCGACTGCGCGGCGATCACGCCGACCGCCTCGCCGACGTTCACGCGGCCACCGCGGCCCAGGTCACGGCCGTAGCACTTGGCGCACAGGCCGAAGCGGGTCTCGCAGGTCAGCGGTGTGCGCACCTTGACTTCGTCGACGCCGGCGGCCTCGATCACGTCCAGCAGATCCTCGTCGAGCATGGTGCCCGCGGGGATCAGGGTCTGCTGCGACTCGGGGTGCAGCACCTCGATGGCCGCCACGCGGCCGAGGATGCGGTCGCGCAGCGATTCGATGACCTCGCCGCCCTCGACCAGGGCGCGCATGGCAAAGCCGTGCTCGGTGCCGCAGTCGTCTTCGGTGACCACCAGATCCTGGGTCACGTCGACCAGGCGGCGCGTCAGGTAACCGGAGTTCGCGGTCTTCAGCGCCGTGTCCGCCAGGCCCTTTCGGGCACCGTG
Organism: Vitreoscilla sp.; assembly: GCA_018780145.1. GTDB lineage: Bacteria > Pseudomonadota > Gammaproteobacteria > Burkholderiales > Burkholderiaceae_C > Ideonella. The sequence goes on along the minus strand of JADMKA010000195.1, from coordinate 10,488 downwards.
GGTGGAGATGAAGTACTGCAGAACGTTCAGGCCTTCGCGGAAGTTCGCCGTGATGGGCGTCTCGATGATCGAGCCGTCCGGCTTGGCCATCAGGCCCCGCATGCCCGCCAGCTGGCGGATCTGCGCGGCCGAGCCACGGGCGCCGGAGTCGGCCATCATGTAGATGGAGTTGAACGACTCCTGGTCGACTTCCTTGCCATGGCGGTCGATGACCTTCTGCTTGGACAGCTGGGCCATCATGACCTTGCCGACCTCGTCACCGGTCTTGCCCCAGATGTCCACCACCTTGTTGTAGCGCTCACCGGCGGTCACCAGGCCCGAGACGTACTGCTGCTCGATCTCCTTGACTTCCTTTTCGGCGCGCTCGATCAGGCCCGGCTTCTCCTTGGGCACCAGCATGTCGTCGATGCCGATCGAGATGCCCGCGCGGGTGGCCAGCTTGAAGCCGCTTTGCAGCAGCTTGTCGGCCAGCACCACGGTTTCCTTCAGGCCGCACTTGCGGAAGGAGGTGTTGATCAGCTTGCTGATCTCCTTCTTCTTCAGTGCCTTGTTGATGTTGGAGAACGGCAGCCCCTTGGGCAGGATCTCCGACAGCAAGGCACGGCCGACGGTGGTGTCGACCAGCTTGGTCTCGGGTTGGAATTCCCCGTCCTCGCCCTTGGTCCACTCGACCAGCCGCACAGCGATCTTGGCGGTGACCTCGACGGCGCCGCAGTCGAGCGCGCGTTGCAGCTCGATCACGTCCGAGAAGACCATGCCTTCGCCCTTGGCGTTGATGCGCTCGCGGGTGGCGTAGTACAGGCCCAGCACCACGTCTTGCGACGGCACGATGGAGGGCTCGCCGTTGGCCGGGAACAGCACGTTGTTCGAGGCCAGCATCAGCGTGCGGGCTTCCATCTGCGCTTCCAGCGACAGCGGCACGTGGACGGCCATCTGGTCACCGTCGAAGTCGGCGTTGAAGGCCGCGCAGACCAGCGGGTGCAGCTGGATCGCCTTGCCTTCGATCAGCACCGGCTCGAACGCCTGGATGCCCAGGCGGTGCAGGGTCGGCGCACGGTTCAGCATGACCGGGTGTTCCTTGATGACTTCTTCAAGGATGTCCCAGACCACCGGCGTGCCCGATTCCACTTCCTTCTTCGCCGCCTTGATGGTGGTGGCGATGCCCATCGCCTCCAGGCGCGAGAAGATGAAGGGCTTGAACAGCTCGAGCGCCATCAGCTTGGGCAGGCCGCACTGGTGCAGCTTGAGCGTCGGGCCGACCACGATGACCGAACGGCCCGAGTAGTCGACGCGCTTGCCCAGCAAGTTCTGGCGGAAGCGGCCGCTCTTGCCCTTGATCATGTCGGCCAGAGACTTCAGGGCGCGCTTGTTGGCTCCGGTCATCGCCTTGCCGCGACGGCCGTTGTCGAGCAGCGAATCCACCGCCTCCTGCAGCATGCGCTTCTCGTTGCGCACGATGATCTCCGGTGCCTTCAACTCGAGCAGCCGCGCCAGGCGGTTGTTGCGGTTGATGACGCGGCGGTACAGGTCGTTCAGGTCGGACGTGGCGAAGCGGCCGCCATCCAGCGGGACGAGCGGGCGCAGATCCGGCGGCAGCACCGGCAGCACGTCCATCACCATCCAGTGCGGCTTGATGCCGGACTTCTTGAAGGCCTCCATGACCTTCAGCCGCTTGGAGTTCTTCTTGACCTTCAGCTCGCTGCCGGTCATGTCGCCGCGCAGCTTCTCGATCTCGACGTCGAGATCCATCTCGGCGAGCAGCTTCTGGATGCCCTCGGCGCCCATCAGCGCGATGAACTCGTCACCGAACTCGGTGCGCTTGGCCTCGTAGTCGTCCTCGCTCATGATCCCGAACTTCTTCAGCGGGGTCATGCCGGGGTCGACGATCACGTAGGCTTCGAAGTACAGCACGCGCTCGATGTCGCGCAGCGTCATGTCGAGCACCAGGCCCAGACGCGACGGCAGCGACTTCAGGAACCAGATGTGCGCGCAGGGCGCGGCGAGGTCGATGTGACCCATGCGCTCGCGGCGCACCTTGGTCTGCGTGACCTCGACGCCGCACTTCTCGCAGATCACGCCACGGTGCTTCAGGCGCTTGTACTTGCCGCACAGGCACTCGTAGTCCTTGATCGGGCCGAAGATCTTGGCGCAGAACAGGCCGTCGCGTTCCGGCTTGAAGGTCCGGTAGTTGATGGTCTCGGGCTTCTTCACCTCGCCGAACGACCACGAACGGATCTTCTCGGGCGAAGCAAGCCCGATGCGGATCGCGTCGAAGTGTTCGTCCGGGGTGAACTGCTTGAAAAGGTCGAGTAATCCCTTCATGCCTTTTCTCCTTTAGTTGCGCTCGAGCTCGATGTCGATACCGAGCGAACGAATTTCCTTCACCAGCACGTTGAACGACTCGGGCATGCCCGCTTCGATGGCGTGCTCGCCCTTGACGATGTTCTCGTAGACCTTGGTGCGGCCGTTCACGTCGTCGGACTTGACGGTCAGCATTTCCTGCAGCACGTAACTCGCGCCGTAGGCTTCCAGGGCCCAGACTTCCATCTCGCCGAAGCGCTGGCCACCGAACTGCGCCTTGCCGCCCAGCGGCTGCTGGGTGACGAGCGAGTACGGGCCGGTCGAACGGGCGTGCATCTTGTCGTCCACCAGGTGGTGCAGCTTCAGCACGTGCATGTAGCCGACAGTCACCGGGCGCTCGAAGGCCTCACCCGTGCGGCCGTCGTGCAGCGTGGCCTGGGTGCGGGTGGCCGTCAGCCCCTTGCGGGCAGCGATGTCGTCCGGGTACGCCAACCGCAGCATGCCGCGGATCTCTTCCTCGGCCGCCCCATCGAACACCGGGGTGGCGAACGGAACGCCCTTGGACAGCTCCTGCGCCATCTCGATGACTTCCTTGTCGGAGAGGTCGCCGATGCGCTCGGCCTTGCCGCCGGACTTGTTGTAGAGCTCGTCCATGAACTTGCGAAGCTCGGACACCGCCGCATGCTGTTGCAGCATGTCGCCGATGCGCTGGCCGATGCCCTTGCCGGCCCAGCCCAGGTGAACTTCCAGCACCTGGCCCACGTTCATGCGCGAAGGCACGCCCAGCGGGTTCAGCACGATGTCGCACGGCGTGCCGTCGGCCATGTAGGGCATGTCTTCGATCGGGACGATCTTGGACACGACACCCTTGTTGCCGTGGCGGCCGGCCATCTTGTCGCCTGGCTGCAGGCGACGCTTGACGGCCAGGTAGACCTTGACCATCTTCAGCACGCCGGCCGGCAGCTCGTCGCCCTGGGTCAGCTTCTTGCGCTTTTCTTCGAAGGCCAGGTCGAAGCCGTGGCGGGTCTGCTCGAGCGAGTTCTTGATCGACTCGAGCTGGTTGGCGACCTCGTCCTCCGCCGGACGCACGTCGAACCAGTGGTACTTGTCGATCGAGGCCAGGTAGGCCTTGTCGATGGCCGTGCCCTTGGCGATCTTCTGCGGGCCGCCGTTGGCGACCTTGCCGTTCAGCAGCTTCTCGATCCGGTCGAAGGCGTCGGCCTCGACGATGCGCAGCTGGTCGTTCAGGTCCAGGCGGAAGCGCTTCAGCTCGTCGTCGATGATCTGCTGGGCGCGCTTGTCGCGCTGGATGCCTTCACGGGTGAAGACCTGCACGTCGATGACGGTGCCGCTGGTGCCTTGGTCAACACGCAGCGAGGTGTCCTTCACGTCCGAAGCCTTCTCGCCGAAGATCGCGCGCAGCAGCTTCTCTTCCGGCGTCAGCGTGGTCTCGCCCTTGGGCGTGACCTTGCCGACCAGCACGTCGCCCGGGTTCACCTCGGCACCGATGTAGACGATGCCCGACTCGTCCAGGCGGGCCAGTTGCTGCTCGCTCAGGTTCGGGATGTCGCGCGTGATTTCCTCGGCGCCCAGCTTGGTGTCGCGGGCGTTGACCACCAACTCCTCGATGTGGATCGAGGTGTAGCGGTCTTCGGAGACGACACGTTCGCTGATGAGGATCGAGTCCTCGAAGTTGTAGCCGTTCCAGGGCATGAACGCGACCATCATGTTCTGGCCGAGCGCGAGCTCGCCCAGATCGGTCGAGGCGCCGTCGGCCACCACGTCACCCGAGGCCACCTTGTCGCCACGCTTGACGATGGCGCGCTGGTGGATGTTGGTGTTCTGGTTGGAACGCTGGTACTTGATCAGGTTGTAGATGTCGACACCGACTTCGCCAGCCACCGTCTCGTCGTCGTTGACGCGAATCACGACGCGGTTGGTGTCGACATAGTCGACCACGCCGCCACGGCGCGCGGTCACCACGGTGCCCGAGTCGACCGCGGCGACGCGCTCGACGCCGGTGCCCACCAGCGCCTTCTCGGGGCGCAGGGTCGGCACGGCCTGGCGCTGCATGTTGGCGCCCATCAGCGCGCGGTTTGCATCGTCGTGCTCGAGGAACGGCACCAGCGAGGCAGCCACCGACACGATCTGCGTCGGCGCCACGTCCATGTACTGGATGCGTTCCGGCGAGGTCAGCACCGATTCGCCGTTCTCGCGAGCGGAGACCAGCTCGTCGGTCAGCTTGCCGTCGGCATCGAGCGTGGCGTTGGCCTGCGCGATGACGTACTTGCCTTCCTCGATGGCCGACAGGTAATCGATCTGCATCGACACCTTGCCGTCGGCCACCCGGCGATACGGCGTCTCGAGGAAGCCGTATTCGTTCAGTTGGGCGTACAGCGCCAGCGAGTTGATCAGGCCGATGTTCGGGCCTTCCGGCGTCTCGATCGGGCACACGCGGCCATAGTGGGTCGGGTGCACGTCGCGGACTTCGAAGCCGGCGCGTTCGCGCGTCAGGCCGCCCGGGCCCAGGGCCGAGACGCGGCGCTTGTGCGTGATCTCGGACAGCGGGTTGGTCTGGTCCATGAACTGGGACAACTGCGACGCACCGAAGAATTCCTTCAGCGCGGCCGAGATCGGCTTCGAGTTGATCAGATCATGCGGCATCAGGGCTTCGGTCTCGGCCTGGCCCAGACGCTCCTTGACAGCCTTCTCGATGCGGGCGAGGCCCGAGCGGTACTGGTTCTCGGCCAGTTCGCCCACGCAACGCACCCGGCGGTTGCCCAGGTGGTCGATGTCATCGACCTCACCGCGGCCGTTGCGCAGCTCCACCAGGATCTTGACGACATCCAGGATGTCGTCGTTCGACAGCGTCATCGGGCCTTCCGGTGCGTCGCGGCCCACGCGGGCGTTGAACTTCATCCGGCCGACACGCGACAGGTCGTAGGTGTCCGGGTTGTAGAACAGGCGGCCGAACAGCGCCTCGACGGCGTCTTCGGTCGGCGGCTCGCCGGGGCGCATCATGCGGTAGATGGCGACGCGGGCAGCCAGCTGGTCGGCCGTCTCGTCGAGCGCCAGCGTCTGGCTGATGTAGGCGCCCTGGTCCAGCTCGTTCGAGAACAGGCAGGGCAGGTCCTTGATGCCGGCGGCGCGCAGCTTCTTCAGCAGCGCTTCGGTCAACTCGTCGTTGGCCTTGGCGATGATCTCGCCGGTGTCCGGGTCGACCATGTTGCGGGCCACGGTGCGGCCCACCAGGAAGTCTTCCGGCACCGAGATGAAGGTGGTGCCCGACTGCTCCAGCTGGCGCGCGTGGCGCGCGGTGATGCGCTTGTCCTTCTCGACGACGACATTGCCCGACTTGTCGGTGATGTCGAAGCGGGCCACTTCACCCTTCAGGCGGTCGGCCACGAACTCCAGCTGCGCACCGGTGTCCATCAGGCGGAAGCTGTCGTTGTCGAAGAAGTGCGCGAGGATGGCTTCCGGGTTCAGGCCGATGGCCTTCAGCAGGATCGTCACCGGCATCTTGCGGCGGCGGTCGACGCGGAAGTACAGGATGTCCTTCGGGTCGAACTCGAAATCCAGCCAGGATCCACGGTACGGGATGATCCGGGCCGAAAACAGCAGCTTGCCCGACGAGTGGGTCTTGCCCTTGTCGTGCTCGAAGAACACGCCCGGGGAGCGGTGCAACTGGCTGACGATGACACGCTCGGTGCCATTCACGATGAACGAGCCGTAGTCGGTCATGAGCGGTACTTCGCCCATGTAGACCTCTTGCTCCTTGATCTCCTTGACGACCTTCGCGGGATGCGATTCACGGTCGTAGATGATCATCTGCAGCTTTGCGCGCACGGCGGCGGCATAGGTCAACCCGCGCTGCTGGCATTCGCGTGTATCGAACGCGGGCCGGGCGATGTTGAACTCGATGAACTTCATCTCCACGAACCCGTTGTGCGAGACGATCGGGAACGCGGAAAGGAAAGCCGCCTGCAGCCCTTCGGGCTTGCGTTGTTGCGGCGGCACTTCCTTCTGAAGGAAGGCGACGTAGGATTCCCGCTGCATCGTCAGCAGATAGGGAACGTTGAGAACACTCTCGCGCTTGCCGAAGCTCTTGCGGATCCGCTTGCGCTCGGTGTAGCTGTAGGGGGTTGCTTGCGCCATTGAACACTCCGTAGCGACGGCGCATGCAGGCCTCACGCATGCGCCGCGTCGGCGACTGGCTTTGGCAGGCTGATATCCCGATGGGGATGGCCTGAAAGCTTGGTGGCTGGCCACTACCAGCCGCTGGCGGACAACCCCGGCATTGCACCGGAGCCCGACCAAACCTGTTCATCTGCAGTCGGATCAGAGAACACTGGGAAACCCGGCGGGGGCCGGGCTTCGCGGTGGTCTCGCAGGCGGGCACGGGCCCGCCGGAGATCACTTCATTTCTGCCTTGGCGCCGGCTTCGACCAGCTTCTTGACAGCGGCTTCGGCGTCGGCCTTGGAGATGGCTTCCTTCACGTTCTTCGGGGCGCCGTCGACCAGGTCCTTGGCTTCCTTCAGGCCGAGGCCCGTCAGTTCGCGCACGGCCTTGATGGTGCCGACCTTGTTCGCGCCGGCTTCGAGCAGCACGACGTTGAATTCGGTCTTCTCTTCAACGACGGCGGCGGCAGCGCCACCGCCACCAGCGGCCGGGGCAGCCATCGAAGCGGCGGACACGCCGAACTTCTCTTCGATTGCCTTGACCAGGTCGTTGAGTTCCATGACGGACATGCTGTCCAGGGCGGTCAGGAAGGCGTCTTTGTCGAATGCCATTTGAGTTACCTCGATTTCAGTGATTCAGTGAATGGGGACAGATGAAGATGCGGGTCAGGCGGCCGGGGCTTCGGCAACGGCCTCGGTCGGCGCTTCGTCGCCGCCACCGCGTTGCTGGGCCAGCGCAGCCACCACGGCAGCAATGCGCTGCACCGGCGACTTCAGCAAGCCAGCGATCTGCGACAGCAGGACTTCCTTGCTGGGGATCGCGGCCAGGGCCTTGACGCCTTCGACGTCCAGGGCCTTGCCGGCGTAAGCACCAGCCTTGATGACCAGCTTGTCGTTGCCCTTGGCAAAGTCGGCGATGACTTTGGCCGCGGCGACAGCATCTTCGGAAAAGCCGTAGATCAGCGGGCCGACCATGCTCTCCGACGCAACCTCGAACGGGGTGCCGGCGACAGCGCGACGGGCCAGGGTGTTCTTCAGCACGTGAAGGTACACACCCTTGGACCGCGCGTCGATGCGCAGCTTGTTCAGGTTCTCGACGGTGAGGCCACGGTACTCGGCCATGGCCAGGGTCTGGGACTTGGCAGCTTGCGCTGACACGCCTTCGATCACGGCTGCCTTCTCGTTGCGGTTGAGACTCAAGGTCTACTCCTCACATCAAACGCACCGGCCAGGCTTTCGACTGGGCCGGCGCACCGGGGTTGCAGCGACCTTGCCGCTTCCGATCGATGCTCCATTCACGGAACCTCTCTCTTCACGGCGGGGACGCCATCTGCGCTGACTGGGCCCGAAGGCCCGATTAAGGCGTGGGGGCCGAAACCCTCACCCCGCCAGCGGTCTTGGATGGCCCGCCAATCGCTTGCGCGCCTGGCAGCCCACCAATTCAACGGGCTCGTGCGTCAAGACGCGCGCACGAACCCTTGTTCAAAGCCTGTTTCAGGCAGCGGCCGTGGCCGTCACCGAGGCGATTTCGACGCGGGCGCCGATGCCCATGGTCGAAGACACCGCCACCTTGCGCAGGTAGATGCCCTTGCTGGTCGCCGGCTTGTGCTTGTTCAGCGCATCCAGCAACGCGGCCAGGTTGCCGATCAGCTTGGCGTCGTCGAACGAGCGGCGGCCGATCGTGCCGTGGATGATGCCGGCCTTGTCGACGCGGAACTGCACCTGGCCGGCCTTGGCATTCTTCACCGCGGTGGCCACGTCGGGCGTCACGGTGCCGACCTTCGGGTTCGGCATCAGGCCGCGCGGGCCGAGGATCTGGCCCAGCGTACCGACCACGCGCATCGTGTCCGGCGAGGCGATCACGACGTCGAAGTTGATGTTGCCGGCCTTGACCTGTTCGGCCAGGTCTTCCATGCCGACGACATCGGCACCAGCGGCCCTGGCCTCGTCGGCCTTGGCGCCCTGGGCGAACACCGCCACGCGCTTGGTCTTGCCGGTGCCGTTGGGCAGCACGACAGCGCCACGAACGACCTGGTCCGACTTCTTCGCGTCGATGCCCAGCTGCACAGCCACGTCGATGGATTCATCGAACTTGGCGGTGGCGCAGCTCTTGACGAGCGTCAGCGCGTCGGCGATCGGGTACAGCTTCAGGCTGTCGACCTTGCCCTGCAGGGCCTTGGCCTTCTTGGTCAACTTGGTCATCACACGCCCTCCACGATCACACCCATCGAGCGGGCGGAACCGGCAATGATCTTCACCGCGCCATCGAGGTCAGCAGCGTTCAGATCTTTCATCTTGGCCTTGGCGATGTCTTCCAGCTGGGCGCGGGTGATCTTGCCGACCTTGTTCAGGTGAGCCTTGTCCGAGCCCTTGGTCAGGCCGACAGCCTTCTTGATCAGCACGGTCGCCGGGGGCGACTTCATGATGAAGGTGAAGGACTTGTCCGCGAAGGCGGTGATCACCACGGGCAGCATCAGGCCAGGTTCCAGCCCTTGAGTCTGGGCGTTGAACGCCTTGCAGAACTCCATGATGTTCAGGCCGCGCTGACCCAGCGCCGGGCCGATCGGGGGGGACGGGTTGGCCTTGCCGGCCGGTACTTGCAGCTTGATGAAGCCGACGATCTTCTTTGCCATGATGGCTCCTCGAGTTCAAACGCTCTTGGGGCAAGCCCCGCGAGCTCCTCGTCAAACGACCCGGAACGACAGCACCACGCGCGCCGGGTCGGGCACGCGCGCGGTGGAAAAACTCAGACCTTCTCGACCTGCGCGAAATCCAGCTCGACCCCGGTGGCACGACCGAAGATCGTGACCGAGACCTTGACCTTGGACTTCTCGTAGTTGACTTCCTCGATCGCGCCGTTGAAGTCGGTGAACGGGCCTTCCTTGACCCGGACCAGTTCGCCCACCACCCACTCGACCTTCGGCCGGGGCTTCTCGATGCCTTCCTGCATCTGGTTGACGATCTTCATGACCTCGGCTTCCGAGATCGGCGCCGGGCGGTTGCGCGCGCCGCCGACGAAGCCGGTGACCTTGCTGGTGTGCTTGACCAGGTGCCAGGATTCGTCGTCCATCAGCATCTCGACCAGCACGTAGCCCGGGAAGAAGCGGCGCTCGGTCACGGCCTTCTTGCCGTTCTTCAATTCGACGACCTCTTCGGTCGGCACGAGGATGCGGCCGAACTTGGTCTGCATGCCGGAGCGGTCGATGCGCTCGCGCAGGTTGCGTTCGACGGCCTTTTCCATGCCAGAGTAGGCGTGCACGACGTACCAGCGCAGGCCGCTCGGGGCGACGGTGCCGGTGCTCGTGTCGGTGGCGACGGGATCGCTCATGCTGTTCTCAAGCCTCTTTCAATGCGGTGGGCGCTTCAGCGCTTCCAGCCCAGGATCAGGTCGTACAGCAGCCATTCGAGGGTCTTGTCGGTGGCCCACAGGAACAGCGCCATCACGACGACGAAGGCGAACACATAGCCCGTCATCTGCGTGGCCTCCTTGCGGGTCGGCCAGACCACCTTCTTGACTTCACGGACCGATTCGCGCCCGTAGGCGATCAGCTGGCGCCCGCTTTCGGAGCTGAAGTACACGCCGATCGCCGCAGCCACGCCCACCAGCAGCACGACCACGCGCAGCCACATGTCCTTCTGACCAAGGAGGTAGAAGGCCACCAGCGAGCCGAGCAGGAGCACTGCTGCCGCCGCCAGCTTGGCCTTGTCGGCCGCCGTGGAGACGGTCTGGATTTGAGGTTGCGTGGACATTGCTTTCACTTCTAGGATCCGTGAGGTCAGCCAGGGTTCGATCGATCCGTGCCCGAAGACCCCCTCTTTCAAGGCGGCCCCATCAGCAGCAAAGCCCGCGCGGCGTGGTGTCGCCTGCGGGCTGCCGTCTTCGGGCTTTCCGGTGTCAAGCTGCGATGCTCGCCGTTCCGGCGGTGTCATCGGGCTTGGCAGGGGCAGAGGGTCTCGAACCCCCAACCTTCGGTTTTGGAGACCGACGCTCTGCCAATTGAGCTATGC
>JADMKA010000235.1 GCA_018780145.1 Vitreoscilla sp. | reverse complement strand
TCTTCATGCCCATCGTCGACGACCCGTTCGACTTCGGCCGCATCGCCGCCACCAATGCGATCAGCGATGTCTACGCGATGGGCGGCCGGCCGATCCTCGCGCTGGCCCTCGTCGGCATGCCGATCAACGTGCTGTCCACCGCCACCATCGGCCGGGTGCTGGAAGGGGGCGCCTCGGTGTGCCGGGCTGCGGGCATCCCGATCGCCGGCGGCCACACCATCGATTCGGTCGAGGCGATCTACGGCCTGGTCGCGCTGGGCCTGGTGCACCCGGGCCGGGTCAAGCGCAACGCCGATGCCAAGCCCGGCGACGTGCTGGTGCTCGGCAAGCCGCTGGGCGTGGGCGTGATGTCGGCGGCGCTGAAGAAGGAGCAGCTCGGCGCCGACGGCTATGCGCAGATGATCGCGACGACGACGAAGCTCAACACCCCGGGCCCGGATCTGGCGGCGCTGCCCGGCGTGCACGCGCTGACCGACGTCACCGGCTTCGGCCTGGCCGGCCATGCGCTGGAGCTGGCGCGTGGTGCCGGCTGCCAGGTGCGGCTGGACTGGTCCACGGTGCCGCTGCTGGACGGCGTGCGCCACCTGGCTGCCCAGGGCTTCGTCACCGGCGCCTCGGGGCGCAACTGGGCGGGCTATGGCGCCGAGATCGGCCTGCCTGCCGGCTTCGCCGCCGAGGACCGCGCCTTGCTGACCGACCCGCAGACCAGCGGCGGCCTGCTGGTGTCCTGCGCCCCCGGCGCGCTGGCCGAGGTGCTGGCGGTGTTCCAGCGCCACGGCTTCGGGCAGGCCGCCTGCATCGGCGAGATCGCCGCGGCCGAGCCCGGGGCCGCTCGGCTGCTGGTTCGATGAGCGGCCTGGCCGTCCTCGCGGTGTTCGTGGGGGCCGGCTTCGGCGCCTTGCTGCGCTTCGGCCTGGGCACCTGGCTGAACCCGATCCACCCGGCGCTACCCCTGGGCACGGTGGCGGCCAACCTGGCCGGCGGCCTGATGGTCGGCCTGGCCACCAGCTACTTCGCGGCGAACCCCTCGCTGGCGCCCGAGTGGCGGCTGCTGGCGATCACCGGCTTTCTCGGCGGCCTGACCACCTTCTCGACCTTTTCGGCCGAGGTGGTTCACCTGATCGGCCGCCAGCAGTACGCGTGGGCGGCGGGTGCGGCAGGCGTCCACCTGCTGGGCTCGCTGGCCCTGACGGCGGTGGGCATCGCCACCGCACGCGCGCTCATCGGGCCATCCGCTTGAAGTGGCCGCGACCGCGGCCGATGAATCAAGACCCGACGGATTCGCTGTGGATCAGCCAGCGGCCCGCAGCGTTGCGGCGAAGCTCCAGCGTCTTGCGATCGGTGGCCTTCAGCGCACCCGACGCGTAGGCTTGCGCGAAGGTCGCGCGGGCTTGGTTGCCGTCGGTGCTGACCTGCAGATCCGACAGAATCACCGAGATCTGCTTTCGGCCGGCGATGCGCTGATGGCGCACTTTCTCCCAGGCCTGGCGCGTGGCCAGCTGGCCGCTGAAGCTGGGCTCGTAGGCGGCCAAGTAGGCCACCATGTCACGTTGGGACCAGGCGGCCGCCCAGGCCCGAACCGCAGCCTCGACAGCCGGGCGGGGATCGGGCGGGGGGGCGGGGGGCTGCGGCGCCAGGATGGGCCCCGGCGCGGCAGCCGCCACGGCGGCAGGCACCACCGGCGCGGCGGGCTTGGCGGCTGCCGCGGCCACCGGCTTGGGTGTCAGCGTGAACGCCACTTCGCCCGGAATGATCTGCTGCGCGTCGAGGGGCGTGCGCTCGCGAAACACCAGCGTCGCCGGCTCGTAGCCTTCCTGGCTGGCGGTGAAGCTGTAGGTGCTCCACCAGCCGAAGTCATCGCTGATGCCGGTCTTGAACGGTGTCGTGCCAAGCACCTTGCCCTGGTAGGTCACCGCCGCGCCGGGCGGCGTGGACTTGAACTCGACCATCGAGGTGCACGCCGACAGCCAGGCGCTGGCAACGAGGACCAGCACGCGGGTAGATCTCTCATTGGCCATCTTGCCGTTCCAGTCGTTCTTGGGGTTTTGATGGGCGCCGGGCAACAGCTCAGAAGCAGCCGTGGCGATCATAGCGGCGTTCGCGAAGAGGCCATAGTGATCACGAAGGAACTCGACCCTCCCCACGGACCACTGAAGCGTTCTGTTCATTCGCGAGCACCCCCGGCCATTGATCGAGGGGGCTATTGACCGGTCGCTGCGCATGCCCGAAGCTGGGGTCATGTCACGCTTGCCGCAGCCCGTTCGCTTACTCCTGCTGGCGGGTTCCCTGTGGGCGCTGGCCACGGCGGGGGCCTCGGCCGCTGAACCCCTGCGCATCGGCTCCAAGCGCTTCACCGAGTCCTACATCCTGGCCGAGGTGCTGGCCCAGGCGGCGCGGCCGCACGCGCCGGTGGAGGTGAAACCCGGCCTGGGCAACACCGCCATCGTCTACGAGGCCCTGCGCGCCGGCAGCATCGACCTGTACCCCGAGTACACCGGCACCATCGCGCGCGAGATCCTGAAGAGCGAGGAGCCCCTCACGCTGGAGGCGATGCGCGCGCGGCTGGCGCCGCTGGGCCTGGGGGTCGACGTGCCGCTGGGCTTCAACGACGGTTATGCGCTGGCGCTGCGTGCCGACACCGCGCAGCGCCTCGGGCTGCGCCGCCTGAGCGACCTGGCCGGGCAACCGGCCCTGCGCCTGGGCCTGAGCAACGAGTTCATCGGCCGCGCCGACGGCTGGCCGGGCCTGGCCAGGCGCTACGGCCTGCCGCAGCAGCCGCAGGGCCTGGACCACGGCCTGGCCTACGACGCCATCGCACAAGGCCAGGTGGACGTGATCGACATCTACACCACCGACGCCAAGATCGACCACCTGGGCCTGCGGGTGCTGGCCGACGACGCGGGCCACTTCCCGCGCTACGACGCGGTGCTGCTGTACCGGGTCGACGTGCCGCAGCGGTTTCCCGCTGCCTGGGCCGCGTTGAAGCGGCTCGAAGGCCGCATTGGCGAGCCGGCGATGATTGCGATGAACGCCCGCGCCGAGCTGCAGGGCGTGGCCTTCGACGTGATCGCCCGCGAGCACCTGGCCGGCACCGCCGGCGCCGCCACGGCCGCGGCCGGGGGCGGCTTCTGGGCCCGGCTGTGGGGCCCCGATCTTGCGCGCCTGGCCGCCCAGCACGTCGGCCTGGTGCTCACCTCGGTGGCGCTGGCCGTGGCGCTGGGCGTGCCGCTGGCCCTGGCGGTGGCGCCACACGCTGCCGCGCGCACCACCGTGCTGGGAGTCACCGGGCTGCTGCAGACGGTGCCGGCCCTGGCGTTGCTGGCGGTGCTGATCTCGCTGCTGGGCCGCATCGGCACCGCGCCTGCCTTGGTGGCCCTGACGCTCTATGCGCTGCTGCCCATCATGCGCAACACCTGCACCGGCCTGGCCGAGGTGCCGGTGGGCCTGAAGCAGGCGGCCACCGCGCTGGGCCTCACCGCCGGCCAGCGGCTGCGCGCGGTGGAGTTGCCGCTGGCGCTGCCGGTGATCGTCGCGGGTGTGCGCACGGCGACGACGATCGCGGTAGGCACGGCGACCATCGCCGCGTTCATCGGCGCCGGCGGGTTCGGAGAGCGTATCGTCACGGGTCTGGCCCTGAACGACCGCGGGCTGCTGCTGGCCGGCGCCCTGCCGGCGGCCGCCCTGGCGCTGCTGTGCGAGGCGGCGTTCGAGGCGCTGGAGCGGGGCCTGAAACGCCGCCGCACGAAGGAGCCGTGATGTGCCGATGGATCGTTCTGGCGCTGTGTGCCCTGCTGGGCGCCTGCGCGCAGGTCGGCGGGCTCGCGCCGCCACCTGCGGCCTTGTTCGACGATGCCGCGTTTGCGCCACCCGAACGGCCGGTGGACCCGGCGGCGGTGTTCGCCGTCAGCCCGGCGATGCGCGCCTACCTGGCCGAGCGGGTCGCCCCCGAAGTGCGCGCCCATGGCCTGCCGCGCGGGCTGATCGACGCCCTCTACACGAACCGCCAGCTCAACCTCGCCTACGACGCCGAATCCACCCGCAACGCCGCCGAGACCTTCGACGCGCGCGCCGGCAACTGCCTGTCGCTGGCCATCCTGACCGGTGCCTTGGCCCGCGAGCTGGGGCTGGAGGTGCGCTACCAGGCCATCACGCTGGACGACAGCTGGGGCCGCGAGGGCAACCTGCTGATGTCGGTCGGCCATGTGAACGTGTCGGTCGGCCGCGATGTCGGCATGGCACGCAGCGCGGCCTTCAGCCCCGACTGGTGGACGGTGGATTTCCTGCCCGAGCCGCAGCGCCGGAACCAGCGCACCGTGCCGATCGAGGAGGCCCGCCTCGTCGCGATGTACTTGAACAACAAGGCCGCCGAGGCCCTGGCGGGCGGCCGCACCGGCGAGGCCTACGCCTGGGTGCGCGCGGCCATCAACGCCGATCCCGCTTACGACGACGCCTACAACACCCTCGGCGTGGTCTACCAGCGCCACGGCCTGCCGCTGGCCGCCGAACGCGCGCTGCGCCACACCCTGGCCCGCGCGCCCGAACACCCGCATGCGCTGGGCAACCTGATCCCCGTGCTGCGCCAGCTCGGCCGCCCCGACGAGGCCGATGCCGCCAGCGCCCGGCTGGCGGCCCTGCGTACCCGCACGCCCTTCGCGGCCTTCGACCGCGGCCGCCAGGCCATGGCGCAGGGCGACTACCGCCTGGCCAAGGCGCAGTTCGAACGCGCCCTCGGCGGCTCGCTGGGTTACCACGAATTCCACTTCTGGCTGGCCTTGGCGCACCTGAACCTGGGCGAAACCGAGCCGGCCATCACCCACCTGCGCCAGGCCGAGGAGAACAGCAGCACCGGCCGCCAGCGCGCGCTCTATGCCGCCAAGCTGGAGCGCCTGCAGGGTGGCGCTGGCGCGCCTGCGCTTTCCGGCGTAAGGTGATTGCCAGCGGACTGGCGTCCACTCCCTTACATTGAGACCCCGTTGTCGAGGAGACGAAACATGAGCAAGCGTGATGTGGTGGTGCTGGGCGCGGCCCGGTCGGCGATCGGTACCTTTGGCGGCTCGCTGGCCGACATCGAGCCGGCCGAGCTGGCCGGCACGGTGATGAAGGCCGCCGTCGAGCGCTCCGGCGTCGACCCCAAGCTGATCAACTACGTGACCGTGGGCAACACCATCCCCACCGAGGGCCGTTTCGCTTACGTGGCCCGGGTGGCCGCGATCCAGGCCGGCCTGCCGATGGACTCCGTGGCGATGGCCGTCAACCGGCTGTGTTCGTCGGGCCTGCAGGGCATCGTGACCACGGCACAGAACATCCTGCTGGGCGACTGCGACTACGGCATCGGCGGCGGTGTCGAGGTGATGAGCCGCGGCGGCTACCTCAGCACCGCGATGCGCACCGGCGCCCGCATGGGCGACACCAAGCTGATCGACACCATGGTCGCCACGCTGACTGATCCCTTCGGCGTCGGCCACATGGGCATCACCGCCGAGAACCTGGTCACCAAGTGGGGCATCACCCGCGAGGAGCAGGACGCGCTGGCGGTGGAGTCGCACCGCCGCGCCGCGGCGGCCATCGCCGAGGGCCGCTTCAAGAGCCAGATCGTGCCCATCGTCAAGCAGACCCGCAAGGGTGAGGTGGTGTTCGACACCGACGAGCACGTGAAAGCCTCCACCACGATGGAGACCCTGGCCAAGATGAAGCCGGCCTTCAAGAAGGACGGCTCGGTGACCGCCGGCAACGCCTCGGGCATCAACGACGGCGCCGCCTTCTTCGTGCTGGCCGACGCCGCCGAGGCCGCCGCCGGTGGCCACAAGCCGCTGGCCCGCTTGGCCGGCTACGCCGTGGCCGGCGTGCCCAACGAGATCATGGGCGAGGGCCCGATCCCGGCCACCAAGCTGGCGCTGAAGAAGGCCGGCCTGAGCCTGCAGCAGATGGACGTGATCGAGAGCAACGAGGCCTTCGCGGCCCAGGCCATCGCGGTGGCACGCGGCCTCGAACTCGACATGAGCAAGACCAACCCGAACGGCGGCGCGATCGCGCTGGGCCACCCGATCGGCTGCTCCGGCGCCTTCCTGGCCACCAAGGCGGTCTACGAGCTGCACCGCACCGGTGGCCGCTACGCGCTGGTCACCATGTGCATTGGCGGCGGCCAGGGCATCGCAGCCGTGTTCGAGCGCCTGTGACACGCGGCCGATGAAATACCTGCACACGATGGTCCGCGTGACCGACCTGGAGGCATCGCTCGCCTTCTACCGTGACGCGCTGGGCCTGGAGGTGCTCTCGGTGCGCGAGGTGCCGGCGGGCCGCTACACGCTGGCCTTCCTCGCGGCGCCGGGGGATGCCTCGGCCCAGGTCGAGCTCACCTTCAACTGGGATCCGGAGGCCTACACCGGCGGCCGGAACTTCGGCCACCTGGCCTATGCGGTGGACGACATCTACGCCACCTGCCGCCGGCTGATGGAGCATGGCGTGACGATCTGCCGGCCCCCGCGCGACGGCCGCATGGCCTTCGTGCGCTCACCGGACCAGATCTCGATCGAGCTGCTTCAAGCCGGCACCGCGTTGCCGCCTGCCGAGCCCTGGGCCTCGATGCCCAACGTGGGCGCCTGGTAGCACCTGCCCGGGGCCGTCAGGGCGTGCTGCGGCTCGTCCTTGGCGACCCGGCAGGCACTTGCCGATCATCTGATGACAGGCCTATCATCAAAGCAGCGACCCGCCCGTGTGCCGGGTCCGGTCGGCGGATGCAGTGGATTGCCCATCGAGGGCAGGGGTACCCGGCAAATGTTTCGGAGTACCACCATGTTGTTCAAGCACCTCCTGCTGCCGACCGACGGCTCCAAGCTGTCCGAGACCGCCATCTTCAATGGCATCGAACTGGCCCGCCAGCACGGCGCCCAGGTCACCGGCCTGTACGTGATGCCGCAGTTCCACGTGCTGACCTACCGGGTCGAGGACGTGGAGGACACCCGCGACGAGTTCGCCAAGGACGCCGAGACGCATGCCCAGCGCTACCTCGAGTTCATCCGCCGCACGGCGGACGAGGCCCGGGTGCCCTGCGCCACGCTGGCCGAACTGGGCGACCACCCCCACGACACCATCTGCCGCGCCGCGCGACGGCTGGGCTGTGACCTGATCGTGATGGCCTCGCACGGCCGGCGTGGCCTCACGGGGCTGCTGATCGGCAGCGAAACACAGCGCGTGCTGACCCACAGCGAGGTGCCGGTGCTGGTCTGGCGTTGACGTTGGGCTACGCTGCGCCTTTCGTTGAAAGGATCGCCATGCGTTACCGACGCCTGGGCCGGGCCGGCCTGCAAGTCAGCGAGCTTTCGCTCGGCTCCTGGGTCACGTACCACAACCAGGTCGACGTCAAGGCCGCGGTCGAGATGATGGCCGCCGCCTTCGACGCCGGAGTGAACTTCTTCGACAACGCCGAGGCCTACGCCGGCGGGCAGAGCGAGGTGGTGATGGGCGAAGCGCTCAAGCGCCTGGCCTGGCCGCGGCTGAACTACATCGTCTCGACCAAGTTCTTCTGGGGCCTGGACCGCGGCCCGGCCGCCATCAACCGCAGCAACACGCTGAACCGCAAGTACCTGATGCAGGCCATCGACGGCTCGCTCAGGCGCTTCGGGCTGGAGCACATCGACCTCGTCTACTGCCATCGGCCCGATCCGGCGACCCCGATCGAGGAGACCGTGCACGCGATGAGCGACATGATCACCCAGGGCAAGGCGCTGTACTGGGGCACCAGCGAATGGAGCGCCGGCGACATCCGCGCCGCCTGGGAGATCGCCGAGCGGCACCACCTGCACAAGCCGGTGGTCGAGCAACCGCAGTACCACCTGTTCCACCGCGAGCGGGTCGAGAAGGAGTACGCGCGGCTTTACGAGGACATCGGCCTCGGTCTGACCACCTGGAGCCCGCTTGCCTCGGGCCTGCTGACCGGCAAGTACCACGGTGGTGCGCCGGCCGGCTCGCGTGGCGCGATGGAGAACCTGGCCTTCCTGCGCGACGGGCTGCTGGACCCGGCGAAGAACGCCGCCGTGGCGAAGCTGGCGCCCATCGCCGCCGAGCTGGGCGGCACCACGGCCCAGCTGGCCCTTGCCTGGCTGACCAGGAACCCGCGCGTGAGCAGCGTGATCACCGGCGCCTCACGGGTCGACCAGCTTGAGTCCAACCTCGGCGCCCTGGGGGTGGCCGACCGGCTGACGCCGGAGGTGATGGCGCGCATCGACGAGATCACCGCGCCTCTCGCGCAGTAGCGCGCCGGCACGCGCGGTGCGTCCACCAGGCAGCGGACGGCCGCCACCCTAGGGCCCCCCGCACCCCTAGACGAACCCGCTTTTCTCCCCGACCTGGGTGCAGACGACTGCACCCCGGATGCCTACGCTCACTCCCGTGGTTCGCACCACCGCCCGGCCCGACAGCCGGTGCGATGCGGGCCCGACAGTGACTCAACGTTCAGGGAGAACACCATGCGACTGAAGACGACATCTCTCGCCGCGGCCTTGCTGGCCACGCTGGCGACCTCGGGGCAGGCCTCGGTGCTGCCGTACAAGAGCTTCGACGCGCTGCTGGCCGAATCCGACGGCATCGTGCTGGGCACGGTGCGCTCGGTGGAGGCCACCGCCCGCACCCCGCACGACGTGCACACCTTCGTCACGCTCGACCAGCTGGAGATGCTCAGCGGCCGGGTCGACGCGCCCACGTTGACCCTGCGCCTGAAGGGTGGCTTCGCAGGCCAGTCCGGCCTGCATGTGGACGGCGCGCCGCGCTTCGCACCCGAGGAGCGCGTGCTGCTGTTCGTGCAGGGCAACGGGCGCGACCTGGTGCCCTTCGTGGGCTGGTCGCAGGGTGTGTTTCGCCTGGCGGCCGACCCGACCACCGGCCACCAGCAGGTGCGCGACGCCGATGGCAACCTGGTGATGGGCGTGGCCGACGGCCAGGTCGTGCGCGACGGCGGCGCCCAGCTCGACACCGAGATCGTCGGTGCGCCCGAGGCGGTGCGCCTGGGCCAGCATGCGAAGCCCGAGGCCAGCGGGGGCGTCGCAGACGACGGCTCGGCTGTCGAACTGCTGGGCGTGCAGGCTGGCCCGGTGAAGCCGATTGCCGCCGAGCGCTTCGTGGCCCAGGTCCGCCAACGTGCCGGCGCGGGCAAGCTGCTGCGCAGCATCAGCCCGCAGGAGGCCGCCCCCACCGAAGGCCCGGCCGCCGACGAGGCCGGCTCGTCATCACGCAGCGCCCGCCACGCGGTGGCGATGCCGCAGGGCGACAGCGTGGCCCTGCCCCTGCCACGCCCCGCCGCGGCGGCCACCGACGCGCGCTGAGTGCGCACCCACCCCATGCACCTTCAGGGAGAACACACCATGACCACCAAGCACGACCCCCGCGCCCGCCACGGCCTGCGCAAGCTGCTGGGCGCCGCCGCGCTCCTGGCCCTCTCGGCCCACACGGCCCACGCCGCCACCTGGCTCGAATGCGAAGGCAACAAGATCAAGTGGAACAACGGCTGGACCAACATGTACCTCAGCACCACCTCGTTCCCCGCCGGGGGCGCCTGGGACGCCGACCTGCAGAACGCGATGTGGCACTGGAACAATGTCAAGGGCTCCGGCTTCAACTTCTTCGTCGGCCGCGACACCGATGGCACCCACTCCAAGACCAACGGCGTCAACGAGATGTACCTGCACAGCAGCGAGGCCGGCTCGGCCCTGGCGGTGACCTTCACCCGCTACCACTGCTACTGGCTGTTCGGTTACCAATACGGCATCGACGAGACCGACATCGTCTTCAACAACAGCCTGTCCTGGAGCACCGCGCAGCTCAACTACGCCAACCTCGGCTCGCCGTTCAACGTCGAGCTGGTCGGGCTGCACGAGCTGGGCCATGCCGCGGGGCTGAAGCACTCCGACGGCGTGCAGGCCACGATGAACTCGTTCTACGCCAACGGCGGCCCGCTGGGCAACTCGAAGGAGGTCGACCCGCTGCCCGACGACCGCGCCGGCATCCGGGCGCTCTACACCGACGGCACGACCGAACGCGACGTGGCCGGCTCGGCCCTGAGGCGCACCGGCTCGGGCACCAGCGGGCTGATCAGCTCGCCGGCTTCCGCCGCGCGGGGGTCGACAGTCAGTGTCGGCTTCACCTTCGGCAACCAGGGCACCTCGTTCCAGACCTTCAACATCGGCTTCTACCTGTCGACCAACAGCATCATCAGCACCGGCGATCTCCTGCTCGGCACCAACACCGGCGCGTCGGCGTCGGCCGGCGCCATCGGCAGCTTCACCCGCTCGCTGACGATCCCCGCCAACGTGGCCCCGGGCACCTACTACCTGGGCTTCCTGGTGGATTCGGCCGGTGCGCTGGCCGAGAACAACGAAGGCAACAACGGGCAGCCGATGCCCCGCTCGATCACCATCTTCTGATGGTTCCGCCCGGCGCTGCCGGGCCGGGGGGGGCCGCACCCGTCGCCGGGTGCGGCCTTTCTCGTTCAGGGCGCGTTCAACGCGGCCAGCCGCTCGGGCGTGCCCACATCCGTCCAGCCGCCGGTCCACAAGCGGGCGCCGAGGCGGCGCGCGGCGATGGCCGCGTCCAGCCGGGGCCGCAGCGGCATGCGGGTGCCGGGCGCCAGGTCGGCGAACATCGCCGGCCGGAACAGGCCGACGCTGGCCCAGGTGTAGCGCTGCGGGGCGTGCAGCAGGGCCAGGCCATCGGCGCCGATGCCATAGTCGCCACGCGGGTGGTGCGGCGCGTTCGGCGCCAGCCACAGCTCGGCCCAGCGCGGCCCGGCCGTGAACTCGTCGGCCACCGCCTGCGGGAAATCGAAGCCTGGCAGGTACACGTCGGCGGAGACGACCCAGAAAGGCTCGTTCCCGCGCGGCGCCAGCCACGGCAGGGCCTTGGCGATGCCGCCCGCGGTCTCCAGCGCGCCGCCGTGGTCGCGGCCTTCGGTCGAATAGTGCAGCGTCAGGCCCCAGCGCGTGCCGTCGCCCAGTGCCGCCGGGAACTGCTCCTCCAGCCAGGCGGTGTTGACCACCACCTCGCGCACCCCGGCGGCGGCCAGGGCCTCCAGGTGCCACTCGATCAACGGCTTGCCGCGCACCACCAGCAAGGGCTTGGGGGTGCGGTCGGTCAGCGGCTTCATGCGCTCGCCGCGGCCGGCGGCCAGCACCAACGCTCGTGGTGCGACATTCATGGAAGGACCACCGTCGCCACGGTGCCTGGCAAGAGATCGGCGCGCAGCACGCAATCCGCGCCCACGCTGGCCTTCACCGCCGCTCGGGGATCGGCGCGCGCCGCGCTCCAGGCCTCGACGCGGGGCACGCCCTCCGTGCAGCGGGTGGCGCCGCCCTGGAAGCGGGCCACGATCTGCTGCGCCTGCGCGCCGCGGTTGACCAGCATCACATGGGTCTTGCCGCCCGACTGCAAGGCCACCGCCGGCAGCTCGGCGCGCGGCCGGCCGGTGCCCACCACCTTGGCGCCTGGCGGCACGGTCCCGAACAGCGCCTTCAGCGCTTCGGCCACCGGCCGCCGCTGGCCCGTCTCACTGAGCAGGCCGTGCGGCTTCTTGCTCCACGAGAAATCCTGCAACTGCCAGTAGATCAGGCCGCCGGCGCCATGGCCCAGCAGCAGCACGCTCTCGGCCGCAGCAGCCAGGGCGTACTCGGGCGACTCCACGTCCAGGTCGCTCTGCGCCTGGTCGTCGTCCTCGTTGTGCTTCTTGACACCGAACTCGGTGATCAGGATGGGGCCGAACTTGCCACGCCCGAGGAAGCTGGCCACGCCAGGTGTGGCAGGGTCCGCCAGCATCTGCGGCGACTGGTAGACGTGCGCGCTGATGTAGCCCAGCGAGCGCACCGCGCCGCTGGACTGCAGGGCGCCGACAAAGTGGTCGAAGTTGCGGATGCCGGTGCCGGGGCCGGCGATCGGCCAGGCCTGCAGGCCGTGGGCGTCCATCGCGGCCCGCGCCTTTTGCACCAGCGTGGCGTAGTCCTCGCGGGTGTACTGGGTGTCCCAGGCGCCCTGCGGTTCGTTGGTCAGCTCCACCGCCGCCGGCTGCACGCCATGGCGCTGCAGCCAGGCCATCTGCGCGACGATCAGGTTCACGTAGTCGCCGATGCGCTCGGGCCGGGCGTAGTTGGCCTGGCTCTTGGAGCCGGCGCGCTGCTTGCGGATCTCGACCCAGGGCTCGGGCATGCGCCAGAAGATCAGCACCGGTCGGATGTCCAGCGCGCGCATCCGGCGGTTGAAGGCCTCCACGCGGTCGCGCTGGGCGCTGCTGTCGTTCTCTTCCAGCACCGCCCGCACCTGCTCGACGCTCATGCCGGGGCGCAACTGGCTGAAGGTGATCTTGGGGATCATCGACACGCGGACGAAGCGCGCATTGATCTCGCGCAGCAGGCGGGTCGACGCGTCGCCATCGTCGTCGGGCGCCTGGGCCGCGGCCGAGCGCCGCTTCTTGGCGCCGCCCGCGGCCGCGTCGCCGGCACCGCCCTTGTCGCCCTTCATCCAGACCTGGGTCCCGACGCCCAGAAAGGCATGGCCCTGGCCGAAGTCGAAGTTCAGCTCGATCTCGGCGGCACCGGCAGCGCCGGCCAAGGCAGCGCCCAGCGCCAGCGTGGCCCAGCACCGAGCCCAGGGAAAAGGTTTGCTCAAGGGTGTCGCCTCCAGGATCAGGCGGCACCTTAGCAGGTTGGTGTTACCCGAGTCCGACAGGCGCCGGCGCGCGGTTCAGGATCTGCTGGAACAGCGGCCGGTACTCGTCGGCCGCCTCGTGGCCGGTGAGCGGGTCGCGGTTGGCGGCGAACGCGGCGTCGAGCGAGGCCCAATCGGCGGCCGACAGGTACTTCTGCGCTGCCGGCAGCACCTGTTCCTCCTCGACCATCATGTGCGCCAGGTAGAAATCGATGTAGCGCTGCGCCGCCTCCTCGAACACCGCCCGGCGCGACTCGCCCATCACCTCGAAGGCCAGCAGCTGGTGCTCCAGATCGCGGATCGCGCGCTCGCCGGCCGCGTGGTCGCGGTCCAGCCTGTCGAGCGTGTCGCCCACCTCGGGCGCACGGGCCCGCACCAGCGGGAACAGCAACTCGCTTTCCTTGGTGTGGTGCAGGCGCTCGGGAAACTCGTCGATGTAGAACAGCATCGCGCGCAACACGGCGAAATCCGGCAGCTGGCCGCTGCGGCGGGCCTGGGCCAGCAACAACGGGATGGACCGCAACATGGCCGCCAGGGCCTGGTGTTCTTCACGGATGACTGTCAGGGCCAAAGGGCGCATGGCGGGACTCCACGGTTGGGAGCCTGCAGCGTGACAGAGCGGCGCGCGGGCGCCTTGAGCAAGGTCAAGCCCCGCGCATCAGGCGCTGCGTGGTCGCCTCGCATGGCGCGAACGCGGCGAGCAGGCGATCCAGCAGCGCCTCGGCCTGAGTCGAATGGTCGGCGCCGAGGTTGCAGACATAGACATCCAGCGTCACCACGCCGAGTTCGGGCCAGGTGTGGACCGCCAGGTGCGACTCGGCCAGCAGGACCACCCCCGTCACGCCCGGCGGCTGGGTGCTGCCGGCCAGCGGCTGGAAACGGTGGAACAGCTCGGCCACCGCGTGCAGCCCGGCCTCCTCCACCGCCGCCAGGCAGGCCGATCGGAGCAGGGCCGGATCGGTCAGCGTGGCGCGGGTGCTGTCGCAGCCGCGCAGGTCGGCGGTGAGGTGCAGGCCGTGCATGGTGGGGCCGGATTATCCGGCCCCGCTAAAATGCGGGCCTCCCCGCCCGTTCCCACCCCCTGCACGCTTGGCCTCGCCCCCGGGGCCGCGACCCCGCCATGGCCATTGCCCCCTCGACCCTTCCCTCCCACCCCCAGATGGCCGACGCGATCCGCGCGCTGGCCATGGACGCCGTCCAGCAGGCCAATTCCGGCCACCCCGGCGCCCCGATGGGCATGGCCGAGATGGCCCAGGCCCTGTGGTCGCGCCACCTGAAGCACAACCCGACGAACCCGCACTGGGCCGACCGCGACCGCTTCGTGCTGTCCAACGGCCACGGCTCGATGCTGCTGTACGCGC
>JADMKA010000142.1 GCA_018780145.1 Vitreoscilla sp. | reverse complement strand
TGTTCCACTTGACTTCAAGCACGGTTACTTCGGAGCGGCCGTGCGCTGGCCGCGCTGCTAACGGTTCACGTCGACGACCGTGCGCCCGCGGATGCGCCCGGCCAGCAGGTCGTTGCTGGCCTTCACGATGTCGCTCAAGCCCACCTCGTGCGTCATCTGCGCCAGCTGCTCGGGCTTCAGGTGCGCCGCCAGCAGGGCCCAGGCCTGCTCGCGAACGGCGTTGGGTTGGTAGACGCAGTTGATGCCGTAGAGGGTGACACCGCGCAGGATGAAGGGCATCACGGTGGCCGGCAGGTCGTGGCCCTGGGCCAGGCCACAGGCCGCCACCGCGCCGTTCCAGCGGGTCTGTGCCAGTGCGTTGGCCAGCGTGTGGCTGCCGACCGAATCCACCACGCCGGCCCAGCGCTCGGTCTGCAGCGGGCGGCCGGCGGCGGACAGGGTGCCGCGGTCGACGATGTTCGTGGCGCCCATCAGCTTCAGGTAATCCGCCTCCTGCGGCCGGCCGGTGGAGGCGCTCACCGTGTAGCCCAGGCCGGCCAGCAGCGCCACCGCCACCGAGCCCACGCCGCCGGCCGCGCCGGTGACCAGCACCTCGCCGTCGCCCGGCTTCGTGCCGTGCTTCTGCAGCGCCATCACGCACAGCGCGGCGGTGTAGCCGGCGGTGGCGATGGCCATGGCCTCGCGCGGGCCGAAGGCGGCTGGCAGGCGCAGCAGCCACGCGGCCTTCAGGCTGGCCTTCTGCGCCAGGCCGCCCCAGTTCGTCTCGCCCATGCCCCAGCCGTTCACCACCACCCGGTCGCCGGGTTTCCAATCGGGGTGCTGGCTGGATTCGACCGAGCCGGCCAGGTCGATGCCTGGCACCATCGGCCAGCTGCGCACGATGGCGCCGCGGCCGGTCACGGCCAGGGCGTCCTTGTAGTTCAGGCTGGAGTAGTCCACCCGCACTGTCACCTCGCCCGGCGGCAGGGCGCTCTCGTCCAGATCGGTGAGCGTGGTGGTGGTGGTCTTGTTCTCCTGGGTCAGCAGCAGGGCCTTGAACATCGTGGTCTCCTCAGGGTGGTGTCGATGATGCCTGGGCGAACGGGGCGTCGATGGCCACGTCGCCAGCGGCCAGGGCCACGCAGGGCAGCACCCAGCCGTCGGCCTTCTCGTCGGCCGAGAGTCCCGGCCAGTCGATGCGGTAGCGCACCGTGCCCTCAAGCAGCAGGCACCGGCAGGCGCGGCAGGTCCCGTTGCGGCAGGAGCGCGCCAACCGGATGCCGGCCGTCTGGGCAGCTTCGAGCAGGCTCTGGCCAGGCTGCACGGGGGCCGCCCAGCCCTGGGGCAGGATCCGCAGCGTGGCGGCCGGGGTGTCGCTCATCCGGGCAATTCTAGGAGGCTGTCGGGCATTGGGTCGGGCCCGCGTTGGGCCTGGAAGCCGGCTCAGCCTAGGCGCAAAGCGCAGCGATACCGGGCGGTATCGCGAGCATTTGCAACGACGGATCAGCCGGCTTCCAGGCCCAACCCGAAGGGCCGGGGTGATTTGCGGCACCATTCGTCGTTGTCGCCTCGTTGTGTGGCCGTGCCACACGCCTCGCCGTCGCCTAGACTGGCGTCGCAACTCACCCCGGCGCGGGCCCGACCCAATGCCCGACAGCCTCCTGGCCTTGCGCGGTGCGCCGCCGCTGCCCGACCCTGCGATGTCCCTTTGTCAACTCGATCATCTGACCCTCGTCGCCCCGGATCTGGCGGGCGGCGCCGACGCGGTGTCGCGGTGGCTGGGCGTGCCGCTGCAGCCGGGCGGCGAGCACCCGCGCATGGGCACCCACAACCGGTTGCTGCGCCTGGGCGAAGGCCGTTTCCTCGAGGTGATCGCACCGAACCCGGCGGCGCCCGCGCCGGCGCGGCCCCGCTGGTTTGGGCTGGACCGGCTGGCAGCGAGTGTGCCGCCGCGCCTGGCCACCTGGGTCGCGCGCACCAGCGACCTGCGTGCGCTGGCCGATGAGATCCGCCCCGTGCTGGGCGAGGTGGAGACGATGACCCGCGGTGACCTGCGCTGGCTGATCACGCTGACCCCGGACGGTGGCCTGCCACTCGGCGGCCTGGCGCCCGCCCTGATCGAGTGGCCGGTCGGCGTGCACCCGGCCTCGCGCCTGCCGGACCAGGGTTGTGCGCTGGTCCGTCTCACCGCCCACAGCGCCGACGCCCCGCGGCTGCAGCACTGGTTCGAGCGCCTGGGACTGGCCGACGACATCAGCGTGGTGGCATTGCCCGAGGGCGTACCGCCATACCTCGAAGCCGACATTCAAACGCCCTCAGGCCTGTGCCGCCTGGGTGGCCCGGGAAACTGAAATGACACCCCCACGCGCGCTTCGCTTGCTGCCCCCCGAGGGGGCGTCTCAGTCCCTTCGGGCGGCCGGGCGGAACTGAGATGGGACCGTTGCATGGACTGCGGGTGGTCGAGCTGGCCAGCATCGGCCCGGGCCCGATGTGCGCGATGCTGCTGGCGGATCTGGGGGCGGACGTGGTGCGCATCGACCGCCTGGAGCCCAGCGGCCTGGGCGTGGCGCTGGACAAGCGCAACGATGTCGCCGCGCGCAGCCGCCGCTCGATCGCGCTGGATCTGAAGGGCGCAGCAGGCCGCGAGGCCGCGCTGCGCCTGATCGACCGGGCGGATGTGCTGATCGAGGGCTGGCGCCCCGGCGTCGCCGAGCGGCTGGGCCTGGGCCCGGCGGACTGCCATGCGCGCCACCCCGGCCTGGTCTTCGGCCGCATGACCGGCTTCGGCCAGACCGGCCCGCTGGCCCACGCCGCCGGGCACGACATCAACTACATCGCCCTCACCGGCGCGCTGCACGCCATCGGCCCGGCCGGCGGCGCGCCGGTGCCGCCGCTGAACCTGGTGGGCGACTACGGCGGCGGCGCGCTCTACCTGGCCTTCGGCGTGATGGCGGCGCTGTTCGAGCGCCAGCGCTCTGGCCGCGGGCAGGTGGTGGACGCGGCGATGGTCGACGGCGTGGCCTCGCTGATGTCGCTGTTCCACGGCCTGGCGGCCGGTGGCGGCTGGGATGCCAGCCAGCGCGGCGCCAACCTGCTGGACGGCGGCGCGCCCTTCTACGGCACCTACGAGACAGCGGACGGCCGCTGGCTGGCCATCGGCCCGCTGGAGCCGAAGTTCTTCGCCGACCTGGCCGGGCGCATCGGCCTGGAGGCGCGCTTCGTGCAGCGCCAGTACGACCGCCGCCTGTGGCCCGAGATGCGCGAGGCGCTGGCAGTGATCTTCCGCACCCGGCCGCGCGACGAGTGGGCCCAGCTGCTGGAGGGCACGGATGCCTGCGTGGCCCCGGTGCTGACGCTGGCGGAGGCGCGCGAGCACCCGCAGGCCGTGCAACGCCAGGGCTTCGTGCCGGTGGACGGCGTGCCCCAGCCCGCGCCGGCGCCGCGCTTCGACCGCAGCAGGCCCGAGGCGCCGCGCCCGGCGCCGGACATCGGCGAGCACACCCGCGAGCTGCTCGCCGAGGCGGGCTACGCCCCCGGCGAGATCGCCGTCTTGCTGGCAGATGGGGCCGCCCGGCAGACAATGCCCGAATGACGACGACCACCGCCCATCCGCCCCAGGACGCCGACGCCGTGGGCGCCCGCCAGGCCGCCAGCGTCATCGTGCTGCGCGACGGCCCGGACGGCGCCTTGCAGGTGCTGATGCTGCGCCGCGCCGAACGTGACGGCGACATGCGCAGCGGCGTCTGGGTCTTCCCGGGCGGTGTGCTCGATCCGGTCGACGGCAGCCTGCATGGCCGCTGCGATGGCGACGAGGCGGCGGCCGCCAACGAGCGGCTCGGCCTGGCCACCGGGGCGCTGGACTACAGCGTGGCCGCCATCCGCGAGTGTGCCGAAGAGGTCAACCTGCTGCTGGCCGCGGGGGGCGACGTCGCGGCGGCCCTGCCCGAATTGCAGAAGTTGCGCACCGGGGCCGATTTCGTCGCCCTGTGCGAGCGCCACGATCTGCGGCTGGATGCGGGTGCCCTGGCGTACCACAGCCACTGGCTCACGCCGCCCGGCCTGCCCAAGCGCTTCGACACCCGCTTTTTCGTCGCCCGCGCGCCGGCGGGGCAGGAGCCGGTGGCCGACGAAGGCGAGGCGGTCGAGATCGCCTGGCTGACGCCCGCCGAGGCGCTGGACAAGGCGCGGGCGCTGAAGCTGCTGCCGGTGACCCGCGAGACGCTGAAGGACCTGGCTCGTTTCGCCAGCGTCGAGGCCTGCCTGGCCGAGGCTCGCACACGCCGCCAGCCGCCGCGCATGATGCCGCGCGTCGGGCGAGACGCGGCTGGCCGGCCGCGCCCGGTGCTGCCCGGCGAATGGGCGTATGCCGAGATCGGCCGGCTCGACCCGGCGGGCCATGGCGATGTCTGCTTCGAGCTGCCGCCGTTGCGCCCGGTGGTGCTGTCCGAGCGGGTGACCCGGGTCACCTGCGCCAACGGCTCGGTGATGACCGGCCCCGGCACCAACACCTACCTGCTGCGCGCCCCGGGCAGCGACGAGGTGACGGTGCTCGACCCCGGCCCGGATGACGCCCACACCGAGGCCCACCTGCAGGCGGTGCTGGCTGCCGCCGCACCCGGCCGCATCGTGCGCATCGTCGTCACCCACACCCACAAGGACCACTCGCCCGCCGTGGCCCGGCTGCGCGCGCTGACCGGCGCACCGACCGTCGGCCGGGTGGCCGCGCACCCCGTGTGGCAGGACACCGGTTTTCACCCGGACCTGGTGCCCGAGGACGGTGAGCGCCTCGTGCTGGGCCACGGTGCCACGCTGCGCGCGGTGGCCACGCCGGGCCACGCCTCCAACCACCTCTGCTGGCTGCTGGAGGAAGAGCAGTTGCTGTTCACCGGTGACCATGTGATGCAGGGCTCCACCGTGGTCATCAACCCGCCGGACGGCGAGATGGCGACCTACCTCGCGTCGCTGGAGCGGCTGTTGTCGCTGGAGCTGCGCTGGTTCGCGCCCGGCCACGGCTTCCTGATGGCCGAGCCGCACGCGGAGGTGCGCAAGCTCATCGCCCACCGCCTGGCGCGCGAGGCCAAGGTGGCGGCCGCCCTGCAGGCCGCAGGGGAAGCCAGCGCCGAATCGCTGGTGCCGGTGGTCTACGGCGACGTGCCCGATGCACGCCACGGCATCGCGCTGCGCTCCTTGACCGCCCACCTGCTCAAGCTGGTCCGGGACGGCCGGGTGGCAGCGGGCGCCTCGGCCTGGCGCTGGATCGGCCCACCCCCCTGATTCGTCGTCCGGGCGTGGGATGGACCTCGCGCCGGGCGCTGGCTACGATCGCCCTCCCCATGAGCGCGATCTTCATCAGCTACCGCCGCGACGACACCGAAGGCCAGGCCGGGCGCCTGTTCGACGAGTTGTCGCAGCACTTCGGCCACGACGCGGTGTTCATGGACGTGGCCGCGATCGAGCCTGGGCGCGACTTCCGCCAGGCGATCGACGAGCACGTGGCCTCCTGCGGCGTGCTGCTGGCCGTCATCGGCAAAGGCTGGTTGACGGCGCGCGACACAGCTGGTGCGCGCCGCCTCGACGACCCGCTGGATTTCGTCCGCCTGGAAACCGCCTCGGCGCTGAAGCGCGACATCCCGGTGGTGCCGGTGCTGGTCCAGGGCGCCCACATGCCGCGTGCCGAAGACCTGCCCGGCGACCTGCAGGCCCTGGCCTACCGCAATGCCGTCGAGCTCACGCATGCGCGCTGGGACTCGGATGTCGAGGTGCTGGTCAAGGCCCTGCGTTCGTTGGTCAACGGTCGCGCCAATGTGCCGGCCGTGCAGCCGGCGGTGGGTGGGCGAACAGGCCGACGATGGGGCATGGGGCTCGCACTGGCCGCTGCATTGGGGTTGGCTTACGGCGCTTACACCTGGCACCGCCACACCACCGACGCGGCGGCGCAGGCCGCGGCTCAACTGGAGCAAGCCCGCCGGTCCGCGGCGTTGGCCGAGGAGGCGCGGCGGCAGGCCGAGGCGGACCGCGCCAACCTGGAGAAGCTGGCCGCGGCCCAACGCGCCAAGTCCCAGGCGGACGCCGAGGCGCGCTGGAAGGCCGAGGCCGAACGGGCCGCCGCACAGCGCGCGCTGGCCCAGGCCGCCAGCAAACCGGCGCCGCCCGCCGCCACGGCCCCCTCCGTGGCGCAGCCCGTTGCACCCAAGCCGAGCGCCGCCCCCAAGGCGGTCGAGGCCGTGATCTCCGCGGCGCCCCCGGCCGCGACCTCGGCACGGCCGACGTCGACCTCCACCCAGCCGGTGGCGCCGCGCCTACGCTGGCGCGCCGGCCACTTCCCACCGCCCAATGCCGGCGACCTGGTGTATGCGCTCCTGGCCAGCGGCGACCCGGCCTGCGCGTCCTACGACGGCCGCAGCTGCCTGTGGGGCACGGCGGAGAAGGACATCGAATTCGCCCGGCTTCGGCCGCTGGCCTGTGGCAGCGCGCACAAGGCGGTCCACGGCAGCACCGGCTACGAGGACCCACGCCACTGGTGCAACCTCGCCCGCAAGGCCGCCGCACCTTGACTTACCATTCCCGCCACATTCCAAAGGCGGCTCCCATGTTCGCGAAGATGGTTCTCTGCGCCACCATGGTCATCACATTGGCTGCGGGCTGCGCTGGCTCCAGCATCAGCGGCCGGATCCAGGGCCGGCTGGCCCCGGCAACGCAACTGGCTCCGGTGGAGTGCGGCGCGTGCAAGCCCGAGTGGGAGCGCGCTCAGCTCTGGCTGATCAAGCACTCTGCCCACAAGCTGCAGACCACCACCGACGTGGTGCTGCGCACGCATGCGCCGGGCAACTTCGACACCAGCTACGGCTTCACGGTCACCAAGGAGCCGGTCGGCGGCAGCATGGGCGGCTACCGCATCGTGCTGGCCACGGCCTGCGGCAGCCTGCTGCAGCGCTGCGACCCCACCCCGTCGGATGTGCAGCGCGCCTTCTACCACTACCTGGCCACTGGGCGCGACCTGCTGGAAGGCGCCGGCGCCCTGGGTTCGATCCGCTGACCGCGCCCCTTGAAAGGGCGTCGGCTGCCCCCAGATGCCTGCGCGTGGGCGCGCGCCGCCCGACTGTCGAAACCCGAGACCCTGAACCACCCATGACCAAGCAAACCCATGCCTTCCAGGCCGAGGTCAAGCAGATCCTGCACCTCGTCACCCACTCGCTGTACTCCAACAAGGAGATCTTCCTGCGCGAGCTGGTTTCGAACGCCTCCGACGCCTGCGACAAGCTGCGCTTCGAGGCCCTGGACAACGCCGCCTTGTACGAGGACGCCCCCAACCTGGAGGTGCGCGTCTTCTTCGACGCCGAGGCCAAGACGCTGACCATCCGCGACAACGGCATCGGCATGAGCGCCGAGGAGGCTTCGGCCCATCTCGGCACCATCGCCAAGAGCGGCACGCGGGAGTTCATGGCCAAGCTCGAGGGCGAGCAGAAGAAAGACGCCAACCTGATCGGCCAGTTCGGCGTCGGCTTCTATTCCGGCTTCATCGTGGCCGACCGCATGACTGTGGAGACCCGCCGCGCCGGCCTGCCCGCCGAGCAGGGCGTGCGCTGGAGCTCGGAAGGCACCG
This sequence comes from Vitreoscilla sp., assembly GCA_018780145.1. Taxonomy (GTDB): domain Bacteria; phylum Pseudomonadota; class Gammaproteobacteria; order Burkholderiales; family Burkholderiaceae_C; genus Ideonella. The sequence goes on along the minus strand of JADMKA010000142.1, from coordinate 6,477 downwards.
GCGAGTTCGAGCTGGAAACCATCAGCAAGGCCAGCCGCGGCACCGACGTGATCTTGCACCTGCGCGACGACGAGGCCGAGTTCCTGTCGACCTGGAAGCTGAAGTCCATCGTCTCGAAGTACTCCGACCACATCTCGCTGCCGATCCTGATGCAGAAGGAAGAGTGGGACCAGGAGGCCGGCAAGCAGGTCAAGAAGGACGAGTGGGAGACTGTCAACAAGGCTGCGGCACTGTGGGCCCGCGCCAAGAGCGACATCACCGACGCCGAGTACCAGGCCTTCTACCAGCAGCTCAGCTACGACAGCCAGCCGCCGCTGGCCTACACCCACAACCGGGTCGAGGGCCGCAGCGAGTACACCCAGCTGCTCTATGTGCCCGCCAAGGCGCCGTTCGACCTGTGGAACCGCGACAAGCGCGGCGGCGTCAAGCTCTACGTCAAGCGCGTCTTCATCATGGACGACGCCGAGGCGCTGATGCCGACTTACCTGCGCTTCGTCAAGGGCGTGATCGATTCGGCCGATCTGCCGCTGAACGTCAGCCGCGAGCTGCTGCAGGAAAGCCGCGACGTGAAGGCCATCCGCGAAGGCTCGACCAAGCGTGTGCTGGGCATGCTGGAAGCGCTGGCCGACAGCGAGAGCGCCGAGGAGCGCGCCAAGTACCAGGCCTTCTGGAACGAGTTCGGCTCGGTCATGAAGGAGGGCATCGGCGAGGACTTCCAGAACCAGGAACGCCTGGCCAAGCTGTTCCGCTTCGCGTCGACCCACGCCGACGAAGGTGTCTCGCTGGCCGACTACGTCAAGCGCATGAAGGAAGGCCAGGAGGCGATCTACGTGATCGCCGCCGATTCGCTGGGCGCGGCCAAGGCCAGCCCGCAGCTGGAGATCTTCCGCAAGAAGGGCATCGAGGTCCTGCTGCTGACCGACCGGGTGGACGAGTGGATGCTGTCGCACCTGCACGAGTTCGAGGGCCACACGCTGCAGAGCGTGGCCAAGGGGGCCTTCGACCTGGGCAAGCTGCAGGACGAAGACGAGAAGAAGAAGGCCGAGGAAACCGCCGAGGCCTTCAAGCCGGTGCTGGAGCGCCTGAAGGAAACCCTGAAGGACCGCGCCAAGGACGTGCGCACCACCAGCCGCCTGGTCGATTCACCCGCCTGCGTGGTGGTGGACGAGGGCGACATGAGCGCCCACCTGGCCAGGTTGCTGAAGCAGGCCGGCCAGGAGGCCCCGAACGCCCAGCCCATCCTCGAGGTGAACCCCGAGCACGCGCTGGTGAAGAAGCTGGGCGAGGACCCGCGCTTCGACGACCTGGCCCATATCCTGTTCGACCAGGCCCTGCTGGCCGACGGCGGCCGCCTGGACAACCCGGCGGACTACGTGCAGCGGGTGACGCGCTTGCTCAGCGCATGACCTCTTGCATGCGCTCGACCTGCTCGCGCAACTCGGTCGCCTGCTGCTGCCAGTAGGACGGGCTCTCGAACCACGGGAAGGCGATCGGGAATGCCGGGTCGCCCCAGCGCTCGGCCAGCCAGGCGCTGTGGTGGATCATGCGCAAGGTGCGCAGCGGCTCGATCAACAGCAACTCGCGGTCGTCGAATTCCATGAAGTCGCGGTAGCCATCGAGCAGGTGGTGCAGCGCTGCCTCCACCGCCTGGCGCTCGCCGGGCAGCAGCATCCACAGGTCCTGGATGGCCGGACCGGTGCAGGCGTCGTCCAGATCCACGAAATGCGGGCCGGCACCGGCCCCCTCGTCGCGCCACAGCACGTTGCCGGAGTGGCAATCGCCGTGCAGGCGGATCGAGTGGACGCTGCCGTGGCGCTCGAACGCAGCGTCCACCTCGGCCAGGGCGGCGGCGCTGGCGGCGACCCAGGCGCCTTCGACCTCGGGGTGGACGAAGCCACCGTCCAGCAGGCGCTGCCGGGGTGCATGGCCGAAGGTGGCGGCGTTCAATGTCCTGCGGTGCTGGAACGATGAGCGGGCGCCCACCCGGTGCATGCGCGCCAGCAGCCGGCCGATCCAGGCCAGCGTGTCGGGGCGCTCCAGCTCGGGGGCACGCCCGGCCCAGCGTTCGCTGACAGCGAAGCGAAACTCCGAGCCCGTGGCGGTGGCGAAGAACGCCAGCGTCGGGGCCCGCGGGTCCACCCGCACCGTGCCGCGTGCCGCGTCGGCCTGCAATGCCAACGGCGCGGCCACGGGCAGTTCGGCGGCGGCCAACTCGGCGGCGAAGCCATGCTCTTCGAGGATCTGCGCATCGCTCCAGCGCCCGGGCCGGTAGAACTTGGAGACCACCACCCGGCCGTCGTCCAGCGGCACCTGGTAGACGCGGTTTTCGTAGGAATTCAGTTGCAGCAGCCGGCCGTCGCTCGGCAAGCCAGCGTCCTGCAGAGCGTCCAGCACGGTGGCCGGGTCCAGTTCCGCATAGGGCGCTTGGGTGGGCGTGTTCATCGCGGCATGGTATGCCCCTTAAGGCCACCCCAATCTGCGCCGGTCACAGTGGCCGCCTGGCCCGATGCCCGGGCCGTCAGGAGACGTGATGAAGACCGGATGGATCGCGGCCGCCTTGGCCGCCGTGTCGCTCAATGCCGCTGCGGTGCAGGAAACCTTCACCGATGCCGGCCCGCTGGACTGCAGCCTGGTGAAGACTTGCCAACAGACCACCTCGGACGGCCTGTTCATGCTGAAGTTCAAGCCGGCCTACCCGTGGTCGGCGCCGTCGCCCTTTGGCTTCGAGGTGCTCGAGAAATCGCTGGAGATCCGCAACCCGAACGGGGGCCTGCTCGACCTGAGCATCATGAGCGTCAGCCTCATCGGCTCGTCGGCCTACAACGGCGTCAACTTCATCGGCGCACTGCGGCTCGATGTGCAGGACGCCAGCGGCGCCTGGGCCACGGCATCGCAGTGGTCGTCATGGATCGGCTCGCCAGCGGGCATCTATGTGATCTTCAACGGGCAGAACGCGCAGTCGCCGGTGGTGCGCGGCGTGCGCGCCGTCCGCCTGACCGGCGTCAACGGCACGACCGCCTTCCGGGTCGGCATGATGAACCTGACGGCCTACTGAACGCCCCCGGGGCCGCCGGCCCGGATCACTCGATGGCGGCTTGACGGACCTTGCGGATACCGTCCTTGATCTCGCCGATGATGGCCTTCAGCAGGTCCACCCGCTGGGCGTTGCTCTTGAGCTGGTAATCCAGCTCGGCGGCCTGCTCCTCGACCAGGGCCTCCAGATGGGAGCCCAGCGTTTCGTGTGGCAGGCGCAGCCGGGCCTCGGATTCAGAACCCTCGCGCACGACGCTGGCCCCCGCCTGCCGGGCGATGCGCAGCATGGCGGCGTTTTCGCTCAGGGCGTGGATGATCATCGTGTCCACGTGGCGGTTGCGCGCATGCAGCACCGCGTGCTCGAACAAGCGGCTGCCGTACCCGCGACCACGTGCCTTGGGCGACACCGAGACACCGAACTCGGCGGCGTGTCGCAGTTGCGACGAATCCGGCAGGTAGGCCAGGTGGGCCAAGGCGATCAACTCGAGGCGCCGGTTGAAGACGCCGAACACTTCGTCACGCTCGAAATCGAGGTTGTCCACATAGCGGCCGATCTGGGCGTCGTTGGCGGCGTAGCCGAAGCGCAGGTATCGGTCTTCTGGTGCGAGAGACAGCAGGTGCGCGAGTACCCGGGGCCGATGGCGCTGGGCGAGCGAGCGGATGGGGATCCAGCGAAAGGCCGGCGAGGCTTTCTCGGCCGGGGCGGTGGCCTCGGCGCCCGGGAACTGGATCAGTTCGGTGGGCGTCGGGCGATCGTCGGGTTGGCCCATGATGGTGGCCTCCTTGACCTAGGTGATAACCCTAGTCTAGCGGACCCGGGTGGAGAGCTCGCCCCAATCGCCCAGGAATGCGCTGGGAACGGCCGTTTCCTTCACCCGGCGACTGGGTTATACTCGCGGGCTTTCCCGTTTCAACGGCGGGGAGAACGGGCTTTTCCAGAGGCATTGCCGCATGTTCCCATGCCGGCGGGCGGCCTGGCAAAGTGCCCGGCCAGCCTGAGAGGCCGCCCCATCCGAGCGGTTCCGAAGGCGGCGAGCGATCCGTTCGAACAGCCGTTTCATTCTTATCAAAGACCCTCATGAAGACCTTCAGCGCCAAGCCGGCCGAAGTGAAGCACGAGTGGCTTGTGATTGACGCCACCGACAAGGTGCTCGGACGTGTTGCCAGCGAAGTGGCACTCCGTTTGCGCGGCAAGCACAAGGCCATTTACACGCCTCACGTGGACACCGGTGATTTCATCATCATCCTGAACGCCGACAAGATCCGTGTCACCGGCAACAAGGCCAACGACAAGGTGTACTACCGCCACTCGGGCTTCCCGGGCGGTATCTACGGCACCAAGTTCAAGGACATGCAAGCCAAGCACCCGGGGCGCGCCCTGGAAAAGGCCGTCAAGGGCATGCTGCCCAAGGGCCCGCTCGGCTACGCCATGATCAAGAAGCTGAAGGTGTATGCGGGCGATACGCACCCGCACGCCGCCCAGCAGCCCAAGGCGCTGGAAATCTAAGGAGCGGTGATGATCGGTAATTGGAACTATGGCACCGGCCGTCGCAAGTCGTCGGTCGCTCGCGTCTTCATGAAGAAGGGCACCGGCCAGATCCTCGTCAACGGCAAGACCGTCGACGAGTACTTTGGCCGCCAGACCTCGATCATGATCGTCAAGCAGCCCCTGCTGCTGACGGGCAATGGCGAGGCCTTCGACATCAAGGTCAACGTGCAAGGCGGCGGCGAGTCCGGCCAGGCCGGCGCGGTTCGCCACGGCATCACCCGCGCGCTGATCGACTACGACGCGGCCCTCAAGCCCGACCTGAGCCAAGCCGGCTTCGTGACGCGCGATGCGCGTGAAGTCGAGCGCAAGAAGGTCGGCCTGCACGGCGCGCGTCGTCGCAAGCAGTTCAGCAAGCGCTGATACCGCTCGCCGACGACATTCGATCGTTGCAATTCGAAAGGCCGCTCATGCGGCCTTTCGTGCCTTTGGAGCCCGAGAGTCCGCCACATGCGCTGGAAACTCATCCGCCGCCGCCTGTCGATCAGCGCTCCGCGCATGATTGTTCGCAGCCACCTGCCCTGGCCCTTGCGCTGGGCGGTGGTGGCGGTGGTGTTCGGTTTCTCGGCGGCGATCGCCATGTGGGCTTTCGAGTTCGGCAAGGACATCGCGGGCCTGGACCGCGGGTCCAAGGAGGAACTCGCCCAACTGCGAGCCGAATTGGCCACGTTGCGCGACGAGCGCGAGCGGGCCCAGTCGATCGCCAACACGGCCGACAGCCTGCTGAAGGCCGAGAAGGCCGCGCAGGAGCGGCTGGCCAGCCAGTTGAAGCAGGCGGAGGCCGACAACCTGGTCCTGAAGGCCGATCTGGGCTTCTTCGAGCGCCTGTTGCCGGTGGCCGGTTCGCCCGAGGGTCTGCTGGTGCGCGGCTTCCAGGCCGAGGCGGTATCGCCGGGCCAGCTTCGCTACCAGTTGCTGTTGGTGCAGAACGGCAAGACCGCCGCCCCGTTCGAGGGCCGCTGCGAGTTCACGCTGGGGGGGCTGCTGGACGGCAAGCCCTGGAGCCTGGTGGTGCAAGACGGTGCGCCCAAGCTGCAGATCAGGCAGTACGCCCGCGTGGAAGGCCGCATCGACCACCCCCCGCAGGCCATGGTAAAAACCGTTCAGGTCAGGGTGTTGGACGGTTCTGGTGCAGTTCGGGCCGCGCAGATGGCCAAGCTGTGAACCGCCCGGTGTTGGGAACGCGAAGGGTCAAGATCATGTGGTTCAAGTTCAAGAAGCAGCCGCCGATCCGCAGCCTGATCGGCGAGGGCACTGCCGTTCATGGCGAGTTGCGCTTCTCCGACGGCCTGCGCATCGACGGCGAAGTGCATGGCGATGTGGTGGCCGTGGGTGACAAGCCCAGCCTGCTGGTGGTCAGCGAGAATGCCCGGGTCCACGGCAAGGTGATGGCCGGGCATGTCATCATCAACGGCGAGGTGGTGGGCCCAGTGCACTCCACCGAGTTGCTGGAGATCCAGCCGAAGGCGCGCATCGTCGGCGATGTTCGCTACGAGTCCCTTGAAATGCACCAGGGCGCCACCATCGATGGTGAGTTGCGTCACCGGGCCACCGAAACCGACAAACCGACCCTCAAGCTCGCTGCGTCCAACGACGCCTGACCTGAACTCTCTGAAACGCAAGGATCCCCCATGAACGCCGTCGCCGAAACCTTGACCCCCGACACCAGCGCGATGCCCGGGCCTCTGCTGTTCACCGACAGCGCGGCTGCCAAGGTGGCCGATCTGGTGGCCGAGGAAGGCAACCCGGAGCTGAAGCTGCGCGTCTTCGTGCAGGGCGGTGGCTGCTCGGGCTTCCAGTACGGCTTCACCTTCGACGAGGTCGTCAACGAAGACGACACGCAGATGAGCAAGAACGGCGTCACGCTGCTGATCGACGCGATGAGCCTGCAGTACCTG
>JADMKA010000095.1 GCA_018780145.1 Vitreoscilla sp. | reverse complement strand
TCAGGCCCTCCCCATGATGATCGAGCAATGGCCGGAGAAGATCCCGCCCAGCGTGTGGGCCAGCGCCACTTCGGCGTCCTTGACCTGGCGCGGGCCGCATTCACCGCGCAACTGGCGCACCGCCTCCACGACATGGAACATGCCGCCGGCCGCACCCGACGAGCCGTACGACAGCAGGCCGCCGTTGGTGTTGACCGGAAAGCGCCCACCGATCGCAAACTCGCCGGCCAGCGCCGCCGGGCCGGCCTCCCCGCGGCCATAGAAGCCCATCGACTCCAGCGTGATGAGCAAGGTGCTGGTGAAGCAGTCGTAGATGTGCGCGCAATCGACGTCCTGGTGCTTCAGGCCAGCCTGGGCCAGCGCGTCGGCGGCCGACTCCTTGCAGCCGAAATCGACCAGCGACGGCGCTGCGAAGATGTGCTCGTGCGTGTGGCCTTCGCCGATGCCGAGCAGCTCGACGGCTCGCTTGGGCAAATCGCGCGCGGTGTCGCCGGCGCTCACCACCGCCGCCGCACCGCCATCCGACACCAGGCAACAGTCGAGCATGCGCAGCGGCGAGGCGATCACCTTGGACTTGCGCACGTCGTCCATGGTGATCGGCTTCTTCATGTGCGACTGCGGATGCAGCGCCGCGTTCGTGCGCTGATTCACCGCGACCGCCGCGAGGTGGTCGCCGTTCAGCCAGCCTTCGTGGAAGTAGACCTGTGCGGCCATCGCGAACGCGGCCGGCACGCTCATCCCATAGGGCTGCTCGTACTGCGGGTGGCCGACGTCGGCCAGCGCCGCCTGTACTTTGTCGCCCATGCCGGTCAGACGGTTGTCGCCGGTGACACACAGCACGTGGCGGCAGCGCCCCGACCGCACCAGCGACTCGGCATGACGCACCAGTAATCCACCGGTCATGCCGCCCATGGCGATCGAGGCATTGACCTTGGGGCGCAGCCCGATGTACTCGCCCAGCACCCCGCCCAGCATCAGCTGCGGCGACGCGAACGAGTACGCGGTCAGCAGGCCATCGATGTCGGACACGGCGAGCCCTGCGTCGGCCAGCGCGCCCAGTGCGGCTTCGGCATGCAGCGACATGCAGGTGCTGTCGGGCAGCGCGCCGACCTGCGTGTCGTGCACGCCGCTGATGATGGCTTTGCTTCCCATGCTTGTTCCCGTGCTTGTTCCCGTGTTAGGCCAGACTGATGCGCACGTCGCGCTGCAGCCGCCGGATCTCGTGGACGGCACCGTCGACCAGGTCGGTCATGATGTCGCGCGCCGGGCGTCGCGCCTTGAGCATGCCGCCCGCCTGACCCGCGATGTTGTAGAAGAGGTCGTGCCGGCCAGCGGCCAGCGCGGCGGACAGGAAGTCCTCCATCAGGATGCGCTGGTATGGCGTCTCCAGCGTCGGCAGTCCGGACTCTGCCCAGGCCTGCGAGATCTCACCGTGGAAGGCTCGCACCGTCTTGCCGGTCCAGACCTTGCTGATGCGAAAGGCTTCGGAATCCGCAGCCACGATCTGGTCCTTGCAGCTGTCGAACAGCTCGCACTCGTCGGCCACCAGGAAGGCGGTGCCCAGCCAGGCGGCCTGCGCGCCCAGCACCAATGCGGCGACGATCCCGCGGCCATCAGCGATGCCGCCGGCGGCGATCACCGGCGTCGGGTTCACCGCGTCCACCACTTGCGGGATCAGCGGCAACGAGGCCACGGTTCCGGTATGGCCGCCGGCCTCGGTGCCCTGTGCGACGATCGCGTCGACGCCCGATTTGCGCTGGCGCACCGCATTGCGCACCGAGCCTGACAGGCCGATCAACTTCATGCCCTGGGCCCGCGCGCGCGGCAGCAGGAAATCGGGGTCGCCCAGCCCGGCGGCGAAGATCGGCACGCGTTCCTCGAACACCACGTCGAGAACCGACTTGGCGTATTCGATGTTGACCACCGTTTCGTCGGCCGGCTGCACCGCAGGCAGCTGGTAGCGCTGGATCAGCGTCTGCACGAAGGCGGCATGCTCGGGGTAGCGGCG
>JADMKA010000244.1 GCA_018780145.1 Vitreoscilla sp. | reverse complement strand
ATCGCCGCCATCGCCATGTAGCCGCGCCCGGCCGTCATGTTGGGCACGAAGTTGGGGCTCTGCGCCAGCACCAGGTAAGCCCCGGCCAGCGCGCACAGCACGCCGTTCAGCGCCAGCGCCTGGTAGCGCATGGCCCGCACTGAGACACCCGCCGCATCCACCATCGCCGGGTTCTCGCCGGTGGCCTGCAGGCGCAGGCCGAAGCGGGTGCGGTCCAGCAGCCAGACCACCGCGCCGACCAGCACCAGGCTCAGGTAGACCAGGCCGTTGTGGCCCAGCAGGGCCAGTTGCCACCAGCCCTCGCTGGCACTCTTGAACCAGGGCGACAACCGCGCGCCGTCGGGCAGCGCCGGGGTCTGCCCGCCCTGGTGGAACCAGGCGATGCCCAGCACCACGGTCAGGCCGGCGCAGGTCATGGTGATGGCCATGCCGGCCACCACCTGGTCGCCCCGGTGGGTGACGCAGGCAAAGCCGTGCAGCATCGACAAGGCCACGCCCACCGCGATGGCCGCGGCAAAGGCCAGCGGCAGCGAGCCGGTCAGCGCCGCCACACTGCCGGCCGCGAAGGCCGTGCCGAGCATCTTGCCCTCCAGCCCGAGGTCGATCACGCCGGCACGCTCGGAGAGGGTGGCCGCCAGCGCGCAGAGGATCAGCGGCGTGGCCACCCGCAGCGTGGAGGCGATCAGCGTGCCGAGCGCGATTTCATCCATGCCGCACTCCCCGCCCACTGGCCCAGGCGCCCCAGGCCCGGGCCAACGACGGCGCCGCCACCTGGCCCAGCGCGCCGCAGAACAGCACGATCAGGCCCTGCAGCGTGAACACCATGTCGCGGCTGACGCCGGGCATCTCGAACGACAGCTCGGCGCCGCCCTGGTAGAGCGCGCCGAACAGCAGCGCCGACAGCACCACGCCCACCGGGTGGTTGCGGCCGATCAGCGAGACGGCGATGCCGGCGAAGCCGGCACCCACCACGTAGTCCAGCAGCAGCCGGCCATGCACGCCGGCCACCTCGTTGATGCCCACCAGGCCGGCCAGCGCACCCGACAGCGCCATCGCCGCCATCACCTGGCGCGGCGGGCGGATGCCGGCATAGCGCGCCGCGTCCGCCGCGAAGCCGACGGCCCGCACCGCATAACCCGCCGTGCTGCGCCACATCCACAGGTACACCCCCACCGCCGCGGCCACCGCCAGCAGCACCGACAGGTTCAGCGGCGAACGCGGCCAGTCGACCCCCAGCGCCGCCAGCACCTCGTGCACGCCGGGCACCAGCGCGGCGGGCCCGAAGGTGCGGCTTTCCACCGTCATGTTGCCGGGATCCTTCAGCACGTCGATCAGCAGCCACGAGAGGAAGGCCGAGGCGAGGAAATTGAACATGATGGTGGTGATCACCACATGGCTGCCGCGCCAGGCCTGCAGCGCCCCGGGCACCGCGGCCCAGGCCATGCCGCACAACATGGAGGCCAGCACCATGGACGGCAGCACCACCCAGGCCGGGAAACGGTCACCCAGCCACAGCGCCACCAGCGCGGTGCCGATGCCGCCCAGCATGGCCTGGCCCTCGCCACCGATGTTGAACAGCCCCGCGTGGTAGGCCACCGCCACCGCCAGGCCGGTGAAGACGAAGGTGGTGGCGTAGTACAGCGTGTAGCTGAGGCCCAGCGTGCTGCCGAAGGCACCGCGCAGCAGCAGGGCCAAGGCCTGCGCCGGGTCCTGTCCGCTGAGCCAGACCACGCCGGCGCTGACGGCCAAGGCCATGGCGAGGTTGACCACCGGCAGCACGCCGACGTCGATCCAGCGCGGCAACTCGTCGGCCTGTGCGCTCACATCACCCCCGCCATCAGCCGCCCCAGCGCAGCCTCGCTGCATTGGGCGATCGGCAGCTCGCCGGTCACGCGACCGCCGGCCATCACCAGCACGCGGTCGGCCAGCGCCAGGATCTCGTCCAGCTCGGACGACACCAGCAGCACCGCGCCGCCCGCGTCGCGCATCGCCCGCAGCCGGCCGTGGATGAACTCGATGGCGCCGATGTCCACGCCGCGCGTCGGCTGGCCCACCAGCAGCACCTGCGGCTGGTGCAGGGCCTCGCGGGCCAGCACCAGCTTCTGCTGGTTGCCGCCGGAAAAGTGCGCGCTGCGCAGCTCGGGTGCCGGCGGGCGCACGTCATAGTCGGCCATCATGCGGGCGGTGTCGTCGTGCATCGCGGCGCGGCGTTGCCAGCCGCGGCGGGCGTAGCGCGCCAGCCGGTGGTAGCCCAGCGCTGCCGATTCCCAGGCCGCGAAAGGCAGCACCAGGCCCCGGCGGTGCCGGTCCTCCGGCACATGGGCCAGGCGCAGGCGGCGCGCGCGCGCCGGGCTGAGCCAGCGGCCGGGCGTGAAGCGCTGGCCGCCGAGTTCGAGCTGCCCGGCCTCGGGCACCGACAGGCCGGCCAGCAGATCCAGCAGCTCGCTCTGGCCATTGCCCGAGACCCCTGCCACGCCGACGATCTCGCCGGCGCGCAGCGTCAGCGACACATCGGCCACGCGCAGCACGCCGTGCGCGTCGCGCACCTGCAGGCCGCTGGCGCTCAGCAGCGCGTCGCCGGCCGGGGCCGCCGCTTCGCCATCGGCCCGGCCCAGCTGCACCCGGCGGCCGACCATGGCCTCGGCCAGTGCGTCGACGCTGGTCTGCGCGATCGGCGTGTCCAGCACCACGCGGCCGGCGCGCATCACGGTGACCTGGTCGCACAGCGCCAGGATCTCCTTCAGCTTGTGGCTGATCAGCAGGATCGTCGTGCCGCGCCCGCGCAGCTGGCGCAGGGTGCCGAACAGGGTCTCGGTCTCGGCCGGCGTCAGCACCGCCGTGGGCTCGTCCAGGATCAGGATGCGCGCGCCGCGGTACAGGGCCTTCAGGATCTCCAGCCGCTGGCGCTCGCCCACCGGCAGGGTCTCGACCGGCTCGTCCAGCCGCACCTGCAGGCCGGTGTCGTGCATCAGCGCCTGCAGCTCGGTGCGCACCCGCTGCCGCGCGGCCGCCAGGTGCCAGCTCGGCTCGGCACCCAGCAGGATGTTGTCCAGCGCGCTGAACGGCTCCACCAGCATGAAGTGCTGGTGGACCATGCCGATGCCCAGCGCGATGGCCTCGCGCGCGTTGCGGATGCGCGCGGGCTGGCCGTCGATGGCGATCTCGCCGCTGTCGGCCTGGTAGAAGCCGTAGAGAACGGACATCAGCGTGCTCTTGCCCGCGCCGTTCTCGCCGACGATGCCGTGGATGCTGCCGGCCGCCACGCGCAGGGTCACGTCGTCGTTGGCCTGCACGGCGCCGAAGCGCTTGTGGATGCGCGTCATCGCCACCGCGCTGGCGCGCTCGGCGGCCGGTGCGGGCGCAGCGGTCAAGGCTTGCAGTCGTTGGCGGCCATGTAGTCGGTGACCTTCAGCTTGCCGGAGACGATGTCGGCCCGCGCCGCGTCGACCTTGGCCTTCATCGCCGGCGTCACCAGCTTGGCGTTGTGCTCGTCCAGCGCCACGTCGACGCCGCCCTCCTTGAGGCCCAGCACCGTGAGGCCGGGGGTGGATTTGTTCGCGGCGTTGTACACCGCCACGTCCACCCGCTTGACCATCGAGGTCAGCAGGGTGCCGGGGTGCAGGTGGTTCTGGTTGCTGTCCACGCCGATGGCCAGCCGGCCGGCGTCCTTGGCGGCCTGGAACACGCCCACGCTGGAGCCGCCGGCCGCGGCGAACACCACGTCCACGCCCTTGGCGAACTGCGCCTTGGCCAGCTCGCCGGCGCGCGAGGGGTCGCTCCAGGCGGCCGGGGTGGTGCCGGTCATCGCGCCGCTGAGCTCGATCTTCGGGTTGGCGTAGCGCGCGCCCTGCTCGTAGCCGCACTGGAACTTGCGGATCAGCGGGATGTCCATGCCGCCGACGAAACCGACCTTGCCGGTCTTGCTGGCCATCGCTGCCATGATGCCGGCCAGGAAGCTGCCCTCGTGCTCCTTGAAGACCACCGATTCGACGTTGGGCTGCCGGACCACCGAATCGATGATCACGAACTGCTGCTTCGGGAACGCCTTGGCCACCTTCTCGATGCTGCTGGCCTGCGAGAAGCCCACGCCGATCACCGGGCTGGCGCCGCGCTCGGCCATGCGCCGCATGGCCTGCTCGCGCTGGGCCTCGTTGGCGATCTCGAAATCGAGGTAGCCCTTGCCAGTGTCCTTCTTCCAGCGCTCGGCACCGCGGTAGGCGGCCTCGTTGAAGGATTTGTCGAACTTGCCGCCCATGTCGTAGACGATGGCGGGGTCGGCCCAGGCCAGGGGGGTCAGGGCGGCCAGCAGGGTGGCGAAAAGTGGGCGTTGCATGGGGTCACGGACCTTGCAGCTCAGGTGGCCGGGAGGATAGCAACTTTGACGCCACAGTCGCGCCGTTTAGCATCGGGCATGGTCGCCGCCTTGCCCCTGGATACCCTGCGCCGCCTGCCCAAGGTGCTGCTGCACGAGCACCTGGACGGCGGCCTGCGCCCCGCCACCCTGCTGCACCTGCTGCGCGCGCGCGGCCTGCCCGCCCCGGCGGCGGACGCGGCCGGCCTGGCCGCCTGGTTCGCCGCCCGCGCCCACGCCGGCAGCCTGCCGGAGTACCTGAAGGGCTTCGGCCTGACGGTGGCCGCGATGGCCGAGCCCGCGGCGATGGAACAGGTGGCCTTCGAGGCCGCCGAGACCGCGCGGGCCGAGGGCTGCGTGCTGGCCGAGTTCCGCATGGCGCCGCTGCTGCTGGAAAGCGACACGGTGAGCGCGGAGGCCGCCACCGAGGCCCTGCTCGCCGGCCTGGCGCGCAGCGCCCTGCCCTGCGGCCTGATCCTGTGCGCGATGCGGCACGAACCCGCCGAGCGCAGCGAGCGCGTGGCGCAGCTGGCGCAGCGCTACCGCGGCCAGGGTGTGGTCGGGCTGGATCTGGCCGGCGCCGAGGCCGGCCACCCGCCCGGCGACCACGCCAGCGCGCTGGCCCTGGCGCGCGACGCCGGCCTGCCGATTACCCTGCACGCCGGCGAGGCCGACGCCGCCGAGCGGGTGCTGGAGGCCGCTGCGCTGGGCGCCCGCCGCATCGGCCATGGCGTGCGCCTGGGCGACTGGCTGGCCACCGCCGAAGGCCGCGCCCGGCTGGACGCCGTGCGTGCGCTCGGCCTGCACCTGGAGCTGTGCCCCAGCAGCAACGTGCACACCGGCGCCGTGCCCTCGCTGGCGGCCCACCCACTCGCCGCGCTCTGGCGGGCCGGCATCAGCCTCAGCTACCACACAGACAACCCGTTGATGTCCTGCACCAGCATGAGTGCCGAGGCGGCCCTGCTGATGACCCACCAGGGCCTGACGCCGGCGGACCTCGGCGCGATGGCGGTGCAGGCGGCCGAGCACTCGTTCCTGCCCGACGCGGTGCGGTTGCCCGCGCTGGCGAGCCTGCGCGCCCACGCCTGGGCCTGAAGGCGGCTAGAAATTGGCGCGGAAGTTCACGCCCCAGGTGCGCGGCTCGTTGATGAAGCCGGTCAGGTTGTCGAAATCGATGCCGCCGACGATGCGGGTCTGGTTGGTGATGTTGCGGCCGAACACCGCCGCCTCGTACTTGCCGTTGCCCCACTGGTAGCCCAGGCGCAGGCCGCCTTCGGTGAGCTCCTTGCCGGTGAACTCCTTGCTCTCGTAGAGGAAGAAGTTGACCTTGCTGCGGTGCGTCCAGTCGGTCAGCACGTACCACTGGCCGTCCGGCGTGGGCTGGCTGTACTTCAGCGTGAAGTTCACGGTGGTCTTGGGTGCCTGCGGCAGCGGGTTGCCGTTGATCAGGGCCTGGCCATTGGCATTGACGGGGTCGGTGACCGTGCAGTTGGGCGTGACCAGGTTCTGCGCGTTGCCGCAGACCGCGACGGCGAGCGCCGGGTCCTTGATCTCGGTGTCGTTGTAGCCCACACCCAGGCTGGCCAGCAGGTTGCTGGTCAGGTAGGCCTGCAGGTCCATCTCGAAGCCCTGGCCGACCGCCTTCTTGGCGTTCAGCAGCACGTTGGCGTTGCCGGAGGCGCCCCCCACCGCGGTGAGCTGCAGGTCCTTCACGGTGTAGCTGAAGACCCCGAAGTTGACCCGCGCCCGCTTGTCGAACAGCTCGGCCTTGACCCCCGCCTCGAACGAGGTGTTGGTCTCGGGCTTGGCGATCGACTGGTCGTTGAATGGCCCCGCGCCCTGCACGCTGCTGCCGCGGAACCCGGTGGCGGCGCGGCCGTAGACGTTGACGCCCTTGGACAGCGCGTAGGTGGCGGACACATCGCCGCTCATCTTGCGGTCCGAGATGTCGGCGGTGATCGGGCCGAACGAGGCCAGCGCGGCCAGGTCGGGCTTGCCGTTCAGCACGGCGGGCACGAACTCGTTGCTGTAGTAGTCCTCGACGGCGAAGTTCTTCTTGTCGATGGTGTAGCGCAGGCCACCGCGCAGCTTCAGCGCCGGCGTGACCGTGTAGTTCAGTGCGCCGAACACCGCGTAGGCGTTGTTCTTCTGGCGCACGCGCTCGTACTGGTCCTCCACGTTGCCGGCGGTGGAGTCGTAGCCGAAGCTTTCGATCTTGTAGTCCTCATGGAACAGGTAGACGCCGGCCTGCCAGCCCAGCGGGCCGCTTCCGGTGGATTCGAGCCGGAACTCCTGGGTCAGCTGCACGTGGTCGGGCATGCCGTCGGCGGTTTCCGACAGGAACGGGATCGAGCCCGGGCCGCCGGCAAAGACATAGGGCGGCGCGCCGCCGTCGATGTCGCCGCGGCTGAAGGTGCTCACCGTCTCGTAGCCGGTGATCGAGTGCAGGGCCATGCCGCCCAGATCCCAGCGCAGGCGTGCGCTGGCGCCGTAGTTCTGCAGCTCCGAGTGGTTGATGCCGTCGTAGGCCACCTTCTTCGGGTCGAAGCCGTCGACGAAATCGTTGGTGCCCGGCTTGATGATGTTGGCGCGGAACAGCCGCGCCGTTCCGTCGAAGTCACGGGCGTGCAGGTTGAGCAGCGCACTGAATTGCGGGCTGGTCTGCAGCAGCCACTGCAGGCGCACCGCGTTGTCGCTGTAGCCTTCCAGATCCTGCGTCGGGCCGGCGGCGTAGGTGTTCTCGACCCAGTCGTCGCGGTTCTGGCTCAGCACCGAGACACGCAGCGCCGAATCCGCACTGGTCGGCACGTTGATCGCCCCCTCGGCGTTGATGGTGGTGAAGCTGCCCAGCGTCAGGCTGCCGTAGCCCTCCAGTTGGCGGGTTGGCCTGGCCGACTCGAACTTGACCACCCCGGCCGGGGTGTTGCGGCCGAACAGCGTGCCCTGCGGGCCGCGCAGCACCTCGACCCGGTCCAGGTCGAAGGCCGGGAAACCCTTCAGGATGGGGTTCTCCTGCACGATGTCGTCGTAGACCAGGGACACCGGCTGCGAGGCGTTGAGGCGGAAGTCGGTGTTGCCGTAGCCGCGGATGTAGAAGCGCGGGAAGGCACGGCCGAAGGACGACTCGATGTTCAGGCTCGGCACCCGGCCCGACAGCACCCGCACGTCCTGCCCGCTGGTGGCCAGCACGTCGAGCAGCTCCGGGTTGATGGTGCTGATCGAGCTGGGCACCTCCAGGATGTTCTCGGTGCGCCGTTCGGCGGTGACGGTAATGGTCTGCAGCTTGCCGGCGTCCTCGGCCTGCGCCAGCGCGGCGGGGGCGAGGCCAGCCAGGGCCAGCGCGGCGGCCAGGCGGTGAAGGGGGTGGGCTGGCGCGGCGGGGTGGCGGTGGGGGTGCATGGGCTCTCCTCGTTGGTCTTGGGGCGACACGGGCTAAGCAAGCGGCATGCTCAACACCGTTTGCGCGGGCAGCCTGTCGATCCTAGCCACTGCGCGCCTTCGCATCTACCGCGGCGCCACCCGGTTGTTGCGCGGATCAGTCACCTGCGCGCCGGTCTACGATCGGCGTCATGACACTGGCCTGGCCCCTGCCCGCACTGCTGACCTGGGCGGCTGCCTGGGCGCTCTTCACCGCCCTGCCGGCGGCCGGCGTGGGGGCGTTGTGGGCCTTCGCGGCCGGGCTGTCGCTGGTGGCCGTGGTGGCCTGGCGCCTGTCGGCGCCGATCTGGCGCCGCATGATCCTGGTGGCCGGCTTCCCCTTGTCCATCGTGGTCTCGGGCGGCCTGGCCGGCAGCCTGCCCGCCTGGGCCTGGCTGCTGCCGCTGGCCCTGCTGCTGGCCGTCTACCCGATGCAGGCCTGGCGCGACGCGCCGGTCTTCCCGACCCCCGCGCAAGCGCTGGCCGGCCTGGCCCGCGCCGCGCCGCTGGCCCCCGGGGCCCGGGTGGCCGACATGGGTTGCGGCCTGGGCGCCGGCCTGCGGGCGCTGCACGCCGAGTACCCGCAGGCCCGGATCGAGGGCATCGAGTGGAGCTGGCCGCTGGCGCTGGCCTGCCGCTGGCGCTGCCGCTTCGCCGAGGTGCGCCGCGGCGACATCTGGGCCGCGGACTGGTCGGGCCTCGACCTCGTCTATCTGTTCCAGCGCCCCGAGAGCATGCCGCGGGCGGTGGAAAAGGCCCGGCGCGAGCTGAAGCCCGGCGCCTGGCTGGTGAGCCTGGAGTTCGAGGCCCTGGGCTGGGCGCCCCAGGCCAGCCTGAAGAACGTGGCCGGCAAGCCGGTCTGGCTGTACCGGGCGCCGTTCCGGCGGCGATAAGGCGCACGGTGGTCGCCATCCTGATCGTGGTGTGCGGGGCCCTGGCCCTGGCCGCCGCGTGGCTGTGGGTCCGGCAGCGCACGCTGCGGCGGGCGGCCTTCATCCGCCAGTTCGAGCTGCCCGCCGGGCTGTTCGACAAGCTGCGCCAGCACCACCCCGGGCTCAGCCAGAAGGACTGCCAACTGGTGGCGCAGGGCCTGCGCCAGTTTTTCCTCGCCTACCTGGCGGGTGGGCTCAGGCCGGTGTCGATGCCCTCGCAGGTGGTCGATGCCCTGTGGCACGAGTTCATCCTGTACACCAGGAACTACCAGGCCTTCTGCCAACAGGCCTTCGGGCGCTTCATGCACCACACGCCGGCGGTCGCCTTGCGCCAGGAACGGGCCGCCGACGCGGGCCTGAAGCGCTGCTGGTGGCACGCCTGCCGCGCCGAGAACATCAACCCGAAGGCCCCCACCCGCCTGCCCTTGCTGTTCGCGCTCGATGCGAAGCTGGGCATCGCCAACGGCTTCCTCTATATGGCGGATTGCCAGGGCGTGCGCCGCACATCGGCGGGGGGTGCGGACGGCGGTGCCGTCCACTGCGGCGGCGACCTGGCCGGTTGCTCGGGTGGCGGCGGCGGGTTCGGGGACGGCGCCGGAGACGGTAGCGGCGGTGGCGACGGCGGTGGCGGGGGCGGGGACGGCGGCAGTGGCTGCGGTGGCGGCGGCTGCGGCGGCAGCTGAGCTGGGGCGCCCGGCCGAAGCCTATTGGCCGACCAGGCCGTTGCGGATCGCGTAGACCGTCATCTCGGAGTTGTTCGACAAGCCCAGCTTCTCCAGCACCCGGGCCCGGTAGACGCTGACCGTCTTGGGCGACAGGTTCAGGTCCTCGGCGATGTCGGCCAGGCGTTTGCCGGAGGCGATCATCACCAGGGTCTGCAGCTCGCGATCCGAGAGCTTTTCGTGCGCGTTGGCCACTTCGGGGGTGGTCAGGCTCTCGACCAGCATCTGAGCGATCTCGGGTGTCACGTACTTGCGGCCCTGGGCCACCGTGCGCACCGCCTGCACCAGCAGCTGCGGGTCGCCACCCTTGTTGACGTAGCCATAGGCCCCGGCCCGCAGCGCGCGGATCGCGTACTGGTCTTCGGGGTACATGCTGACCACCAGCACCTTGATGGTGGAGCCTTCGTCCTTCAGCACGTGCAGCACGTCCAGCCCGCTGCGGCCCGGCATGTTGATGTCCAGCACCAGCACGTCGCAGCTTTCGCTGCGCAGCAGCACGCGCAACTCGCCGTAGTCGCCCGCCTCGCCGATGACCTCGATGTCGGGGGCATCGGACAGCGTGTCGCGAATGCCCCGCCGAATCAGGGCATGGTCGTCGCAGATGATCACACGTGTCATGTCAGTGGCCCATTTCGCAGCGCACCCGCGACGCACGAATCGCGCGCCGGCCGCAAGGCCGGTCCGTCGGTCATGCTGGTGCCCCTCTCCAGGAGGGGGGCTCGGGGGGAGCTGTCGAACATGCTGGTGCCCCCGCTTGGCGGGGGGCGGGGGGAGCCGGACGAAAGGGCCACCGGCCCGGAGCGGCCAACGGCCGCTGCGGGCCAGGACTTCGACAAACCGTTGCTCATAGGTCTCCCCAGGCTGAGGGGTCGTGCTCGGATTCCAGTTCGTGGCTCTCATCGACGCCGGTGAACACATCGTCCTGCAAGGGGATGGAGAGTATCAGGGTGGTGCCGGCCGAGCTGCTGGACAGGTCGACCCAGCCGCCGACGGTGGATGCGCGCTCGTGCAGGCCGCGGATGCCGAAGCTGCGCGCCTTGGCCAGGTCGGCGTCGGACAGGCCGCGGCCGTTGTCGCTGACCTCCAGCGAGAAAACGCCCTGAGCCAGCGACAGGTCGATGCTGACCCGCGTGGCCTGGGCGTGCTTGCTGACGTTGGTCAGTGCCTCCTGGGCGGCGCGGTAGGCCACCAGTGGCACGCCCGGCGGCAGGTGCGGGTTGTCGTGGCTGGTCCGGAAGGTGCACACCACCCCGGTGCGGCGCTCGAAGCGGTTGGCCAGCCACTGCAGTGCCGCCACCAACCCCTGCTCCAGGATGGCCGGGCGCAGGTTGTGCATGATGCGCTGGCTGGCCTCCAGCGCGTGGGTCACCGTCTCGATGGCGCCGTCCAGGCGCTGTTTCAGCTCGGGCGTGCTGGCGTGGCGGGCCATCCAGGCCAGGTCGAACTTCAGGGCGCTGAGCGAGCCGCCGACGTCGTCGTGGATCTCGCGGGCGATCGCCGCGCGCTCCATCTCCACGCTGGTCTGCAGGTGCTGGGCCAGTTCGGACAGGCGCTGGCGCGAGGCGGCCAGTTCGCGGTCGGCCGCCTGGCGGGCGCGCAAGGTCTCGTAGGCGTCGATCGCGTGCTCGGTGGCCGGGGCCAGGCGGGCCAGGTTGTTCTTGAGAAGGTAGTCCGAGGCGCCGTTGCGCATCGCCGACACGGCCACGTCCTCGCCGATTTCGCCTGAAACCAGGATGAACGGCACCTGGACGCCGCTGTCGCGCAGGATGTCCAGCGCGTGCAGGCCGGAGAAGCCCGGCACGTTGAAGTCAGACAGGATGATGTCCCAGCGCTCGGTCAACGCCGAGCGGAACGCCGACTCGCTGTCCACCCGGTGCGCCTCGATCTGGGCCCCGCCGCGCCGCAAGTGGGCCATCGCCAACTCGTGGTCCAGCTCGGAATCCTCGATATGCAGCACACGAAGGCTACGGCCGGGCCGATTTGTTCCGATATCGCCACTCATGGGCCAAGTATCGCGCAGCCACCTCGGCAGCCGGCAGGCGGCCTTGAGAAGCGAATAAGCCGTGTTTTGAGCCCGTCATCCGGACAACACCATGCCGGCGACTGCCGAAAAATCAATGACAACTTCCCAGCCGGAGAACCGGGCGGGCAGCCCGGACGCGAGCCGGGCCGGCGCCAGGCGACCCTGAAGGAACCCACCGTGCACTGCGGAGCAACGATGCTGAACAACGAGAGCCCCGTCCCAGATCCCGGCCCCGGCCTGCCTTTGCTGGCCGCCGCCGATCTGCAGGATCACCTGATGGTGGCCAGCCACGACCTGGAGCGGTTGCAGCGCCTGCTGGACGACGCCAGCGAGACGCTGTCAGGCCACTTCTACGGCGCCTCCGGCCAGATCAACGACCTGCTGCGGACGCTGGCGACGATGCCGGAGTTCGACCACGGCGTGGTGCACGAGGCCATGCAGAACCTGGCCGGCGCGATCACCGCGCTGCAGTTTCACGACATGGCGATCCAGCTGATTGCCCACACGCAGAAGCGCTTGCGCAGCTGCGCGGACCGGATCGCCCGAGATGCGATGGGCGACGACGACGAGGATGGTGCCGCCATCGTCGAGGACGGCCCTGGCCGGCCGAACCCGGTGACCCAGGATGAGATGGACGCAG
Source organism: Vitreoscilla sp. (assembly GCA_018780145.1). GTDB lineage: Bacteria > Pseudomonadota > Gammaproteobacteria > Burkholderiales > Burkholderiaceae_C > Ideonella. The sequence goes on along the minus strand of JADMKA010000244.1, from coordinate 2,232 downwards.
GGTCCATCGAGCTGTTCTGAGCACGAAGCTCCCCGCCCGCCCCCGCTTCACAAAGCCCCGTAGCCCTTTCAAGAACTTTCCGGAGAAAAGCGATGCACTCGATTCTTGCCGTGGACGATTCGCCCTCGATGCGCCAAATGGTGTCCTTTACCCTCAAGAACGCCGGCTTCAATGTCGTCGAGGCCGTGGACGGCCAGGACGCCTGGGAGAAGGCCGCGACGCGTGACTTCAACCTGGTCCTTACCGACCAGAACATGCCGCGCATGGACGGCATCAGCCTGACCAAGAAGCTGCGCGAGAACCCGAAATTCAAGGCCACGCCGATCCTGATCCTGACCACCGAGTCCAGCGACCAGATGAAGCAGGCCGGGCGCGCCGCCGGTGCGACCGGCTGGCTCGTCAAGCCGTTCGACCCGGCCAAGCTGATCGAGGTGATCGGCAAGGTCATCCGCTGACGCCCGACGGGCACAGGGCACACGGGAAATCACAACGGATCAGGAGCCGGACATGGCCGAAACGACGAGCGACAACAGCAGCCTGGGCGACAGCATCGACCTGTCCCAGTTCTATCAGGTCTTCTTCGAAGAAGCCGGCGAGAACCTCGAGAACATGGAGCAGAAGCTGCTCGAACTCGATGTCGACGCCGCCGACGACGAGGAGATGAACGCCATCTTCCGTTGCGCGCACTCGGTCAAGGGCGGCGCGGCGACGTTCGGCTTCTCCGATGTCGCCGAGCTGACGCACCACATGGAGACCCTGCTGGACAAGCTGCGCCGCCATGAGCTGCAGCCGACCTCGCAGATGGTCGACGTGCTGCTGGCCGCCGGCGACGCGCTGAAGGCCTTGCTGGCCCGGCACCAGGGCAATGGCGGCGACGCCGTCGACACACGTGAGCTGGTGGCTCACATCCGCGTCCTGGCGGAGGGCGGCGGAGTTCCAGCCCCGACCGCTGCAGCCGGCACCGCCGCTGCGGCACCCGCACCGGCGCCGCTGGCCATGCCCAAGAACGGCGTCATCGCTCGCGCGCTGTGCCTGACGGTCGGCCCGCTGGACGATCTGGCGGCCGCCGATGGCCTGTTCGATCTGTTCAAGGAGGTCACCAACCTTGGCACCATCGAGCCGTTGTCCAACAGCAGCGCCGAAGGCATGCGCCGCTTCAAGATCGTGACGACGTCCAGCGACGGCGACCTGCTGGACTTGTTCACGTTCCACATTGCACGCGAGCACATGCAGCTCGCGACGCTGGATGCCGGCTACGGCTTCTTTCCCGACAACCCCGGAGCTCCACCAGAGCAGGTACCGCCCGAGCTCGGCTACGGCTTCTTCGATGACGCCCCGGGCGCCCCGGGACAGACCCAGGACGCCCCGGCCCCCGCGTCGGGCACGGACAGTGCCCAACCCGCCGCGGCCGCACCCGCTGCGCCAGTGCCGGTTGCCAAGCCCGCCGGCCGCGCCGAAGCCCGTGCCGCCGCCGCCGACTCCGCCACACTGCGCGTCTCGGTGGAGAAGGTCGACCAGCTGATCAACCTGGTGGGCGAGCTCGTCATCACCCAGGCCATGCTGGCGCAGAACAGCAAGAACGTCGACGCGGCCATCAACCAGCAGCTGCTGAGCGGCCTGGCCGACCTGGAGCGCAACACCCGCGACCTGCAGGAAGCGGTGATGTCGATCCGGATGATTCCGATGTCGGTGGTCTTCAACCGCTTCCCGCGCATGATGCGCGACCTCGCCGCCAAGCTGGGCAAGAAGGTCGAGCTGGTCACGCAGGGCGAAGCCACCGAGCTGGACAAGGGCCTGGTCGAGAAGATCACCGACCCGCTGACCCACCTGGTGCGCAACTCCTGCGACCACGGCATCGAGCAGCCGGCCGACCGCCTGGCCAAGGGCAAGCCCGAGAACGGCACGGTCACGCTGGTCGCCTCCCACCAGGGCGGCTCGATCGTCATCGAGGTGCGCGACGATGGCCGCGGCCTGAACCGCGACAAGCTGCTGAAGAAGGCCCGCGAGCGCGGTATCGACGCGCCCGACTCGATGACCGACCAGGAGGTCTACAGCCTGATCTTCGCGCCGGGCTTCTCCACCGCCGACCAGGTCACCGACGTCTCCGGCCGCGGCGTCGGCATGGACGTGGTGAAGAAGAACATCACCTCGCTGGGTGGCACGGTGGAGATCGACTCCGCCGAGGGCTACGGCATGAGCGTCAAGGTGCGCCTGCCGCTGACCCTGGCCATC
>JADMKA010000186.1 GCA_018780145.1 Vitreoscilla sp. | reverse complement strand
CCGCGTCAACTGCATCAGCCCCGGCCCCACCTCCTACCCCGGTGGCAACTGGGACATGATCAAAGGCGCGATGCCCGAGCTCTACACCAAGACGCTGGGCGAGATGCCGCTCGGCCGCTTCGGCGCGCCGGAAGACGTGGCGCGCTCGATGCTGTTCCTGTCCAGCCCGATGGCCTCGTACATCACCGGCGCCAACCTGGTGATCGACGGCGGCTACACCAAGCGCGTGCAGTTCTGAGCGCCGCCATGAAGCTCTACACCTCCATCGGCCCCAACCCGCGGCTGGTGCGCCTGTTCCTCGCCGAGAAGCAGGTCGAGCTGCCGCAGGTGCAGGTCGACATCCTCGCCGGCGAGAACCGGCGCCCACCGTACCTGGGCCTGAACCCGGCCGGCAGCACGCCGCTGCTGGTGCTCGAAACCGGCCAGGCCCTGGCCGAGACCACGGCCATCTGCGAGTACATCGAGGAGCTGCAGCCGACACCGCCGCTGATCGGCACCACGGCCGAAGCGCGCGCGCTCACCCGCATGTGGACGCGCCGGGTCGATCTCTTCGTGGTGCAGCCGATGACCAGCGGCTTCCGCGGCGCCGAGGGCCTGGGCCTGTTCCAGGACCGCGTGCACTGCCTGCCCCAGGCGGCCGACGACCTGAAGGCCACCGCGCGCGAGGGCCTGGCCTGGCTCGACGCCCAGATGGCCGACGGCCGCCCCTTCATCGCCGGCCAGGCGCTGACGCTGGCCGACCTGATGCTCTACAGCTTCGTCGAATTCGGCGCCCTGGTCGGCCAGGGGCTGGACCCGGCGCTGCAGCGCCTGGGCGCCTGGCACCAGCGCATGGCCGAGCGGCCGAGCGCAAAGGCCACCGCGTGATCTGGAGCGACGAGCTGCTGCTGGGCCACCCGGCCATCGACGCCGAGCACCGCGAACTCGTCGCGCTGATCGGCGCGCTGCTGAGCTGCAGCGAGGCGAGGCTGGGCGAGCACCTGCAAGCCTTCACCGAACATGCCAGCGCGCACTTCGCCGACGAAGACCGCGAGATGGCCGAGACCGATTTCCCTGCCGCCGGCTGCCATGCCGACGAGCACGCCAAGGTCGTGGCATCGGCGCGCGAGGTGCAAGCGCTGGTGGCCGAGGGCGACGTGGCCATCGGCCGCCGCTTCGCCGAAGAACTGGCCCGTTGGTTCCCCGGCCACGTGGCGCACCTGGATTCGGCCCTGGCCCATTGGCTGGTCAAGCGGCGCCACGGGGGCGCTCCATTGGTGCTGCGGCGCCGGCTCTGCGCCACCGCCTGAGCTGGCGTCATCAGGAGGAGACATGAACCACCCCAATGTCGCGGCAGCCGCAGGTCCGGCCGCGCTCGAGCGCTTGTTCTATCCGCAGTCGATCGCGCTGGTCGGCGCCTCGGAGCGCTCACCCTGGTCGCAGCTGTTGCATGCCAACATCCAGCGGGTCGGCTACGCCGGGCGCATCTATGCGGTCAACAAGACCGGCGCCGCCGCGCACGGTTATCCGGGCTATCGCGCCTGCCGGGAGATCCCGGAAGCGGTGGATGCGGCCTACCTCTTCGTGCCGCTCGAAGCGGTGCTCGACGCCTTCGACGACGTGGTGGAGAGCGGCATCCAATCCGCGGTCATCCTGACCTCCGGCTTTGCCGAAGCCGGCCCCGAAGGCGCTGCGCTTCAGGCCGAGCTGACGCAGCGTGCGCGCGCCGCGGGCGTCACCGTGCTCGGCCCCAACTGCCTGGGCTACGCCAACCTCGCGATCCGCGCGGCGATGACGCCCATCCCCATCCACCCGCCCTTCCTGCCGGGCAAGGTGGCGCTGGTGGGCCAGAGCGGCGCCACCAGCATCGAGATCGTCGACATGGCACAAGACAGCAACATCGGCCTGTCGATGTGCATCGCCACCGGCAACGAAGCGATGCTGGACGTCGCCGCCTGCGTGGACTTTCTGGTCGACGACGACAACACCCAGGTCATCATGGTGTTTGCCGAGACCCTGCGCGACACCGCCACCTTCGCCGCGGCGGCCCGCCGCGCCGCGGTGAAGAAGAAGGCCATCGTGATGCTCAAGGCCGGCGCCACCGAGCTGACGGCCCAGGTGGCCGCCGCGCACACCGGCGCGCTGGTGGGCAACGACGCCGTGTTCGACGCGGCCTGCCGGCAACTGGGCGTGCTGCGTGTGCACACGCTCGAAAACCTGGTGGTCACCGCCGGGCTGCTGGCCCACACCGGGCCGTTGCGAGCACCCGGCGTGGGCATCGTGTCGATTTCCGGTGGCGCCTGCACGCTCATCGCCGACCGCGCCGAGGCGCATGGCGTGAGCCTGCCCGCGCTCTCACCGGCCACCCGTGCCCGCCTGCGCGAGGCCGTGCCCGGCCCGGGCGAGGCGCTCAATCCCTTCGACATCACCGGCCTCGCGGTGCGCGACCCGGCCCTGTTCGAGCGCGTGCTCACGGCCCTGGGCGACGACCCGGCCATCGGCTTCGTCGGCTGTGTCTACAGCATGCCGTGGAACGAGAAGTGGCAGCAGGTGCCGGCCATCGAGGTCATCGGGCGGGCGCTGGCCCAGCTCGGCAAGCCCTCGGCCATGCTCAACCAGACGCTGCGACCGGTCTCTCAGAAAAGCCGCGACATCATGGCCGCCTGCGGCGTGCCGGCGGCGTTCGGTGGCCTGGAGGCGGTGGTGGGGGCGCTGGGCCACATCAGCCGCTGGAGCGCCTGGCTGCAGGCCCAAACGAGCGTCGATCAGCCCTTGCCGGTGCTGCCCGCCGACACTCGGCCCGACAGCGAACGCGCGACGCTGGACTACCTGGCCAGCCGCGGCGTGCCGGTGATTCCCGCCAGGCTCGCGAGAACGCGCGGCGAGGCGGTCGACTTTGCCGCGTCGCTCGGCGCGCCGGTGGCGATGAAGATCGCGTCGCCGGACATCGCGCACAAGACCGAGGTCGGCGGCGTCCGGCTCGATCTGCAGGGCGACACGGCAGTCGGCGCGGCCTTCGACGCCATGCTGGCCGGTGTGCGCCAGGCCCGGCCCGACGCGCGGATCGATGGTGTGCTGGTCTCGCCGATGCGCAGCGGCGGCCTCGAAATCCTGGTCGGCACCGTGCGTGATCCGCAGTGGGGCCTGACGCTGGCAGTCGGCCTCGGCGGGGTCTGGGTCGAGGCGCTCGCCGACACCCAGCTGCACGTGCTGCCGGTCTCGCCGCAGGAGGCCAAGGCCATGCTCGGCCGGCTGCGCGCCGCCAAGCTGCTGCAGGGCTTTCGCGGCAGCCCGCCGGTGGACCTGGACCGTCTGGCCCGGGTGATCGCCGCGATTGGCGACGCCGCGCTCGCGCTGGGCGGCTCGCTCGCCGCATTGGAGGTCAACCCGCTGTGGGTGCGCGGCGACGAGGTCGAGGCACTGGACGCGCTGGCGGTGTGGGCCGACGCGCCATGACGAACCCCACGACACCTCAGGTCCCGGACGAACCCGTCCTGTTCGAGCGAATCGACCACCACATCGCCCGAGTGACGCTCAACCGCCCGCAGGCGCGCCATGCCGTCAACGTGGCGATGACGCTGCGCCTGGAAGAGATCGTCCGCACCATCGAAGACGACCCCGAGCTGCGTGTGGCGATCCTCGCCGCCGCGCCCGGCCCGGCGTTCTGCGCGGGGGCCGATCTGGCCGACGTCGCTGCAGGCCGTGGCCCGTCCTTGATGACGCGCGAGGGCGGGTTCGCCGGCTTCGTTTACGCAGTGCGGCACAAACCCTGGATCGCTGCGGTTCACGGCTTTGCGATGGGTGGCGGGCTCGAATTCGCGCTGGCCTGCGACATGGTGGTGGCAGCGCAGAACGCGGTGTTCGGCCTGCCCGAACCCAAGCGGGGTTTGCTGGCCGCGGCGGGGGGTGCCTACCGCCTGCCGCGCGCCATTCCGCGTGCCATCGCGCTGGAGATGCTGACCACCGGCGCGACCATCGACGCACCGAGGGCCTATGCGCTCGGCCTGGTCAATCGCGTGGTCGAGCTCGCCGAGCTGCCGCAGGCGGCTCTGGCGCTGGCTGCCCAGGTGGCGGCCAACGCACCGCTGTCGGTGCGCGAAAGCCTGGCCATCGGCCGTGCCGCTGCCGAGCTGGATGAGGGCGCCTTGCGCCGGCTCAGCGCCGAGGCGACGGCGCGCGTGATGGCCTCGGAAGACGCCCGCGAAGGCCCGCGCGCCTTCGTCGAGAAGCGTGCTCCGGTCTGGAAGACCTGAGCCATGGCGACGGTTGACAACGCCGCACGGCGCATTCCGGTCATCGTCGGTGTCGGCCAGCTCAACGACCGGCCCGACGACGATGCCGCCGCGCTGGACACGCTGGCGCTGATGAAGGCAGCGCTGCACCTGGCCGACCGCGATGCCGGCGGCGGCTTCCTGCACCAGGTGCAATCGCTTGGCATCGTCGAGCAGATGTCCTGGCCCACGGCCCCTTGGCCGGGGCCGAACAAGATCACGCCGCATCTGCTGGCTGCGCTGGGCATCGCGCCGGCCCATGTCGAGCTGACCGAAGAGCCCAGCGGCGACAGCCCGCTGCGCCTGCTCAACGATGCTGCCAACCTGATCGGCAGCGGCGAAGTTGACGTCGCGGCGGTGGTCGGCGGCGAGGCCTTGCGCACCGCGGCGCGCCAGGCGGCGACCCCCGGTGCGCCGCAGCAGGACCTGCTCCGCACCGTGACCGAGCAGCGCGCCGGCCCGCTGAAGAAGCGCTACGGCCTTCTCACCGCCACCGACGTGTACCCGCTCTACGAAAACGCCTGCCGCGCCGCCTGGGGCCAAAGCCTGGCGCAGTCGCAGGCCGAGACGGCGGCGATCTGGTCCGGCCTGTCCGCTGCGGCGGCCGACAACCCGGATGCCTGGATCCGCCGTCACCACGAGCCGGCCGAACTGCTCGCCGCGTCGGCCCACAACAGGCCAGTCTCCTTCCCCTACAGCAAGTTGATGGTGGCCAACAGCAGCGTCAACCAGGGCGCGGCGGTGATCGTCGCCAGCCTCGCCAAGGCTCGCGAGATGGGCGTGCCCGACGAACGCCTGGTCTATGTCGGGCCCGGCGCCTCGGCGCACGAGCCCGCCGACTTCCTGGCGCGCGACCGTTATGACGGCTCGCCCAGCATGGCGGTGTCGATCCAGCGTGCCCTGGCCTTGAATGACCTCACCGCCAGCGATCTCGACCTGGTCGAGCTGTACAGCTGCTTCCCCTGCGTGCCCAAGATGGCGCGGCGCCTCCTGCCCTGGCCGCTGGAGCGGCGCCACAGCGTCTACGGCGGCTTGACCTTCGGCGGCGGCCCGATCGCCAACTGCATGACGCACGCGGTGGCCACGATGACGCGGATGCTGCGCCGGGCCGGCCGCCACGGGCTGATCTACGCCAATGGCGGCTACGCCACCCACCACCACACGCTGGTGCTGACGCGCGAGCCGGTGCCCGCCGGGACCTTTCCGCAGTGCCACGAGCACCAGGCCGAGGCCGATGCGTTGCGCGGCCCGGTGCCGGCCTTGATCGAGGGCTACACCGGCCCGGGGGTGCTGGAGACCTACATGCTGCCCTACGACCGTGCCGGGCAGCCGCTTTTTTCCACCGTCATCGCCCGCACGCCAAGCGGCCAGCGTTTTCTCTGCCGCGTGCCGCCCAGCGACGGCGCGACCCTGGCGGCGCTGACCTCGGGCGAGCACGAGCCGGTCGGCCGCCGCGGCGTGGCTTCGGCCGGCGCCGACGGGTACGTGGACTGGCGCTTTTCAGATGCCGTGCAGCGGGCCGTGAACGACGCTGCAGTCCTCTTGCTCGAGCAAGCGCCGGCAAGAGATTCTTGTTGACATCAGGAGACGACGATGAGTCGAGTAGCCAAACTGCCCGTGGACCAATGGGACCCCGAACTGCGCGCCATGACGCTCGCCGACGAGGCCACGCCCTTGGAGCAGGGCCTGCTCCGCATCATGGCGCACGCGCCGGAGATCACCAAGGGATACATGCAGTTCGCGGCGGCGTTCGCCCATCATCGCAGCCTGCCGCGGCGTCTGGTCGAGCTGGTGCGGCTGCGGCTGGCCTTTCACAACCAATGCCGCAGCTGCATGGCCATCCGCTATCGCTCTGCCGTGGACGACGGTCTGACCGAGGACCTCGTCTGCTCACTCGAACGCCCGTACGAGGCGCCTGATCTGAGCGAGGCCGAAAGAGCCGCGCTGCATTACGCCGATCTGTCGGCCACGGATCATCTGTCCATAGACGACGCGGAGTTCGACGCGCTGCGCCGGCACTTCAGCGAGGCGCAAATCGTTGAACTCGGCTTGTGGATCGCCAATTGCATCGGCTTCGGCCGAATGGCCGCAGCCTGGAACATGATCGAAGAGCTGCCCCAGGCCTATCAAGGGCCAGCGGGCGCCACGCTCTCCCCGTGGACCCAGCAGGATGCCGCCGTCGTGCGCGGCTAGCGTGGCGTCAGACGCTCAGGGTTTCATGGAGCATTGAATGAATGCCTTTCCTCACTTGTTGGAGCCGCTCGATCTGGGCTTCACCACGCTGGCCAACCGCTCGCTGATGGGCTCCATGCATGTCGGGCTGGAGCCGGTGGAACGCGGCTTCGAGCGCCTGGCGGCGTTCTACGCCGAACGCGCGCGTGGCGGGGTCGGCCTGATCGTCACCGGCGGCGTGGCGGTCAACGAAGAAGCGAAGCCGTTCGCGCACGGCCCCATGCTCACCACGGCCGCCGAGGTGGCGCAGCACCGCATCATCACCGCCGCCGTGCATGCCGCCGGCGGCAAGATCGCGATGCAGGTGCTGCATTGCGGCCGCAACGTGAAGCACGGCAAGGCGGTGGCCCCCAGCGCCATCAAGTCGCCGACCTGGCCGCAGGTGCCGCGCGAGATGACGGCCGACGACATCGAGCGCACGCTGGCCGATTTCGTCACCTGTGCCGTGCTGGCGCGCGAGGCCGGCTACGACGGCGTCGAGATCATGGGCTCGGAGGGTTACCTGATCAACCAGTTCCTGGCACCGCGCACCAACCAGCGCAGCGACGGCTGGGGCGGCTCGTTGGCCAATCGCATGCGCTTCGCGCTCGAGGTGGTGCGGCGCACGCGCGCGGCGGTCGGCACCGACTTCATCATCGTCTACCGCCTGTCGATGCTGGAGCTGGTCGACGGCGGATCGAGCTTGGCCGAGGGCGTCGAGCTGGCCGTGGCGATCGAAGCAGCGGGCGCCAGCATCATCAACGTCGGCATCGGCTGGCACGAGGCACGGGTGCCGACCATCGCAACGCTGGTGCCGCGCGCCGGCTGGGCCTGGGTGGCTCAGCTGCTCAAGGGCCAGGTGTCGGTGCCCATCGTCGCCAGCAACCGCATCAACACGCCGGAAGTGGCCGAGCGCCTGCTCGCTGAAGGGTTCTGCGACATGGTGTCGATGGCGCGCCCGCTGCTCGCCGACCCGCACTTCATGCGCAAGGCAGCGCGCGGCGAGGCCGACACCATCAACACCTGCATCGCCTGCAACCAGGCCTGCCTGGACCACGGTTTCAAGCAGATCGTGGCGTCGTGCCTGGTCAACCCCGTGGCCTGCCACGAGACCGAGTTGCGCATCGAGCCGGCTGCGCAGCGCAAGCGCATCGCCGTGGTCGGTGCCGGGCCGGCCGGCCTGGCGGCAGCGACCACCGCCGCCGAGCGCGGGCACGAGGTGACGCTGTTCGAAGCCGATGCGCGGATCGGCGGCCAGTTCAACCTGGCCAAGCGAATCCCCGGCAAGGAAGAGTTCGTCGAGTCGCTGCGCTACTTCGGCCGCCGCATCGAGCTCACCGGGGTGACGCTGCGCTTGAACTGCCGCGTCACGGCCGCGGAACTCAGCGCGGCGGGCTTCGATGAGATCGTGCTGGCCACCGGCGTGCTGCCGCGCCGGCCCGAGCTCGAAGGGCTGGATCATCCGAGCGTGCTGGACTACCTGGCCGTGCTGCGCGACCACCAGCCGGTGGGCGAGCGCGTGGCCATCATCGGCGCGGGCGGCATCGGCTTCGACGTGGCGACCTACCTGGCGCACAGCGGGCACAGCGCGGCGCTCGACGCCGACAAGTTCTACGCGGAGTGGGGCGTGGACACGCGCCCCGGCCCCCACAGCGGCCTGCGCGCGCCGCGCGTCGAGCCCTCGCCCCGGCGCATCCACCTGCTGCAGCGCAAGCCCTCCAAGGTGGGCGAGGGCCTGGGCGTGTCCACCGGCTGGATCCACCGCGCGGCGCTGAAGAACCGCGGCGTCGAGATGATCGCCGGCGTGAGCTACCGGCGCATCGACGATGCCGGCCTGCACATCAGCGTGGGCGGCCAGGAGCGGCTGCTGGCAGTGGACCACGTGATCGTTTGCGCCGGCCAGTTGCCGGAGCGGTCTCTCGCCAGCGGCCTGCGCAGCGCGCCCGGGCGCGTGCACCTGATCGGCGGCGCCGACGAAGCGGCCGAGCTGGACGCCAAGCGGGCCATCAACCAGGCGGTGCGGCTCGCGGCCACGCTGTGAGCAAGCATTGCGACCCCCACAACACGAGACATGAAGATGGACATCCAAGCGGCGCTGCTGCGCGAACCCAAGGCAGCTTTCAGCATCGAGACGGTGCAGCTCGACGCCCCGCGGGCCGACGAGGTGGTGGTCGAGATCGTGGCCTGCGGCCTGTGCCACACCGACCTGTCGGTGCGTGACGGCACCATCCCCTTCCCGGCCCTGCCGAACGTTCTGGGGCACGAGGGTTCGGGCGTGGTCGTCGCGGTGGGCTCCGCCGTGCGCAAGGTGAGCGTGGGCGACCCTGTGGCCTTGTCGTTCGCCTCCTGCGGCGCCTGCCCGGCGTGCGAGGCGGGCACGCCCGCCCGCTGCGACAACTTTCTGCCGGCCAACTTCATGGGCCGGCGCGCGGATGGCTCCTGCACCCACCACCAGCACGGCCAGGAGATCAACGGCTGCTTCTTCGGCCAATCGTCGTTTGCCTCGCATGCGCTGGTGCGGGAGCGCCATGTGGTCAAGGTGCCGCATGACGTGCCGCTGGAGCTGCTGGGGCCGCTGGGCTGCGGCATCCAGACCGGGGCTGGCACCATCCTCAACCACCTGAAGCCGCAGCCCGGAAGTTCGGTGGTGGTGTTCGGCGCCGGCGCGGTGGGCTTGTCGGCGGTGATGGCCGCAAGCATTGCGGGCTGCGCCGCCATCATCGCGGTCGACGTGCAGCCGGCCCGGCTGGCGCTGGCGCGGGAGCTGGGTGCCACCCATGCCCTGCACGCACGCGAGGAGGACGTATTGGCCCGCATCAAGGACATCACCGGCGCCGGCGCCGATTGCGCGGTGGAGGCCACCGGCGTGCCCGAGGTCGTGGCGCAGAGCATCCGCTCGGTCCGGCGCGGGGGCCAGGTAGCGCTGTTGGGCGTGGGCCGCATGGACGCGCCGCTGCCGCTGGTGCTGGGTGATTTGCTCAGCGGTGCGGTGATCCGATCCGTGGTGGAAGGAGACAGCGTGCCGGACACCTTCATCCCGCAATTGATCGAGTTCTACCGCCAGGGGCGCTTTCCGTTTGACCGGCTGATCCAGTTCTACGACTTCGCCCAGATCAACGAGGCCGCGCACGACGCCGAGACCGGCCGCGCGATCAAGCCGGTGATCCGCATGCCACGTTCCAACGCCTGAGGAGAAGGCCATGACCATGACCATGACCACCACCACCACCGCCAACGACATCGCGCGAATCTTCGCGTGCCAGGATGGGTATCAGCATCGCGTGCGCGCCACCTCGGCCGAGCAACGCATCGCCAAGCTGCAGGCGCTGCGCGCGGCCGTCGTGGCCCACCTGCCGGCCGCGGTGGCGGCGATGGCCGAGGACTTCGGCAAGCCGGGCTTCGAGGCCGCGTGCGAGGTCGCCGCCCTGCTGGGCGAGATCGACCACGCCACGGCCCACCTCGCGCAATGGATGCAGCCGGTCGAGGTGCAGCCCAGCGCCTCTGCGGCGCCGGGCGCCACGGCGCGCATCCTGCGCGAGCCCAAGGGCCAGGTGCTGATCTTCGGGCCCTGGAACTTCCCCTTCGCCCTGTTGCTGCAGCCCCTGGTGGGGGCCGTCGCCGCCGGCAATGTGTGCGTGCTGAAGCCGTCCGAGTTCACGCCCGCCACCAGCGCCGTCTGCGCTCGCCTGATCCGCACCGCGTTCGAGGAGGCGGAGGTCGCCGTCGTCGAAGGCGGCCCGGAGACTGCCGCAGCGCTGCTCGAACTGCCCTTCGACCACGTCTTCTTCACCGGTTCCACCCAGGTGGGCAAGCTGGTGATGGCGGCGGCGGCCAGGCACCTGCCCTCCTTGACGCTGGAGCTCGGCGGCAAGTCGCCCGCCATCGTCGACAGCGACGTGGATCTGTCCCAGGCGGCCGCGCGCATCGCCTGGGGCAAGTACATGAACGCGGGGCAGATCTGCCTGTCGCCCGACTACATCCTGGTGCCGGCCGCGCAGCGCGACGCCTTCGTGGCCGAGGTCGCCCGCTATGTGCAGGCCTCGTTCCACGCCGGCGGCGCGTTGAATGAAGCGGACTTGAGCCAGATCGTCAACGAGCGCAACCTGCGCAGGCTCGCCGGGCTGATCGACGACGCGGTGGGCCGTGGTGCCCGCATCGCGCTGGGCGGCAAGGTGCTGGCCTCGCGGCGCATCGAGCCCACCATCCTGGTCGATGTGCCGCGCGACGCCGCCATCATGCGAGAGGAGATCTTCGGCCCCATCATGCCGGTGCTCACCTATGAAGATCTCGACGACGCGGTGAACTTCGTCAACGGGCGCGACAAGCCGCTGGCGCTGTACGTGTTCAGCCGCCGGGCTGCGTTCGTGGAGGCGGTGCTGGCGCGCACTTCGTCAGGCGGCGCCACCGTCAACGACGTCATTCAGCACGTCGCCGAACCCAACCTGCCCTTCGGCGGCGTGGGGCCGAGTGGCTTGGGTTCCTATCACGGCTACTACTCCTTCCTCGCCTTCAGCCACGAGCGCAGCGTCTATGGCCAGGCTGCCGAGAACCCGATGGAGGCCTTTGGGCGCCCACCCTATGCGGGCAAGCTCGAGATGCTGACCAGCATGATTCGCTGATGGCCTGTCCCGGCGGCCATCGACAATGCTGGCCACGATGGCCACCCGAAGGACTGCCCGGCACCACCACCATGTCTACGTGGTGGAGTTGTCAGACCGTGTGTGGAACCTGCCGACCTTCCGCCGGGCCAACCCCGATCACATCCTGGGCAAGCCGTTCGTCTACGTCGGCATGACCGGGCTCGACCCCGACCTCCGCTTCGACCGGCACAAGGCCGGCATCCAGGCGAACCGCTACGTGTTGGAGTACGGCCTTCGGCTGATGCCGGAGCTCTACGAGGTCTACAACCCCATGCCCTACGAGGCCGCGCGGGATATGGAGGTGGAACTGGCCATTGGTCTGCGGGAGGCTGGCTATGGCGTTTGGCAGGCGTAGTGCTTGGGCATGGTGATGTCCCGGGACAAGGTGAAAGTCCGAAGTGCGGCAGGCGGGTCGGACCGCCCGAGTAGGGCGTGCTGGTGCCTGACCGCGACTCTGCAGGCCCGTCCAACGCCTTTGTCACCTCGAATGGCCGATTCAGACTGGAACCGGACATTCGCCGTCGCCGCGGGGAGCGTGCGCTGCGCTCTTGAAGCGGTCAAACCAGTGTGCCGCTTCCGCTCTCTCTGTTCATCGTGGCGAGGGTTGGACAGCCGTGCATGTCGGGCGACGCAATCGGCGGGGGCGGAAGGGAATCGGCCCTCGCTTCTTGCGTTTTTTTTGTCGGGACATGAAACTGCGCCCCACGTTTGCCCGTCGCCCGACTCGGCAAGCGACACAAACAATGCCGGCAGAGGGAGGATGAGGTGCTGGTCGACAGCAAGCGTGCGAAGCCGCTCTTTAGGCGCCCGGCGGCAGCGCCCACCGATAGCGAAGGATCAAAGCTGGCCAGCCAGTTGATCGCTCTCGCACGCGACCATGCAAAGAGCGGCGGCCGAACCATCCTGACCTGGATCGTCGCATTGGTTGCGCTGTGGTGGACCATCGAGGTCTACGTGATTGACGTCGAGAGAAAGCTTCAGAGCGCCAGCGACGACCTCGTCAATGCAAGGGCGGGGCTCGACCGGATTTCTGAGGAGCCGCGAAAACTCAACAAGCAGCTTAACGCCACGAACCTCAAAATTCGGGATCTCTCCCAGCAATCTCGAAGGAGCGCAGCAGAAGCCGAGGAATTGGCCAATCTGAGGACTGAGAAGCTCAGGCTTGAGAAGCGGCTTCAGGCACCTGAACTGGAGAAGCAGCGCGAGAAGGCGCAGGAGAAGCTCGAGTCCGCAGAGAATACTTTCGAGAGCGCCAGCAAGCCAGAACTCATCTCCTTCAAGCCGCCAGTGCCAGGGTCTGAGCAGTTCAGGATGCCCTATACCGTGGCGCCCATGGCATGGTCCGCACTCCTCGTTGGTCTGTTTGCCTATGTCTGTTCACTGCGTTGGCGCACCTTTCAATTCGCGGCGCGCGTCACGGCAGTTGGCAAGACCGAACGCAAGCCGGATGCCGTCAGCGAGACACTTGCGCCAGCGGCGTGGTGGATGTATCCCATCCCGTCAGTGAGGGGAGAAGCTGACCGCGGGGCACTTCGCAAGATGTTTGCGGTGGGGGAGCGCGCGATTGACCAGTATCCCGCGTTGCTACTGGTCGCCATCGCGGTTTTGCTGACGTTGCATTTTCGCGTCGATCACCTATCGCAGAAGGTGGCAGGATTGGTGGTACCAGCACCTCAGTCGGTCGACGTCGAACGCACTGACACCCGATGGCGGGCTAGCGGCCAGAGTCGCAACTCAAGCGAAATCACGTTAGCCGCCGGCCCGCTGCTCTCGGCAACGCTCATTGCGTTGAACGTGTCGCTGGCCATTTGGTGGCTGTGGCCGAGAACCGTGTCGCGGGCTAGGGATCAGCCTCTCGAACCAGGCATCAGCCGCCGCGCGGCCGGGATAACGTTGGTCTTTTCGTCGGCGATCTTCGCTGGCACTTTCGTGCGACAGAACAGGCGACCTGGCGACAAGGTTGAGCAGGTCGTCAGGCGGATACTCGCTCGCGCAACGATTCTCCGAAAGCCTCGACATCGACGCCATGTGAACGAACACCTCAGCGTCGAACTCGCCGATGGGTTGTATTTGAACCCGCGGTCCAATGTCATCCACCTAGTGTCCGGCGGTCGTCTCATCGGCGTAGGCGCGCAAAGGACAAAGCATCAAAGGTTCAAAGCGCTGTCCACTGCGAAGGCACTTGAGCTTATGGGCGGCGGCACCCAAGTGACGCACGGGGCGAGGTCTGCCGCAGGCGCAAAAGACGCACCAATATCGGCCAGGCTTCACGGATCAATCGCGTCGTACGCAGCCGAGTCCACTGCTGCGGCTCAGTTGGATCTTGGCGACGCCAACGCAGCACTCCAAGTGCTCCTGGCTGGGATTCGTAGAGATTTCGAAGTCAAAGCCGCTTCGGGCGATCGCACGTCGTCGACTGGGCGTCGAAGAAAGCCGCGCCGCGGCCGCGGCAAGGTGATCTCAGTCGCCGCCATCCCTCCCGCAGGCGTGTCGGCGGCGTTGTTCAACGAGCCACCTGAGAAGACTACCGTCTCTAGAGCCGTGCCGGCAACGCCAGCGAGGGCGCGGGACTCTGATTTGAGGCTCAGCTCGCGGCTCTATGGCCGCTTTGACAAAGTGAGCTCGAGACACGGCATTTCGAAGCTCACAGCCCGATTCAAGGAGTTTCTCAAGTCGAAGCGACTTGATGCCTGGTACGAGCAGTATCTTCAGGAGCGCAAACGCCGCTGGCGCGTGTGAGTCGCTTCTGCTTGCGTAGTGTGCGGGCATGAACAACAATGGCTTTTGAGTCGGTCTTCTAACGTAGGATGGCTGCAAGGCAGGTGCGCGTTCGAATCGCGTCCGACTCGCCCCTCACTTCTGCTTGGTTGCAATTGAGCTTGCCGACTGCCGCTTGGGCTGTTGCGTCGACGCCTGGTGTAAGAGTCAACCTGTCCGGCGTCCGTCAAAGACTGATCGGAGACGTTCGCGGTTTAGGGCAAGGGCGACCGCTCCTACCAAGACCAGCCTTTGACCGCCTGATCGGCAGCTAGATGTAGAGCACTCCAAGGATGAGCACAGCGGACTCCACCTGAAGCATGCCCGGGTGGTTCTTGCCGACAGCCAACACATCCGACACCCCCAGGCCGCCAATCGTCTCGAATTGACGCAGATGCTTTAGGTCGCCCGGAAGTGCCTTGCCCACCCGCTTGAAGAGGGTCGTTCCGTCCGACAAGTGCACTGCGACATAGTGCTCTTCCCATCGGTCGAGGGCGGAAAGGTCAAGGCTTTCCCCGCCCAGCGCAATCTGACCTTCGAGCGCCAAAGGCACAGCGCTGTATGCGTCCGGGCATCTCACCTTGACGCCTGGCCCCTGGCCGGTGTCGTTCGT
>JADMKA010000255.1 GCA_018780145.1 Vitreoscilla sp. | reverse complement strand
CGGCTGAGTACCCGCTCGGCGGGTGGGGCCGGTACCCCGGCACCGGGTGCCCCACCTCAGCCGAGCGCAGGGCCGCCCCAAGCCGGCTGAGTACCCGCTCGGCGGGTGGGGCCGGTACCCCGGCACCGGGTGCCCCACGCGCGGCCAGCGCACGGCCGCTCCGAAGCGGCCGCGCACCCTCACGGAGGGTGGGGCCGGTACCCCGGCACCGGGTGCCCCAACTCAGCTGGCGCTGATCGCGATCACTTTGCGCACCGGTGCGGTCACCGGGGCCTCGCCGGCCGAGAAGCGGGCCAACAGTTCCTGCTGCTGGGCCCGCGCCGTGGCCACGTTCGCCAGCTTCACATGGCCGTAGCCCCGGATGCGCTCGGGCAGGCGGGCCAGGGCCAGCGCGGCGGCTGCGTTCGCCGCGTCGAGCCGCGGCAGCAGGGTGTCGCGCAGCAGGCGCTCGTAGTCGTCGGCCAGTTGGCGCTCGATGCGCCGCTCTTCGGTGTGGCCGAACGGGTCCAGCCAGCTGCCGCGCAGCCGGCGCGCGCGGGCCAGCCAGCGGAAGGCGCCCATCATCCATGGGCCGAAGCTCATCTTGCGCGGCTTGCCATCGGGCCCGCGCCGCGCCAGCAGAGGCGGGGCGAGGTGAAACCGCAGCTGCCCGGCGTCCTCGAACTGCTCGGCCAGCGCGGCCTGGAACCGGCCGTCGGTGTACAGGCGCGCGACTTCGTACTCGTCCTTCACCGCCAGCAGGCGGGAGAACTGCCGCGCCACCGCCTCGGTGATCGGGCTGCCGGCCGATCCGCCCAGCTTCGACTCGGCGGCGTGCGTGGTCTCGACGAGGGCGCGAAAGCGCGCGGCCAGGGCCGCGTCCTGGTAGGCGGTGAGGAAGGCCACGCGCCGCTCCACCAGCCCGCCTGCGCCGAACAGCAAGCCCGCGCCGGGATCCACCGCCGGCTGCACGCCCGCCAGGCGCTGCAGCGCAGACGGGTCCGTGGCGGCCAGGCGGCCGAGCGCGAAGGCCACCTTGTTCGACTCGACGGCCACGCCGTTCAGCTCGATCGCCCGCAGCAGCGCCGCCTCGCTGACCGGCACCAGGCCGCGCTGGAAGGCCGCGCCCAGCATCAGGATGTTGCTGGGCATGGTGTCGCCCATCAGTTGCTGGGCCAGGCCTTGTGCATCCAGCGTACTGACGCGCTCGTCGCCGGCCGCGTGGCGCAGCTTGTCGAGCAGTGCGCGGGCCTGCAGGCTGGCGTCGGGGTTGCGCACGAACGCCGCGGTGGCCAGCTCGTGGGTGTTGGCAAGCACCACGGTGCGCCCGTGCTTGACCGTGCCCAGCGCATCGGCCGAGGCGCCGACGACCATGTCGCAAGCCAGCAGCACGTCGGCCTGCTGGGTGTCGATGCGCACCTGGTTCAGCAGGTCGGGGGTCGGCGCCACCCGCACGAAGCTGAGCACTGCACCGCCCTTTTGCGCGAAGCCCATGAAATCGAGCACCGAGCTTTGTTTGCCCTCCAGGTGCGCGGCCATGGTGATCAGCGCGCCGACGGTCACGACGCCCGTGCCGCCGACACCGGTGACCAGCATGTCGAAGGGGCCGGTCCAGGCCCATGGGTCGGGTGAGCCGATGCGGTCGAGCTCGCGCGCCAGATCGTCCGGCGTGAATGCCGCGCCGGCGCGCTTCTTCAGCACCGCGCCCTCGATGGTCACGAAGCTCGGGCAGAAGCCGTTCAGGCAGGAGAAGTCCTTGTTGCAGGAGCTTTGCTCGATCTGCCGCTTGCGGCCCCAGTCGGTCTCGACCGGGATCACGCTGAGGCAGTTCGAGGCCTGGCCGCAGTCGCCGCAGCCCTCGCACACCGCCTGGTTGATGAAGACGCGGCGCGGCGGATCCGGGAACTCTTTCTTCTTGCGGCGCCGGCGCTTCTCGGCGGCGCAGGTCTGGTCGTAGATCAGCAGGGTGACGCCGGGCACCTCGCGCAGTTCGCGCTGCACCGTGTCCATCTCGCTGCGGTCGTGGAAGGTGGTGCCGGCGGGGAACTCGCCATGGTGGCCGAGGTACTTGTCGATCTCGTCGGAGACGATCACCACGCGCCGGGCGCCCTCGGCCTCGATCTGGCGGGCGATCTCGGGCACGCTGATGCTGCCGTCCACCGGCTGGCCACCGGTCATCGCCACCGCGTCGTTGTAGAGCAGCTTGTAGGTGATGTTGGCACCCGCGGCGATGGCCTGGCGGATGGCCAGCAGGCCGGAGTGGAAGTAGGTGCCGTCGCCCAGGTTCTGGAAGACGTGCTTCTCCTTCGTGAAGCGCGAGTGGGCGACCCAGTCGACGCCCTCGGCACCCATCTGGATCAGGCCCGAGGTGCCCCGCTCCATCCAGCTGGCCATGAAGTGGCAGCCGATGCCGGCCAGCGCGCGCGAGCCCTCCGGCACCTTGGTGCTGCTGTTGTGCGGGCAGCCGGAGCAGAAGTAGGGCTGGCGCTTGACCGCGTCGGCCTCGTTCGACAGCAGACACGGCATCAGGAAGTCGACCACCCGGTCGCGCCTGTCGAGCGCCGGGTTGAGCCGCGCCAGCCAGTCGGCCACGGTCGGCATGATGCGCGACGGCCGCAGTTCGCCGAGCGCCGACAGCAGCGGCTCGCCCTCGGGGGTGGTCTTGCCGGCAATGCGCGGGCGCTGGCCGTCCGGCAGGCCGTAGAGCAGTTCCTTGAGCTGGCGCTCGACCACCGGGCCCTTCTCCTCGATGACCAGGATCTCCTCCAGGCCGCGTGCGAAGTCCAGCATGCGCGTGGGCTCCAGCGGGAACACCAGGCCCACCTTGTAGACGCGCACGCCGGCCGCGCCCAGCGCGTTCGGGTCCAGGTCCAGGCGGCGCAGCACCTCCATGAAATCGAAGTGCGCCTTGCCGACGGTGACGATGCCCAGCGTGGCGGCCGGGCTGGCGACGATGTGCTTGTCCACCGAGTTGACGCGGGCAAACGCGCGCACGGCATCGAGCTTGGCGGCCAGGCGCTCCTCCAGGCCCAGCGAGGGCAGGTCCACCGACCGCACATGCAGGCTGCCGATGGCGGCCGGCACCGGGTGGTCCACCGGCAGGCCGAAATCCACCGGCATCGCATCCAGATCCACCGTCATGCCGGACTCGACCACCTCGGAGAGCGCCTTGAAACCCACCCAGGCGCCAGAGAAGCGCGACAGCGCCCAGCCATACAGCCCGAATTCCAGGTACTCGGCCACGTTGGCCGGGTGCAGCACCGGCATGCTCCAGGCCTGCATGGCGAGGTCGCTCTGGTGCGGCATCGACGAGCTGACGCAGCCGTGGTCGTCACCCGCCACCACCAGCACGCCGCCTTGCACGCTGGAGCCGTAGACATGGCCGTGCTTGAGCGCGTCACCCGAGCGGTCCACGCCCGGGCCCTTGCCGTACCACAGGGCAAACACGCCGTCGACCGTGCGCTGCGGGTCCAGCGCCACCCGCTGGGTGCCCAGGCAGGCGGTGGCGGCCAGGTCCTCGTTGATGGCGGGCAGGAACTGCACGCTGGCTGCGGCCAGGAACTTCTTGGCCTTCCACATCTGCTGGTCGACCATGCCCAGCGGGCTGCCGCGGTAGCCGGAGACAAAGCCGGCGGTGTTCAACCCGGCGGCTTCGTCGAGGCGCTTTTGCATCAACGGCAGGCGCACCAGGGCCTGGGTGCCCGTCAGGAAGACCGCACCGGAGGGCGCAGCGAGGTTGTCGCTCAGCGCATAGGCGCGCAAGGTGGTCGGGTTGGTCATGGCAGGCAAGAGCGGGGGTGGCGGCGGTCCGGTGATGCTAGGGACAACGATGGAAAGAAATTGACCTGATTCTTCGCCTCCTTGGCTATCCTTGAGCATGGATGTTTCACCAATGAGGGAAATCTGGAGTGATCGAACTGGACAGGGCCACGCGCCGGCTGATTGACGCCTTGCAGCGCCAGGGCCGACAGAGCGCGCAGCAGCTGGCCGAGGCGGTGGGCATGTCGGCCACGCCGGTCTGGCGCCGCCTCAAGGAGCTGGAACAGAGCGGGGTCATCCGCCGCGAGGTGGTGCTGATGGACCGCGAAAAGCTCGGGCTGGCGATCTGCGTCTTTGCCCATGTCTCGCTGGTACGCCACACCGACGGCGCGGTGGAGGATTTCGAGCGCCTGGCGCTGTCCAGCCCCGAGATCATGGAATGCGCCAGCATCACCGGCGAGGCGGATTACATGATCAAGGTGGTGGTGCCCGACATGAAGGCCTACGACCGCTTTCTGCAGGAGCGGCTGTTCAAGCTCAAGGGTGTGTCCAGCATCCGCACGAACGTGGTGCTGCGGGAGGTGAAATATGAAACGGCCTTGCCACTTCCGCCCGCCTGACCGGGCTTCCGCGACAATGCAGGCATGACCCTCAGCGAGCACTTCCGCACCACCGCGCGGGCCAACCACCTGGCGAACCGGCGCCTGGCGCGCGCGCTGGCGGCGTTGACGGCCGAGGACTTCCACGCCCCGCGCACCAGCTTCTTTCCCAGCCTGGCCCTGACGCTGGATCACCTGCTGGCGGTCGACATCTACTACATCGCCGGATTGCACGGCGAGGCCGACATGGCCGATCAGTACCAGCAGTGCACCCCCAGTGCGGACGCTGCCGAGTGGGCGCGCCGCCAGACGGTGAGCGATCTGCGCTTGATCCGCTTCTGTGATGCGCTGGACGATGCGGCCATGAACCGCGTGGTCACGCTGGACCGCGGCACGCGCCTCGAAGCCAACCCGCTGGGCCGCACCCTGGCCCACCTGGCCATGCACCAGACACACCACCGCGGGCAGGTGCACGCCATGCTGTCCGGCACGGCGGTCAAGCCGCCGCAACTCGATGACTTCCTGTTGCCCGCCGACGTGGCGGCGCGTCGGGAGGATCTGGCCGCCCTGGGTTGGACCGAGGCGGTGCTGATGGAACAGGACGCGCAAGGCGTCCCCTGATGGCCCTGGCCCGCGAGGCCTCTGTGTGCCGGGCCGGCCGGCGTGATACGCGGCCGTGCTGACTTTCCCCGAACCCCTGCTCATGTCGACGACACCCTCTCACCTGCCCACTGTCTGGCTGGACGCGCTCAAGGTCCTGGCCGCCCAACTGATCGTCTGGCACCACCTGGCCCTGTACGGCCCGATGCCGGAGGTGGCCTACCCGTTGGCGCCGGCCCTGATCGATCTGCTGGCCGGCCCGGCCCGCCTGGTGGTGCAGGTGTTTCTGGTCATCGGCGGCTTCCTGGCCGCCGAGGCCTTGTGGCGCTCACCCGGTGTGGGCGGCGCCACAACATGGCGGATGCTGCCGGGGCTGATGGGGCGCCGGCACGTGCGCCTGGCCAGGCCCCTGGCCGTGGCGCTGCCGGCGGCCGTGCTGATGGCCTGGTGGGCACGCGCCTGGATCGGGCACCCGAGCATCCCGGCTGCACCGGATGCCGCGCAACTGCTGGCCCACGCCCTGTTGTTGCAGGACGTGCTGGGCATGGAGGCCTTGTCGGCCGGCCTCTGGTACCTGGCCATCGACTTCCAGCTCTACGCGCTGCTGGCCGTCCTGGCCGCCGCCGTGGGCTGCTTGCCGACGACCCCGGCAATCCGCGCCCGGGTCGGCGCGGCCGGGGTGGTCGGGGCGATCCTGGGGTCGCTTCTGGTCTGGAACCGGGACCCCGAGCTCGACGTCTGGGCGCTTTACTTCCTGGGCTCCTACGGCCTGGGTGTGCTGGCGTGCTGGGCCCGTCGCGGGCTGGTGGCGCGCCGCCGGGCGGTGGCCGTCATCGCCGTGGCCGTGGCCTTGGCGCTGACCCTGCAATGGCGCGACCGGATCGCGCTGGCCGGGCTGGTGGCCCTGCTGCTGGCCCTGGCGCCTGCCGATGCCGCTGGCCGGGCGCGCCAAGGCGCGCGTGCCGTGCTGGCGGGCCTGTCGCGCCAGTCCTACGCGCTGTTTCTCATCCACTACTCCGTGGCGCTGGGCGTGGGCGCGGTGATCGGCCGCCTGTGGCCGGACGCGTCGGTGGCGCATGCGTCGGGCATGGTGCTGGCCTGGCTGCTCAGCATGCTGGCGGCCGCCGGGCTGCACCACGGTGTCGAGAACCGGCGTCGCCGCGTGGCGCCGGTTCTGGCCGTGCGGCCGGCCCTCGTCTGATCGCGCAAGGCCTTCCATGTCCGGCCCCGTGCTCCTGGCCCTGGCCATTGCCTTCGAACTCGTCGGGACGGCGTCGTTGAAGGCTTCAGACGGTTTCACGCGCTGGTTGCCGTCGTCGTTCACCGTGGTCGGCTACCTGTGCTCGTTCTACCTGCTGTCGCTCGCCTTGCGCCAGATGCCGGTGGGGGTGGTCTACGCGATCTGGTCGGGCGCCGGCACGGCGCTGATGGCCGTGATCGGCTACCTGGCGTTCGGCGAGGCGCTCAACGCGATGAAGATCGGCTCGATCGGCCTGATCGTGCTGGGCGTGGTCGGCCTGGGCCTGGCTCAGCGCGGCGGCTGAACTGGGGCACCCGGTGCCGGGGTACCGGCCCCACCCGCCGAGCGGGTCACGCGGCCGCTTGGGAGCGGCCCGGCGCTGGCCGCGTGGCGTGGGGCACCCGGTGCCGGGGTACTGGCCCCACCCGCCGAGCGGGTCACGCGGCCGCTTGGGAGCGGCCCGGCGCTGGCCGCGTGGCGTGGGGCACCCGGTGCCGGGGTACTGGCCCCACCCGCCGAGCGGGTCACGCGGCCGCTTGGGAGCGGCCCGGCGCTGGCCGCGTGGCGTGGGGCACCCGGTGCCGGGATTCCGGCCCCACCCGCCGAGCGCGTGCTCAGCCAGCCTTGCGAAGCGCCTCGGCCATCTCGGCCCGCAGGCCGCGCAACGCGGCCAGTTCGGCGCCGGGCGCCTGCACTGCGCTCCACAGCATCGCCGAGACGGCCACGGCCGTGGTGTCGATGTCCGCCGGCCGCGCACCTTGGGCCACGGCCTCCCACAGGATGTGCTCCATCGGCCCCAGCACCATGGTGCGCAGCAGGCGCAGCGGCATGTCGGTGCGGATCTCGCCGCTGGCCTGGCCACGGGCCAGCAAATCCATCAGCGGGGCGGTGTAGCGGCGTTGCAGCGGCTGGAAGCTCTCGCCCAGCTCCTGCCCCTTGCTGCGCCCCTCGGAGAGCACCAGCGCGCACAGCCCGGTGCCTTGCACCAGGAACAGGCGCAGGTGGGTGCGGACGAAAAAGTCGAGCTGGGCGCGCACCGGCCGATCGCGCGGCAGGCCCTGCTCCATGGTGGCGATGATCTCGTCGTACCAGTCGCCGATGACCCGCACGCACAGCTCGCGCTTGCCGCGGAAGTAGGTGAACACCGTGGCCTCCGACACCCCCAGGCGCTGGGCGATCTCGGTGGTGGTCGCGCGCTCGTAGCCTTTCTCCGCGAAGACCTCGCGGCCCACGCGCAGAATGTCGCGGATGCGTTGCTCGCCGCGAGCGCCGGTAGACGGCCGGCGCGAACCGGTGGCTGCGCCGGCCGGGGCGCGGCGCACCGGGCGAGGTGAGACGGGGGCTTTTGCGGGCATTTGTTGAGTATCACTCAAGTTTTGCTTGCCGCGCAAGCCGCTCGCTGCTAGATTGCGAGGCTACCGGTGAATCCTGGTCATGCGCTCGGCGCATCTCAGGGTTTGCATTGAGGTTTACTCAAATTTTGCACCCGCAGGAGACGCACGATGTTCGAATCCACCTTCAGCTTTCCCCTGGGCGAGGACATCGCCGCGCTGCGCGACGCGGTGCGCGACTTCGCGCAGAACGAGATCGCGCCGCGCGCCGCGGGCATCGACAAGGCCAACGAGTTCCCGGCCGACATGTGGAAGAAGCTGGGCGACCTGGGCGTGATGGGCCTGACCGTGCCGGAGGAGTTCGGCGGCACCCAGCTCGGCTACCTGGCCCACATGGTGGCGATGGAGGAGATCAGCCGCGCCAGCGCCTCGGTGGGCCTGAGCTATGGCGCGCACAGCAACCTGTGCGTGAACCAGATCAACCGCAACGGCAGCGCCGCGCAGAAGCAGAAGTACCTGCCCAAGCTGATCAGCGGCGAGCATGTGGGCGCGTTGGCCATGAGCGAGCCCGGCGCCGGCTCGGACGTGGTCAGCATGCGGCTGAAGGCCGAGAAGCAGGGCGACCGCTATGTGCTCAACGGCAGCAAGATGTGGATCACCAACGGCGGCGACGCCGACACGCTGGTGGTCTACGCCAAGACCGACCTGAACATGGGGGCGCGCGGCATGACGGCCTTCATCATCGAGAAGGGCTTCAAGGGCTTCAGCAAGGGCGAGCACCTGGACAAGCTGGGCATGCGCGGCTCCAACACCTACCCGCTGTTCTTCGACAACTGCGAGGTGCCGGCGGAGAACGTGCTGGGCGGCGAGGGCAACGGCACCAAGGTGCTGATGAGCGGGCTGGACTACGAACGCGTGGTGCTCTCGGGCGGCCCGCTGGGCATCATGGCGGCCTGCATGGACACGGTGGTGCCCTTCGTGCACGAGCGCAAGCAGTTCGGCCAGAGCATCGGCGAGTTCCAGCTCATGCAGGGCAAGCTGGCCGACATGTACTCCACCTTCCAGGCCTGCCGCGCCTACGCCTACGCGGTGGCCCAGGCCTGTGACCGTGGCGACCACGCCCGCACGCTGCGCAAGGACGCCGCCGGCGTCATCCTCTACACGGCCGAGAAGGCCACCTGGATGGCTGGCGAAGCAATCCAGGCGCTCGGCGGCGTGGGCTACACCAACGAGTTCCCGGTGGGCCGCCTGTGGCGCGACGCCAAGCTGTACGAGATCGGCGCCGGCACCAGCGAGATCCGCCGCATGCTGATCGGGCGCGAGCTGTTCTCGGAGACGATGTGATGGCGGCGCTGGTCTCGAAGCTGAACCCGCGCTCCGAGGAGTCGAAAGCCAATGCCGCCGCGATGCGCGCGCTGGTCGAGGACCTGAACGCCAAGCTTTCCAAGATCGCCGAGGGCGGTGGCGAGGCCGCGCGCGCCAAGCACCTGGGCCGCGGCAAGCTGCTGCCGCGCGAGCGCGTCGAGATGCTGCTCGACCCCGACACGCCCTTCCTGGAGATTGCGCCGCTGGCGGCGCTGGGCATGTACCCCGAGAAGGACGGCTCCGATGCCGCGCCCTGCGCCGGCATGATCGCCGGCATTGGCCGCGTCGGCGGTGTCGAGTGCCTGATCGTTTGCAACGACGCCACCGTCAAGGGCGGCACCTACTACCCGCTCACGGTCAAGAAGCACCTGCGGGCGCAGGAGATCGCGCAGCAGAACCGCCTGCCCTGCATCTACCTGGTGGACTCGGGCGGTGCCAACCTTCCGAACCAGGACGACGTGTTCCCGGACCGCGACCACTTCGGCCGCATCTTCTACAACCAGGCCAACCTGAGCGCCCAGGGCATCCCGCAGATCGCGGTGGTGATGGGCTCGTGCACGGCCGGCGGGGCCTACGTGCCGGCGATGAGCGACGAGACCATCATCGTCAAGAACCAGGGCACCATCTTTCTCGGCGGCCCACCGCTGGTGAAGGCGGCCACTGGTGAGGTCGTCAGTGCCGAGGATCTGGGCGGTGGCGACGTGCACACGCGCCTGTCCGGCGTGGCCGACCACCTGGCCGAGAACGACCTGCATGCGCTGGCCCTGGCGCGCCAGATCGTCGGCAGCCTGAACTGGACCAAGCGGGTCGACATGGCACTGCGCGAGCCGCAGCCGCCGAAGTTCGCGGCGGAGGAACTGTTGGCGGTGATTCCCACCGACACGCGCAAGCCCTTCGACGTGCGCGAGATCATCGCCCGCGTCGTCGATGGCTCCGAGTTCGACGAGTTCAAGGCCCGCTACGGCAGCACGCTGGTCTGCGGCTTCGCCCACATCGAGGGCATGCCGGTGGGCATCGTTGCCAACAACGGCATCCTGTTCACCGAGAGCGCCAACAAGGGCGCGCACTTCATCGAGCTGTGCTGCCAGCGCAAGGTGCCGCTCGTCTTCCTGCAGAACATCACCGGCTTCATGGTCGGGCGCAAGGTAGAGAACGAGGGCATCGCCCGTGCCGGCGCGAAGATGGTCACCGCAGTGGCCTGCGCCAACGTGCCCAAGTTCACCGTGATCATCGGCGGCAGCTTCGGCGCCGGCAACTACGGCATGTGCGGCCGGGCCTATTCGCCGCGCTTCCTGTGGATGTGGCCGAACGCACGCATCAGCGTGATGGGTGGCGAGCAGGCCGCCAGTGTGCTGGCCACCGTGCGGCGCGACGGCATCGAGGGCAAGGGCGGCCAATGGTCGGCCGACGAGGAGGAGGCCTTCAAAGCGCCGATCCGCCAGCAGTACGAGGTGCAGGGCCACCCCTACTACGCCAGCGCGCGGCTGTGGGACGACGGCGTGATCGACCCGGTGGACACCCGCCGCGTGCTGGCGCTGGGCCTGTCGGCGAGCCTGAACGCGCCGATCCCCGACGCCAAGTTCGGCGTCTTCCGGATGTGATGACGATGACGCGGGTCGAGACGGTTCACGCGCTGTGGCAGCGCTTCGAAGCGCGCGACTGGGCCGGTGCGCGCGCCCTGCTGCGCGACGACGCGCAGTTGCACTGGCCCACGTCGGGCGAGCACCTGCTGGACGCCGACGCGGCGATCCGCGTGCAGGCCATCTACCCCGAGGGGTGGAGCATCCACGTGATCGCTGTCGACGCGATGGCCGACGGCCGCGTGCACAGCATCGTCGAGGTGCGCCACGGCGCCCAGCGGTTCTTTGCCAACTCGCGCTTCGGTTTCGACGAGGCCGGCCGGATCTCGGACATCACCGAGTACTGGGGCACCTTCGAAACGCCGCCCGACTGGCGCACCGCCGACGCCATCGGCGCCTACCGCCGCGACCCGGAGCTCGCTGCATGACGACCACCCTCGACATCCGCCGCCCCTCGCCGCATGTGGCCGAAGTCTGGCTGAACCGGCCCGATGTCCGCAACGCGTTCAACGACAGCGTGATCGCCGAGCTGACCGCCGTGTTCCAGGGCTTCGCGGCCGACGCCGACCTGCGCGTGGTCGTGCTCGGCGGCTACGGCAAGGCCTTCTGCGCCGGCGCCGACCTGAACTGGATGCGCGCGATGGCCGACTACTCCTGGGAGCAGAACCGGGCCGATGCGCAGGCGCTGGCCGACATGCTGTGGGCGATCTACCAATGCCCCGTGCCGGTGATCGGCCGCATCCATGGCGACTGCTATGCCGGTGGCGTCGGCCTGGCGGCGGTGTGCGACATGCTGGTGGCCGCCGAGAGCGTGAACTTCTGTTTGAGCGAAGCGAAGCTCGGCTTGCTGCCGGCGACCATCGGCCCCTATGTGATCAAGGCATTGGGGGAGCGCGCCGCACAGCGCTACTTCACCACCGCCGAGCGCTTCAGCGCGGCCGAGGCGCACCGCCTGGGCTTCGTGCACGAGGTCTGCGCGGCCGAAGCGATCGACGAGGCCGTGCAAGGCCTGGTCGCCGCGCTGGTGGCCAACGGCCCGGCGGCGGTGAAGGCCTGCAAGCGCCTGGTGCAGGATCTGGCCAGCCGGCCGGTGACGGGCGAGTTGCGTGCCGACACCGCGCGCCGCATCGCCGACATCCGCGCCAGTGCCGAAGGCAAGGAAGGCGTGCAGTCCTTCCTCAACAAGCGCCCGCCGGCATGGATTTGAGCCTGCCGCCCGCGCTGAGTCAGGCCGTGACGGGCCTGGACACGGCGCACCTGTTCGCGCTGGCAGCGGCATTGGGCTGGGCCAGCGGGCTGCGCCTGTACGCGGTGGTGTTCCTCACCGGGCTGGCCGGCTGGCTGGGATGGCTGCAACTTCCGCCGGGCCTGCAGGTGCTGCAGCACCCGGCCGTGCTGGTCGCCGCCGGCGCGATGCTCGCGGTGGAGTTCCTGGCCGACAAGATCCCCTGGGTCGACTCGTTGTGGGACGCTCTGCACACCTTCATCCGCATCCCCGCCGGGGCGGCGCTGGCGGCGGGCGTTTTCGGCGCCGATGCGGGCGCCTGGACGCTGATCGCCGCGCTCGCGGGCGGGGGCCTGGCCGCCACCGCGCACGCCGCCAAGACGACGGTGCGCGCGGCGGCCAACACCTCGCCCGAGCCCTTCTCGAACCTGGCGCTGTCGCTGCTCGGTGACGCCGCCGTGCCGGCGATGCTGTGGCTCGCCTGGCAGCACCCGCTGGTGTTCTTTGTGGCGCTGGCCGTGGCGCTGGTGCTGATGGTCGGCGTGACCGTGCTGCTGTTCAAGTTCCTGCGCAGCCTGCTGGGCGGGCTGAAAAAACACTTCGGCGCCGCGCCAGCGCGCGCTTGATGGAGACGAGCGAATGTTCAAGAAGATCCTCATTGCCAACCGCGGCGAGATCGCCTGCCGCGTGGCCGAGACGGCGCGCCGCCTGGGCGTGCTCACGGTGGCCGTCTACTCGGATGCCGACGCCCAGGCCCAGCATGTGCGGGCCTGCGACGAGGCCGTTCACATCGGCGGCAACGCAGCCAAGGACAGCTACCTGCAATGGCAGCGCATCCTCGACGCGGCCCGTGCCACCGGCGCACAGGCCGTGCACCCGGGGTACGGCTTCCTGAGCGAGAACGAGGCCTTCGCCAGGGCCTGTGCCGAGGCTGGCGTGGTCTTCATCGGGCCGCCCGCTTCGGCCATCGCGGCGATGGGCAGCAAGTCGGCCGCCAAGTCGTTGATGGAACAAGCCGGTGTGCCTTTGGTGCCGGGCTACCACGGCGACAACAACGAGCCCGCCTTCCTGCAGGCCCAGGCCGAGCGCATCGGCTTTCCGGTGCTGATCAAGGCCAGCGCGGGGGGCGGCGGGCGTGGCATGCGGCGGGTCGACAAGGCCGAGGATTTCCTGGCCGCGCTCGCCTCCTGCCAACGCGAGGCCAAGGCCAGCTTCGGCGACGACCATGTGCTGGTCGAGCGTTATGTGACCAAGCCGCGCCACATCGAGATCCAGGTCTTCGGGGACACCCAGGGCGACTGCGTCTACCTGTTCGAGCGTGATTGCTCGGTGCAGCGCCGTCACCAGAAGGTGCTGGAGGAGGCTCCCGCGCCGGGCATGAGCGAGGTGCGCCGCGCCGAGATGGGCGCCGCCGCGGTGGCCGCCGCAAAGGCCGTCGGTTACGTGGGCGCCGGCACGGTGGAGTTCATCGCCGAAGAGGTGGGCGACGGCGACCTGCGCTTCTACTTCATGGAGATGAACACCCGGCTGCAGGTCGAGCACCCGGTGACCGAGGCGATCACCGGGCATGACCTGGTCGAGTGGCAACTGCGCGTGGCCAGCGGCGAGCCGCTGCCGGCGAAACAGGACGACCTGAAGATCCACGGCCATGCGATCGAAGCGCGCATCTGCGCCGAGAACCCGGATGCCAACTTCCTGCCGGCCACCGGCACGCTGCAGGTGCTGCGCTGGCCGGCCCATGTGGGCTTTCGCCGCAACGCTGACGCCGAGCGCTTCCATGAGCCGGCCACCGTGCGGGTGGATGCCGGCGTGCGCGAGGGCGATGCGATCAGCCCCTTCTACGACTCGATGGTGGCCAAGCTCATCGTCTGGGGTGCAGACCGCGCGCAGGCCCTGGCCCGCCTGGACAGTGCCCTGCGAGACACCCACATCGTCGGCCTGCACACCAACGTGGCGTTTCTGCGCCGCGTGGTCGCCAGCCGATCGTTCGCCACCGCCGACCTGGACACCGCGCTGATCGAGCGCGAGCGCCCGGTGCTGTTCGATGCGCCCGGGCTGCCGCTGCCGGTGGCGGCGGCCGGCGTGATGGCCCAGGCGCTGGCGGCCGAGACCGCGCTGGAATCCGCAGATCCCTGGTCGCGCCGCGACGGCTGGCGCATCCACGGCGGGGCACGCCGCCGCTTCGACCTGGAGCTGGGCAAGACCCACCATGTGGCCACGATGGAGCGCCTGCACGACGGCGCGTTGCGCCTGGGTCTGGGGGGCGAGTTCTGGCCCTTCAGCGCACAAGCGCTGGGCCACGACCGCTACGACGTGACGCTGGGCAGAGAGCGCCACACGCTGGCCGTCTACCTGCGCGGCGAGCGGGTGGCGGTGTTCGGTGCCCACGGTTCGCTGGAGCTGCAGGAGTTCGATCCCATCGCCCATGCCGGCGATGCCGCCGGCACCGGCGGCCGCCTCACCGCACCGATGCCCGGCAAGGTGATCGCCTTTCTGGCCAAGGCGGGCGACGTGGTCGAGGCGGGCCAGCCACTGGCGGTGATGGAGGCGATGAAGATGGAGCACACCATCACCGCGCCGCGCGCCGGCACTGTGGCCGAGCTGATGTACGCCGTCGGCGACCAGGTGGCCGAGGGTGGCGAATTGCTGCGTTTGTCGGAATAGCCGGAGTCGAGCGATGAGCCTTCCTTCCCGCGTCAAGATCGTCGAGGTCGGCCCTCGCGATGGCCTGCAGAACGAAAAGCAGCCGGTCGCTGCCGAGCACAAGATCGCCCTCGTCCATGCGCTGCAGGCCGCGGGGCTGAAGGAAATCGAGGTCACCAGCTTCGTCAGCCCGAAGTGGGTGCCGCAGATGGCCGACAACGCCGAGGTGATGGCGGGCATCCGCCGCCAGCCCGGCGTGCGCTACTCGGTGCTGACGCCCAACCTGAAGGGCTTCGAAGCAGCACTCGCCACCGGGCCGGACGAGATCGTCGTGTTCGGCGCCGCCAGCGAGGCCTTCAGCCAGAAGAACATCAACTGCTCGATCGCCGA
>JADMKA010000034.1:3370-14987 GCA_018780145.1 Vitreoscilla sp. | reverse complement strand
TCTCGCGCACCGTCAGGCTGGGGATCAGGTTGTAGAACTGGAACACGAAGCCCACGTGCCGGCGCCGATAGGCCGTCAGCTCGGCCTCGCTGGCAGCACTCAGGTCCTGGCCGGCGAACACGACGCGTCCGGTGCTGGCCAGATCCAGCCCGCCCAAGATATTCAGCAGCGTGGACTTGCCGCTGCCGGACGGGCCCAGCAACACGACGAACTCGCCACGGTTGATCGTGAGATCGACCTCACGCAGCGCGTGCACCTCGATCTCGCCATTGCGGTAGACCTTGCTCAGCCCCTGGGCCTCGAACAGTACGCCGCCAGCAGCGGCCATTCAAACGTCAATGGGTGCGCCGCCACCCCAGTGGCAGACCCACAGGTCCCAGCATTCCTGCACCGCGGCGGACCAGGTCCGCTGCGCGTCCATCCAGGCATCGACCTGCCAACTCTGGAGTTGCAAAGCGCCGCTCCACCAGGCCAGGGGCCAGTCCAGCGAGGCGGCGGGGTTCGGGGCGGGGGCGGAGGGAGCGTTCATGGGGCGATCCTGCGGCATGGGCACACGGCAATTTAGTCCTCTGCAGGTCGCTTGTCTTGATCCTTCGCAAGCCCCGGAGTCCGGCATCAGGGTGCCGCAGTGCGCGCCAGACCCTGGCGCGGGGCACTCTGTCACGTCACGGAGAGCTAAGCCATCACTTTGAGAGCACCCTGCAAGTCCTTATTTTTGAACGATATTTCGTCGAACAGTTTTTCAAAGTTCGCTCTAAGTGACTGATTTCATTGAATTTTTCTGCAGTTTCGATTGACCCCTCCCAGGTGGTGAGATAAAGTGGGGAAAAGTGCAGCTTAGTGGGTCAACGTGTCTGAATTTGTGTTCCAGGGTGAATCAGCGCTGACGCTGGACGGGAAGGGCCGGGTCACCGTGCCGGCCCGTTTCCGCGACGCGTTGGCCGCCCTGTGCGCAGGCCAGATGACACTGACCAAGAGCCCCTCGCGCTGCCTGCTGCTGTTCCCGCGCCCGGCCTGGGTCGAGTTTCGCGCCAAGTTGCTCGCGTTGCCGATGGAGGCCGACAACTTTCGCCGGCTCTACCTGGGCAGCGCGATGGATGTCGAGATCGACGGCGGCTCGCGCGTGCTGCTCTCGCCCGAGCTGCGCGGCTGGGCCCAGCTCGACAAAGAGCTGATGCTGGTCGGCATGGGCGGCCGCATGGAGATCTGGGATCGTGATCGCTACCTCGCCAACGAGGAGGCCACGCTGGCCCAGCCGATGCCCGACGCACTGCGCCAACTGGTCATCTAGGTCCGGCCATGAGCTTCGAGCACACGACGGTCTTGTTGAACGAGGCGATCGACGCCTTGGTGACCGATCCTGCGGGCCTCTATGTGGACGGCACCTTCGGCCGCGGCGGCCACTCGCGCGCGCTGCTGGCGCGGCTGGAGCCGGCCGGCAGGCTGATCGCCTTCGACAAGGACCCGGAGGCCATCGCCGCTGCCCTCGACGACCCGCGCTTCACCATCTGCCACGCCAGCTTCGCGGCGATGCGCGAGGAGCTGGCCGCGCGCGGCATCGAGCGTGTCGACGGCGTGCTGCTGGACCTGGGCATCAGCTCGCCGCAGATCGACAACCCGGCTCGCGGGTTCAGCTTCCGTTTCGACGGCCCGCTGGACATGCGCATGGACCCGACCCGTGGCGAGAGCGCTGCGGACTTTCTGGCTCGCGCCGACGAGCGCCTCATTGCACAGGTGGTACGCGACTATGGGGAAGAACGGTTTGCTGCATCGATTTCAAAGGCGATTGTTGCTCGCAGGGAGGGCGGGAACCCTGTTCGAACCACTGCCGAGCTGGCCGAGCTCGTGGCTCGCTCGGTCAAGTCCCGCGAGCCGGGCCAGGACCCTGCAACGCGCACATTTCAGGCTCTTCGGATTTTCGTCAACGCCGAGCTTGAAGAGCTCGAGCAAGGGCTGACGGCGGCGCTGGCGCTGCTGGCCCCGGGTGGCCGGCTGGTGGTGATCAGCTTCCATTCGCTCGAAGACCGCATCGTCAAGACCTTCATCGCGCGTGAGAGCCGCGCCGAGGTGGACCGCCGTGCACCCTTTGCGCCGCCGCGCCGGCCGCTGCGCCTGCGCCCCGTCGCCCGCATCAAGCCGGACGTCGGCGAGGTGCGCGCCAACCCGCGCTCGCGCTCGGCGGTGTTGCGCGTCGCCGAGCGGCTGGACGAGGGGGGCAGCCTGTGACCCGGCTGTCGATTCTCCTGCTGGTGGCGCTGGTGCTCAGCGGCCTGTACCTGGTGAAGACCAGCTACGAGTCGCGCCGCCTGTTCGTCGAGCTGGAACGCGCCAAGGCCGAGGAGGCGCAGCTCGCCGCCGATGCCAAGCGCCTGGACGCCGAGCGCCGCACCGAGGCCACGCACCTGAAGGTCGAGCGCACTGCGCGCGAGAAGCTGGCGATGCGCCTGGCGTCGCCCGAGGTGACGGTCTACGTGGCTGATTCGCGGGCTTCGGGGGCCTCGCAATGAGCTGGCTGAAGCGCAACACGCCGGCCGGCAACCATTCGGTGCGCGGCGTGAACTACTCGACCAGCCCGCTGCTGGCGTCGAAGACGCCGCCCTGGCGCAGCCGCTTGCTGGTGATGCTGGTGGGCGTGGGCTTCGTCGCCCTGGCCGGGCGCGCCTTGTATGTGCAGGTCATCGAAAGCGACTTCTTCCAGAAGAAGGGCGAGGAGCGCTACGCC
Organism: Vitreoscilla sp.; assembly: GCA_018780145.1. Taxonomy (GTDB): domain Bacteria; phylum Pseudomonadota; class Gammaproteobacteria; order Burkholderiales; family Burkholderiaceae_C; genus Ideonella. The sequence goes on along the minus strand of JADMKA010000034.1, from coordinate 12,265 downwards.
TCGACCGTGCAGTTGCCCGCCAGCCGCGGCCGCATCGTCGACCGCAATGGCCAGATCCTGGCCATCAGCGTGAACGCGCCGACGATCTCGATGAACCCGCAGCAGTTCAAGGCCAGCGACGACCAGAAGCGGGCCCTGGTCTCCCTGCTGCGCATGCCGCTGAAGGAGTTCAACGCCAAGCTGTCCGACGGCGGCGCCTACACGGTGCTCCGGCGCCAGATCGACGACGGCGTGGCGCAGCAGATCCGCGCGCTGAAGGTCAAGGGCTTGACAGTCGAGCCCGGCTACATCCGCCGCTACCCCGAGAACGAGGCCGCCGCCCATGTGGTGGGCTTCACCGACATCGAGGACCGGGGCCAGGAGGGCGTCGAGCTGACCTTCCAGCGCCAGCTGCAGGGCCACGGGGGCTCGCGCGGCGTGGTCAAGGACCGCCTGGGCCGGGTGGTCGAGGAACTCGGCGAGCCGGTCGACCCGCGTGACGGCCGCGACGTGCAGCTGACCATCGATTCCAAGGTCCAGGCGCTGGCCTACCAGCGCATCCGCGATGCCGTGCAGCAGCACAAGGCCAAGGCCGGCAGCGTGGTGGTGCTGGATGCCCAGACCGGCGAGATCCTGGCCCTGGCCAACTACCCCAGCTACCTGCCCGGCGAGCGCCGCAACCTCACCGGTGCGCAGCTGCGCAACCGGGCGATCACCGACGTCTTCGAGCCCGGCTCCACGGTCAAGCCCTTCATCGCCTCGCTGGTGCTGGAGAAGGGCCTGGTCAGGCCGACGACCGTGATGGACACGCACCCGTTCAAGGTCGGCCCGCTGCTGGTCAACGACGGCTCCCACGGGCACGACTCGATGACCATGGCCCAGGTGATCCAGAAGTCCAGCAACGTCGGCACCGTCAAGCTGGCACAGAAGCTGGAAAACAGGGAGATGGGCGAAATGCTCGCCTCGCTCGGCTTCGGTGCCAAGCCTCAGATCGGCTTCCCCGGCGCGGCCACCGGCCGCTTGCGGCCCTGGAAGACCTGGAAGCCGGTCGAGAAGGCCACCATGAGCTACGGCTACGGCCTGTCGGCTTCGTTGTTGCAGATCGCCCGCGCCTACACCGCCATCGCCCGCGACGGCGAACTGGCGCCGCTGACGCTCATCAAGGGCGAAGAAGCGCTGCCCGGCGTGCGCGTGTTCGAGCCCGAGACCGCACGCACGATGCGCGAGCTGCTGCGCGGCACGGTCAGCGCCGATGGCACCGCACCGCTGGCCCAGCCGCTCGGCTACTCGGCCGGCGGCAAGACCGGCACCGCCGAGAAGCAGGAAGGCCGCGGCTACAACAGCGACAAGCACCGCGCCTGGTTCACCGGCATCGCGCCGATCGACAACCCGCGCGTGGTGGTGGCGGTGATGGTCGACGAGCCCAGCGGCGTCTACTTCGGTGGCCTGGTCGCCGCGCCGGTCTTCAAGACCGTGGTCGAGCAGACCCTGCGCACGATGGGCGTGCAGCCCGACCTGGAAATCAAGGCGCCGGTGCTGACGGCCAAACCGGCCACCGCGCCGGCCAAGCCGGTGGCCGTGGCGCAGCTCAACGACGCGTCGCCCCACAAGGCGCGGAACTGACATGCCGCTCACCCGCCTCAAAAGCCCCGACGCCGCCGCCCGCTGGCTCAGTTCCTGGGTCACCGGCGCGCTGCGCACCGACAGCCGCCAGGTCCGCCCTGGCGACGCCTTCATCGCCTGGCCCGGCTACGCCAGCGACGGGCGGCAGTACGTGGCCGCCGCGCTGGAAGCCGGTGCATCGACCTGTCTGGTCGAGGACGAGGGCGTGGGCGCCTTCGGCTTCGAAGACGCCCGCGTCGCCACGTTGCCGCAGCTGAAGGCCGCCACCGGCCTGATCGCCAACGCCTACTACCGGCAACCCAGCGGCGTTCCACAAGAGCCCCCAGGGCTGGGCGTTGCCCAGCCCGCCCCCCAAGGGGGTCAAGAAGGCTTGGGGCGGCCCGGCGCCTTCTTGCGCGTCGTCGCCACCACCGGCACCAACGGCAAGACCTCCACCGCCTGGTGGACGGCCCAATGCCTGACCCAGCTCGGCACCCGCTGCGGCGTGGTCGGCACGCTGGGCATCGGCGAGCCGCCACTGCCAGGCCACGGCGAGGCCAAGATCGAGTTCACCGGCCTGACCACGCCCGATCCGGTGCTGTTGCAGGCGGGCTTCCGCCGCATGGTGGACCAGGGCTTCGGCGCCTGTGCCATCGAGGCTTCGTCGATCGGCATCGTCGAGCAGCGCCTGGCCGGCACGGCGATCGAGGTGGCGCTGTTCACCAATTTCACCCGCGACCATCTCGATTACCACGGCAGCATGGAGGCCTACTGGGCCGCCAAGCGCGACCTGTTCGGCTGGCCCGGCCTGCGCGCCGCGGTGATCAATGTCGACGACCCGCAGGGTGCGGCGCTGATCGCCGAGCTGGCCGGCAAGGGCCTGCAACTGTGGACGGTCTCGGTGCAGGGCGAAGCGCGTCTGCGCGCCGAGGGCGTGGCCTATCGCGACGCCGGCCTGGCCTTCGACGTGGTCGAGGGCCTGGAGCGCGCGCCGGTGGCCAGCGGCCTGATCGGGGACTACAACGTCAGCAACCTGCTGGTGGTCATCGGCGGGTTGCGTGCGCTGGGCGTGCCGCTGGCCGCCGCCGCGCGCGTCGCCCAACGTGTGACGCCGGTGCCCGGCCGCATGCAGCGGGTCGCCGCCACGGCTGCCGGCCCCGAGGTGGTGGTCGACTATGCCCACACGCCCGATGCACTGGAGAAGGCTGTGGCCGCGCTGCGCCCGCTGGCGCAGGCCCGGGGCGGCCAGCTCTGGTGCGTGTTCGGCTGCGGCGGCAACCGCGACGCCAGCAAGCGAGCGCTGATGGGCGAGATCGCCGCCCGCCTGGCCGACCGGGTGGTGGTGACCAGCGACAACCCGCGCCGCGAAAGCGCCAACGCCATCCTCGACCAGATCGTCACGGGCATCCCGCATGCGGCGGCGATCACCAAGCTGCAGGTCGAGGGCGACCGCCGCCTGGCCATCCTGCAGACGGTGGCCGCCGCGGCCGCGAACGACGTCATCCTGATCGCCGGCAAGGGCCATGAGGACTACCAGGAGATCGACGGCGTCAAGCACCCGTTCTCCGACATCGTGGAATCGGCCGCCGCGCTGGCCGCGAGGAGCCGCGCATGAGCCCGCCGGGCCGCCCCAAGGGCGAATTCCGCAGTGCGCAGCACGAAGGTACGTCAGTGAGGCTGACGCTGGCCCAGGCTCAGGCGCTGCTGCCCGGCTCGGTGCTGGTTGGCGACGGGGCCGTGGCCGTCGAGCGCGTGCACACCGACACGCGCAGCCTGCGCGAGGGCGACCTGTTCGTCGCGCTGCGCGGCGAGCGTTTCGATGCGCATGACTTCCTGCCCGCCGCGAAGCAGGCGGGCGCGGTGGCGGCCCTGGCCTCGCACGGCATCGCCGAGGCCGGCCTGGCCGGCCTGCAGGTGGCCGACCCGCTGGCCGCGCTGCAGGCCCTGGCCACCGCCTGGCGGGCGCGCCACTCGTTGCCGCTGATCGCGGTCACCGGCAGCAACGGCAAGACCACGGTCACCCAGATGATCGCCAGCATCCTGCGTGCGGCACACGGCGAACTCGCGCTGGCCACCGAAGGCAACCTGAACAACCACATCGGCGTGCCGCTGACCGTGCTGCGCCTGGCCGGCCATCGGGTGGCGGTGGTCGAGCTGGGCATGAACCACCCGGGCGAGATCGCCGAGCTGGCGGCCATCGCCCAGCCGACCGTGGCCCTGGTCAACAACGCGCAACGCGAGCACCAGGAGTTCATGCACACGGTGGAGGCCGTGGCGCGCGAGAACGGTGCGGCCATCGCGGCGCTGCCGGCCGGCGGCACGGCTGTGTTCCCGGCCGATGACGAATACACGCCGGTTTGGCGGGAGCTGGCTGGCACGCGCCGCTGCTGGACTTTTGCGCTGGACGCCGCCGCCGATGTCACCGCCACCGCGACCTGGCAGGTGGACCGCTGGCAGGTGGCCCTGAAGACGCCCACCGGCCTGGGCAGGCTGGCCCTGCGCATCGCCGGCAGGCACAACGTGAAGAACGCGCTGGCGGCGACGGCGGCTGCGCTGGCCGCAGGCGTCACGCTCGACGCGGTGGTCCGCGGCCTCGAAGCCTTCGAGCCCGTCAAGGGCCGCTCGCAGGTGAAGCCGCTGCAGGTCGCCGGCCGGCCGCGCACGCTGATCGACGACAGCTACAACGCCAACCCGGATTCGGTGCGGGCCGCGATCGACGTGCTGGCCGCGCTGCCCGCACCGCGCTGGCTGCTGCTCGGTGACATGGGCGAGGTCGGCGACCAGGGCCCGGCTTTCCATGCCGAGATCGGCCGCCACGCCAAGGCCTGCGGCATCGAGACCGTCTGGTGCACCGGTGCGTTGATGCGCCACGCCGCCGAGGCGGGCGGTGCGCGCCACTTCGAGACCGTGGCCGAGTTGCTGGCCGCGTTGCCGCAGGCGCCGGCCTTCGAGTCGGTGCTGGTCAAGGGATCGCGTTTCATGAAGATGGAGCAGGTGGTCGCGGCCCTGCAGGCAGGAGGCGCACATGCTGCTTAGCCTGGGCCAGTGGCTGCAGACGCTCTACCCCGAGCATTTCGGCTTCCTGCGTGTCTTCCAGTACCTCACCTTCCGCGCGGTGCTGGCGGCGATGACCGCGCTGCTGATCGGCCTGATGTTCGGCCCCTGGGTGATCCGCCGCCTGGCCGAGCTGAAGATCGGGCAGCCGATCCGCGAGTACGGCGTGCAAAGCCACCTGGCCAAGGCCGGCACGCCGACCATGGGCGGCGCGCTGATCCTGATCGGTATCGGCGTGTCCACCCTGCTCTGGGCCGACTGGAGCAACCGCTTCATCTGGATCGTGATGCTGGTCACCTTCGGCTTCGGCGCCATCGGCTGGGTGGACGACTGGCGCAAGGTGGTGCTGAAGGACCCGGAGGGCATGCCCTCGCGCGAGAAGTTCTTCTGGCAATCGGCCATCGGCCTGGTGGCGGCGATCTACCTGGCTTTCAGCGTGTCGGAGACCTCCAACCTGCGTGTCCTGGAACTGTTCCTGCGCTGGGTGCAGAGCGGCTTCTCCAACGAGCTGCCGCCCAAGGCCGATTTGATGGTGCCGTTCTTCAAGACCATCAGCTACCCGCTGGGCGTGTTCGGCTTCATCGGGCTGACCTACTTTGTCATCGTCGGCGCCAGCAATGCCGTCAACCTGACCGACGGGCTCGATGGCCTGGCCATCATGCCGGTGGTGCTGGTGGGCTCGGCGCTGGGCATTTTCAGCTACGTGGTCGGCAACGCGGTGTACTCGCGCTACCTGCTGTTCCCCTACATCCCGGGCGCCGGTGAGCTGATGATCTTCTGCTCGGCCATCGCCGGTGCCGGCCTGGCCTTCCTGTGGTTCAACGCGCACCCGGCCCAGGTCTTCATGGGCGACGTGGGCGCGCTGTCGCTGGGCGGTGCACTCGGCACCATCGCCGTCATCACGCGGCAGGAGATCCTGCTGGGCATCATGGGCGGCGTGTTCGTCGCCGAGGCGCTGTCGGTGATGGCCCAGGTGGCCTGGTTCAAGTACACCAAGAAGAAGTACGGCGAGGGCCGGCGCATCCTGCTGATGGCGCCCTTGCACCACCATTTCGAGAAGTCCGGCTGGAACGAGACGCAGGTCGTCATCCGCTTCTGGATCATCACCATGCTGCTGTGCCTGATCGGCCTGGCCAGCCTGAAGCTGCGGTGACCCGATGAACCATCTCGAAAACCAAAGCGTCCTGGTGCTCGGCCTGGGTGAGTCCGGCCTGGCGATGGCGCGCTGGTGCGCGCGCCATGGTGCCCAGGTCCGCGTGTGGGATTCGCGCGAGGCGCCGCCGCAGGCCGCCGCGCTGGCACTGGCCGTGCCCGAGGCGCGGCTGATCAGCGGGGCGCTGCCAGGTGATGCGTTCGACGGCGCGCTGGCCGACGTCCGCCTGGTGCTGAAGAGCCCCGGCCTGGCGCCGCACGACGAACGCATCGCCGCACTGCTGGGCGCGGCACGCGCCCGCGGCCTGGCGGCGCAGGGCGAGCTGGATCTGTTCGCCCGCGCCCTGGCAGACCTGAAAGCGCAGCGCGGCTACGCGCCCAAGGTGCTGGCGATCACCGGCACCAACGGCAAGACGACGACGACCTCGCTGACGGCGATGCTGGTCGAGCGCACCGGCGCCCGCGTGGCCGTGGCCGGCAACATCGGCCCGACGATGCTGGACACGCTGGCCGCAGCGCTGGACCTGGAGCCACCAACCACCGAGGCCGCCATCGAGCCGATGGTGTTCGACGACGAGGTGGCGATGACCGTGCCTGCCGCCTTGATGGACGCGGCGCCGGCCGACGACAGCACCGTGCCGATGGCGCTGGAGGACCGCACCGTGCCGATGGGTCTTGAAGACCGCACCGTGCCGATGGCGCTGGAGGGTGCCGACACGTCCGAGACCGTGGACCTGGCGGTGGATGTGAGCGGTGCCGCCGACCAGGTCGATCTGGCGCTCGAGGTCAAGGTCACCGAGGCGGCGATCGAGCTGCCGCTGGACACCGAAGGCGGCGACGCTCCGCTGGTGCTGGCCCCGCCGCCGCCGGCCGCGCCGGTGTTCGAACATCTGCCCGAGGTCTGGGTGCTGGAGCTCTCCAGCTTCCAGCTCGATGGCGTGCAGGGTTTCGAGCCCAGCGCCGCCACGGTGCTGAACGTGACGCAGGACCACCTCGACTGGCATGGCGACATGGCCGCGTACGCGGCGGCCAAGGCACGCATCTTCGGTGCGCAGGCGATGATGGTCGTCAACCGCGACGATGCCCTGGTGGAGGCCATGGTGCCGGCGCCGGTGATGGTCAAGGGCGGCCGTGGCAAAGCCAGCCGCGCGGTGACCCGGCCGGTCACCCGCTTCGGGCTGGACGCGCCGCAGCGCCCGGGCGATTTCGGCCTGGTCACCGAATCCGGCATGGCCTGGCTGGTGCGGGCCCTGCCTGCCGACGAGACCATCAAGCGCCGCAAAGACGAGCTCGAAGAGATCCACCTGCAGCGCCTGATGCCGGCGGATGCGCTGCGCATCCGTGGCCGCCACAACGCCGCGAACGCGTTGGCGGCGCTGGCCCTGGCCACCGCCATCGGCTGCCCATTGGCACCGATGCTGCATGGCCTGCGCGAGTACCGCGGCGAGCCGCACCGCGTGGAGCTGATCGGCCAGGTCGGCGGCGTCGAGGCCTTCGACGACAGCAAGGGCACCAACGTCGGCGCCACCGTGGCCGCGTTGAACGGCCTGGGCGACGACAAGCTCAGCAGCAAGCTGGTGGTGATTCTCGGCGGCGACGGCAAGGGGCAGGATTTCTCGCCGCTGGCCGCGCCCATTGCCCGCCACGCACGCGCCGTGGCCACCATCGGCCGCGACGCGGAAGCCATCGAGGCGGCGCTCGCCAGCGCCGGGGTGCCGGTGCAACGCCACGCCACGCTGGAGGCGGCAGTCGCCTGGTGCTTCGCGCAGGCGCATGCGGGGGATGCCGTGCTGCTCAGCCCGGCCTGCGCCAGCCTGGACATGTTCCGCAACTACGCGCACCGCGCCGACGTGTTCGTCGACGCTGTGCGGGCGCTGGCGGCCGAGCGCGGGGAGATGTTGTCGTGACCGCCGTGGTCGGCAACTTCCGGCAACGCGCCATGGCGGCGCTGGCAGGCCTGTGGCCGGGCCGGGGCGAGGGTGGCGAGCGCTTGCCGATCCGCGATTGGGTCTCGGGCTCCAGCGGCCGGCCGACACCGGCCTCGGGCTTCGACCAGAGCCTGGCCTGGGTGGTGACCGCGCTGCTGGCCCTGGGCCTGGTGATGGTCTATTCGGCCTCGGTGGCGATGCACGACAACCCGAAGTTCTCGAACTACCCGCCCGCCTACTTCCTGGGCCGGCAGGCGATGTTCATCGCGGTGTCCTTCGTCGCCGCGCTGGTGACGCTGCAGGTGCCGATCGCGGTGTGGGAGAAGTGGGCGCCGTGGATCTTCGCGGTCTCGCTGGCGCTGCTGATCGTCGTGCTGGTGCCCTTCATCGGCAAGGGCGTGAACGGCGCGCGCCGCTGGGTGCCGCTGGGCTTCATGAGCTTCCAGCCCAGTGAGCTGGCCAAGCTGGCGATTGCCATGTACGCGGCCAGCTACATGGTGCGCAAGATGGACGTGAAGGAGAACTTCTTCAAGGCCGTCTGGCCGATGGCCGTGGCGCTGGGCGTGGTGGGCGTGCTGCTGCTGGCCGAGCCGGACATGGGTGCCTTCATGGTCATCGCCGCCATCGCGCTGGGCATCCTGTTCCTCGGCGGCGTCAACGGCCGCATGTTCCTGCTCAGCGTGGCGGTGCTGGTCGGCGCGTTCGTGCTGATGATCGTGTTCAGCGAATTCCGCCGCCAGCGCATCTTCGCCTACCTGGACCCCTGGAACCCCGAGTATGCGCAGGGCAAGGCCTACCAGCTCACCCATTCGCTGATCGCCTTCGGGCGCGGCGAATGGTTCGGCCAGGGGCTGGGCTCGTCGATCGAGAAGCTGCACTACCTGCCCGAGGCGCACACCGATTTCCTGCTGGCCGTGATCGGCGAAGAGCTGGGTTTCGTCGCGGTGCTGAGCGTCATCGTGGCCTTCTTCTGGCTGACCCGCCGGGTCTTCGTGATCGGCCGCCAGGCCATTGCGCTCGACCGCGTGTTCGCCGGCCTGATGACCCAGGGCATCGGCATCTGGTTCGGCGGCCAGAGTTTCATCAACATGGGCGTGAACCTGGGCCTGCTGCCGACCAAGGGCCTGACGCTGCCGCTGCTGTCGTACGGTGGCTCGGGCATCCTGATGAACCTGATCGC
>JADMKA010000034.1:0-3270 GCA_018780145.1 Vitreoscilla sp. | reverse complement strand
CTGGCGGTGGCGCGCGAGATGCAGTCGCGCGGCTGGGCCGTGAGCTGGCTGGGCACCCTGGGGGGCATGGAGAACAAGCTCGTGCCCCCGAGCGGCATCCCGATGGATCGCCTGGCGTTCAGCGGCCTGCGTGGCAAGAACCTGTGGCAGACGATGACCGGTGGCCTGCGCCTGCTCAAGGCCTTCTGGGATTCGGCCCGCATCCTGCGCCGGCGCTCGGCCGATGCGGTGCTGGGCATGGGCGGTTATGTCTGCTTCCCCGGCGGCCTGATGGCCTCGCTGCTCGGCAAGCCGCTGATGCTGGTGAATGCCGATGCCTCGCTGTTGCTGTCGAACAAGGCCTTGCTGCCGGTGGCCGACGGCGTGGCCTTCGGTTTCGACGGCCCGGCGGTGGCCCGCGTGCGGCACGGCGTCGTGACCGGCAACCCGGTGCGCCACGAGATCGAGGCACTGCCCGGGCCCGAAGACCGCTTTGCCGGCCGCGAAGGCCCGCTGCAGGTGCTGGTGGTCGGCGGCAGCCTGGGCGCCAGGGTGCTGAACGAGACCTTGCCGGCGGCGCTCTCGCAGATCACGCCAGACAAGCGCCCGCGGGTCACCCACCAGACCGGCACGGCCCACCTGGACGACGTGCGCGGCCGCTATGCCACGCTGGGTGTGCAGGCCGAGATCCTGCCCTTCGTCGACGACATGGCGGCACGCCTGGCGGCCTGCGACCTGGTAGTCTGCCGCGCCGGCGCGATCACCGTCAGCGAGCTGTGCGTGGCCGGCGTGCCCAGCGTGCTGGTGCCTCTGGTGGTGAGCACCACCGCGCACCAGCGTGACAACGCGGCGCTGATGGCCGCCGGCGGTGCGGCCATCCATGTGCCGCAGAACGAGTTCACACCGCAGCGCCTGGCCGAACTGCTGCAGCAGCTTGACCGCGCCACGCTGCTGGCCATGGCCCGCCAGGCCCGGGCCCTGGCGCGGCCGAACGCAGCCGCGCGGGTGGCCGACGAAATCGAAAGGATGGCCGCATGAAGCATGCCGTCAAACACATCCACTTCGTCGGTGTCGGCGGCGCCGGCATGAGCGGCATCGCCGAGATCCTGCACAACCTGGGCTACACGGTGTCGGGCTCGGACCAGCACGACAGCGCCACCACGCGCCGCCTGGCCGAGTTGGGCATCCGCATCGCCATCGGCCACGATGCGGCGAACATCGCCGGCGCCGGTGCGGTGGTCACCTCCACCGCGGTGAAGGGCGACAACCCCGAGGTCATCGCGGCACGGGCCCACCGGGTGCCGGTGGTGGCGCGGGCGGTGATGCTGGCCGAGCTGATGCGCCTGAAGCAGGGCATCGCCATCGCCGGCACGCACGGCAAGACGACCACCACCTCGCTGGTCACCAGCGTGCTGGCCGAGGCGGGGGTGGACCCGACCTTCGTGATCGGCGGCAAGCTCAATTCGGCCGGGGCCAACTCGCGCCTGGGCTCGGGCGACTACATCGTCGTCGAGGCCGACGAATCCGACGCCTCCTTCCTGAACCTGATGCCCATCCTCAGCGTCGTCACCAACATCGACGCCGACCACATGGACACCTATGGCCACGACTTCGCTCGGCTGAAGGGCGCCTTCGTCGACTTCCTGCACCGCATGCCCTTCTACGGCGCCGCCATCGTCTGTGGCGACGACGCCGGCGTGAAGAGCATCATCCCGATGGTCTCGCGCCCGGTCATCAGCTACGGCCTCGGCGAGGATGTCCAGGTGCGCGCGGTGAACGTGCAGGCGCTGGAGGGCGGCCAGATGCGCTTCACCTGCCAGCGCCGCAACGGCATCGCGATGCCGGATCTGGACATCACGCTGAACCTGCCCGGCGAGCACAACGTGCGCAATGCCCTGGCCGCCATCGCGGTGGCCACCGAGCTGGAGCTGCCGGATGCGCCGATCGCCATCGCCTTGTCCAAGTTCAGCGGGGTCGGCCGGCGCTTCCAGCGCTATGGCGAGCTGAACGCCGCGCAGGGCGGGCGCTTCACCCTGATCGACGACTACGGCCACCACCCGGTGGAGATGGCCGCCGTGATCGCCGCGGCGCGTGGCGCCTTCCCGGGCCGCCGCCTGGTGCTGGCCTTCCAGCCGCACCGCTACACCCGCACGCGCGACTGCTTCGAAGACTTCGTCAAGGTCATGGGCCAGGCGGATGCGGTGCTGCTGACCGAGGTCTATGCCGCCGGTGAGTCCCCCATCGTGGCCGCCGACGGCCGCTCGCTGGCCCGCGCGCTGCGGGTGGCGGGCAAGGTCGATCCGGTGTTCGTCGACGACGTCGGCGCGCTGCCGCTGGAGATCCACGCCTTCGCACGCGATGGCGACGTGGTGATCTCGATGGGGGCCGGCACGATCGGCGCGGTGCCGACCAAGGTGGCCGAGCTGGCGGGGGTGGCGCCATGAGCGGCATCGACGTCAAGAGCCTGGGCAAGGTCGCGGTGCTGATGGGCGGCGACTCGGCCGAGCGGCCGGTGTCGCTGATGTCAGGCGGCGGGGTGCTGGCCGCGCTGCAATCGCAGGGCGTCGATGCCCAGGCCTTCGACCCGGCCGAGCGCGCGCTGGAGGAGCTGAAGCGCGACGGCTTCGCACGCTGCTTCATCGCACTGCACGGCCGCCACGGCGAAGACGGCACGGTGCAGGGGGCACTGGAGCTGATGGGCATCCCCTACACCGGCTCCGGCGTGATGGCCTCGGCCATCGCGATGGACAAGGTCATGACCAAGCGCGTCTGGATCGCCGAGGGTTTGCCGACGCCAGGCTACCGCCTGCTCTGCGCCGGCGAGCACGGCCGCGAGACCGTGCTCACCGTGCCCGACGGCATCGGCCTGCCGCTGATCGTGAAGCCGGCGCGCGAGGGCTCGTCCTTCGGCGTGAGCAAGGTGGCGGGGTATTCCGGGATGATGGAAGCGGTGGCCCACGCGGCACAATACGACTCCGACGTGCTGTGTGAAGAATTCATCGACGGCGAAGAGGTGACCTGCCCCGTGCTGGGTGAAGGCGCCGCCGCCGTCGCGCTGCCGGTGATCCGCATCCAGGCGCCCGACGGCAACTACGACTACGAGCACAAGTACATCTCCAACGACACGCGCTACCTGGTTCCCAGCGGCCTGCCCGAGGCCGAGGAACGCGAGATACAGCGCATCGTCGTGCAGGCCTACCGCGCGCTCGGCTGCCGCGGCTGGGGCCGGGCGGATCTGATGATCCGCGCCAGCGACCGCAAGCCCTTCCTGCTGGAGATGAACACCTCGCC
>JADMKA010000223.1 GCA_018780145.1 Vitreoscilla sp. | reverse complement strand
CCGAAGCTCTTGCTGACGTTGACGAACTCGATCACCTCGTTGCCCAGGCGCTCGGCCACCGGGATGAAGATCTCGTTGGTCTCGTTGCGCTTCTGGTACTCGACGTCGCTGAGTTCCTCGAAGCGGGCCAGGCGCGCCTTGCTCTTGGCCTGGCGGCCCTTGGCGTTCTTGCGCACCCACTCCAGCTCCTGCTTCATGGCCTTGGTGCGGGCGTCCTCGGTCTTCTGCTCCAGCTCCAGGCGCTTCTCCTTCTGGTCCAGCCAGTCGGAGTAGTTGCCCTTGTAGGGGTGGCCATAGCCGCGGTCCAGTTCAAGGATCCACTCGGCCGCGTTGTCGAGGAAGTAGCGGTCGTGGGTGATGGCCACCACGGTGCCGCTGAAGCGCTTGAGGAACTGCTCCAGCCAGTCCACGCTTTCGGCGTCCAGGTGGTTGGTGGGCTCGTCGAGCAACAGCATGTCGGGCTTGCTCAGCAACAGCCGGCACAGCGCCACGCGGCGCTTTTCGCCGCCAGAGAGCTTGCCGATGTTCGCGTCCCAGGGCGGCAGGCGCAGCGCGTCGGCGGCGATGTCCAGCAGGTGGTCGGTGTTCTCGCCGCCCGAGGCGGAGATGATGGCTTCCAGCTCGGCCTGCTCGGTGGCCAGGGCGTCGAAATCGGCGTCTGGTTCCGCGTAGGCGGCGTAGACCTCTTCCAGGCGCTTCTGCGCCGCCAGTGCACCGCCGATACCCTCTTCCACCGCCTGGCGCACCGTCTGGTCCGGGTTCAGCTGGGGCTCCTGAGGCAGGTAGCCGATCTTGATGCCGGGCATCGCCGTGGCTTCGCCCTCGATGTCCTTGTCCACCCCGGCCATGATCTTCAGCAGCGTGGACTTGCCCGAGCCGTTCAGGCCCAGCATGCCGATCTTGGCGCCCGGGAAGAAGGACAGCGAGATGTCCTTCAGGATCTGCCGCTTCGGCGGCACGATCTTGCCGACGCGGTTCATGGTAAAGACGTATTGCGCCATGGTGGGAGGAATCCTGGGAGTTCGAGAACGGGTGCGGGAAGCAGGGCTGCGGCGCAAGGACCGGCCACCGGCAAAGACCGGTCGCACCCCATGAAAGCCATTGATTATCGCGCCGAACGCCCGCCTCCATGGGGGCGGACATGGCCGGCGCAGTCGGCCAGTGCCTGAGCCAGCGGCCCACTGTCGGCGGACCAACCGCCAATGATCGACACCCCGAATTTCGGGTGGAATGCCGCACTTTTCGACTGACCCGCCAGTGTGCGGACCCGTAACATCCGGTTCAGAAGCAGTTGCCACACCTGACCCGGCCCCTGGACGACTGCGCCGCGTATGCAGGGCGACTCGGCGCGCCTGCCACCGGGCAGTACACAGGCCACCTCAACTCAGGAGCGTTCCATGGCAGATGCAAAGGCCCTCGCGCCTGAGCCCGCCGCGTCACCGCCGGGGCCGGAGCCCGTTGCAACACTGCTGCTGGTGGACGACGAACCCTCGATCCTGAGTGCGCTGCGTCGCCTGTTCCGCCCGCAGGGCTATCGGATTCTGACCGCCGAGGGCGGCAGCGCGGCGCTGGAACTGATCCATAACGATTCGGTCGATGTGGTCATCTCGGACATGCGCATGCCCAACATGGACGGCGCCCAATTCCTTGAACGGATCCGCCAGGTTCAGCCTGACGCCGTGCGCCTCCTGCTGACAGGCTACGCCGACATCACGTCGACCATCGCTGCCATCAACAGCGGCCAGATCCACCGCTACATCGCCAAGCCCTGGGACGACAACGACATCGTCCTGACGGTGCGAGAGGCGCTGGCCCGGCGTGGCCTGGAAGTGAAGAACAAGCAACTGACCGAACTCACCGCGCAGCAGAACGACCAACTTCGCCGAATGAACGGCCAACTTGAGGAGCGGGTGAAACACCGCACCGCCGAGATCGCCCAGATCAACGACATGCTCAATGTCGCCTACGAAGAAATGAAGTCGAACTTCATGATCTCGATTCGCATCTTCGCGGGGATGATGGACCTGCGGCACAGCGGGCTGTCGGGCCAGTCACGGCGGGTTTCGGAATGGGCCAAGCGAGTCTGCGCGCACATGAAGCTCGACGAGCGGCTCAGCCACGATGTCTATGTCGCCGGGTTGCTGCACGCCATTGGCAAGATCGGCTTTCCTGACAGCATGCTGACCAAGCCGGTGTCCACCCTCGGCCCCGAGGAGAGCGCTCGCTACCGCAAGCACACGTTGAACGCCGAGGCGACGCTGATGCCACTGGCTCAGCTGCAGTCGGTGGCAAAGTGCATCCGTTCGCAGCACGAACGAGTGGACGGCAACGGTTTCCCCGACGGACTTGACGGGGACGCGATCCCCCTGGGTGCGCGAATCCTGGCGCCACTGGTCGACTACGAAAACCTCATGAACGGCACGCTCGCCGAACGCCGATTCACGCCGGAGGACGCCGAGAGCAGCATCCGCCGCGGCGCCGGAAGCCGCTACGACCACAAGGTCGTCGAGGCATTCCTGGAGGTGCTCAAACAGCCCTTGGCCCAAGGCGAACTCGACCGCGAAATTTCCGCGCTCGACCTGGCGCCGGGGATGGTGTTGTCACGCGATCTGGTGAGCACCCAGGGCACGCTGTTGCTCGCCGCCGGCTACACGTTCGACGTGCGCGTGGTTCGCCAGGTCCGCGAATACGCGCAGCGTGAGGGCGTCAGGCTCAGCCTGCATGTGCGCAACGATGCGCTCGCCGAGACGGCGGCCGCGAAGCGCGAATGACCCCGACTGTCACAGAGAAAGGCAAGTCCCATGCAAACGCATCGCATCATGCTGGTGGACGACGAGAGTGGCGTGCTCGCGGCGCTGTCGCGCCTGCTCCGACACTCACCGCTCAGCATCGCCGGGCAAGCTTGCCGGCCACAGGTGGAGGCCTTCACGTCCGCCCGGGAGGCCTTGGCGCGGGCCGCGGAGCGCGCCTATGACCTGGTGATCTCCGACTACCGAATGCCGGAGATGGACGGCGTGGCCCTACTGAACCGCATGCGCGAGATGCAGCCTGGCTGCGCGCGGGTCATCCTGTCCGGCTATACCGACCTGAACGGCTTGATCAGCGCCATCAATGATGCGCGAATCGACCGCTTCGTGGCCAAGCCGTGGAACGACTTCGAGCTGACCAGCGCGCTGTCGCAGATTCTGCAGATCCGCATGCTGCGCATGGAGAACGAAGATCTGGCGAATCAGGTCCGCTGCGAACGCGGGCATCTCACGGCAGAGGACCTGGAGCGCCAGCGCCTGGAACAACTGGAGCCCGGCATCACCCAGGTGCAATGGGGCCCCGACGGGTCCGTGTTGATGGATGACGCCGCGCTGCTGCCTGAACTGCGCGCCGGCTGGAACTGACGCCATGCAGCGTGACCTCCCCGCCGCCCTCCAGGCCCAACCCATAGGCAGCAGTGCAGAAGCCACGTGCCGCACAGTGATCGGTGCGCTGAACGTTCCCGCATTTCTGCACCAGGGCGGTCAGCTGATCTGCGCCAACGAATCGCTGAACCGCCTGCTCGGCTACGACAATGCACACCTGCTCGCCATGGCCCCGGCGCAGCTGGCCAGCCCCGACATGGCGGCTTCGATGGCCTTGTACCAGGCCACCTGCCTCGAATCGGACCCTCAGCCCGCGGCCACCGAGATGGTGCTGCGCACCGCCTCCGGCGACGACAGGTTCATCGAACTGACCGCCCGCCGCATCGACCTGGACGGCTGCCCCACGGTGCTCTCGACCTGCCAGGATCTGAGCGACATTCGCCATGTGCAGACCAGCCTGCTCAACACGAGCCAGGTGTTGAACCAGATCCTCGACAACACGCCGGTGGCCACCTTTGTTATCGATGCCGAGCACCGGGTCACCCACTGGAACCGGGCCTGCGAGCAGATGACCGGTCGCGACTATTGGGACATGCAAGGCGTGATCGAGAAGGGCCTGGTGTTCTACCCGACAGAGCGCCCGCTGCTGTGTGACCTGATTGTCGACGGTGCCGACTCGCTGAAGCTCGAACAGCTCTATAAAGGCAAGATCAAGCCATCCAAGTTTGTCGACGGCGCGTACGAGGCCGAGGACTTCTTCCCCAGCTTTGGCACCGGCGGCCGGTGGCTGTTCTTCACTGCGGCACCGCTGCGCAACGGCAGCGGGCAGGTGGTGGGCGCCATCGAGACCCTGCAGGACATCACCCAGCGGCGCGCCGCCGAAGAAGAGCTGACGCGCCACCGCAATCAGCTGGAATTGCTGGTGAGCGACCGGACTGCCGAACTCAACAAGACGCACCGGGAGCTGTCCGCCTTCATGGAGAACGCCTCAGTCGGCATCCTCGCCTCCTGCGCTGGCAAGGTCACCCTGCACAACAAGAAGTTCGCCGAGATGTTCCTGCCCGACGGTGGCAGCGCCGTAGGCTGCGCGACGGCCGACTTCTTTCGCAGCGCGGAGGACTACGCCGCCTTCGGCGAGCTTGCCTTCCCGGTGCTGGCTCTGGGCAAGCCGCTGCAACACGAGCTGATGCTTCAGCGCCTGGACGGCAAGCAGCTCTGGGTCCAGATGATCGCCTACGTGTCCAATATCGACGACCCGAGAGCGGGTGCGTGGTGGCTGGTTCAGGATCGCAGCGAAATGCGGCGCGCCCAGGAGGCGCTGGAGTCCAACTACGAGCGCTTGAAGGAAACCAACCGGATGCTCGAAGAGGCCCAGAACCAATTGCTTCAGTCCGAGAAGATGGCGTCGATCGGCCAACTCGCCGCCGGAGTGGCGCACGAAATCAACAACCCGGTTGGTTTCGTCAATTCGAACCTCGGTTCCCTCAAGCACTATATCGGTGGCCTGCTGAAGCTCGTCGGGCAATACGAAGCCCTGGAGAGTGCATTGTGCCCCGCGGCGCTCCAGCAGATCCAGGCGACGAAGCTGGATGTGGACCTCGACTACCTGCGCGAGGACGTACCGGCGCTGCTACGCGAAAGCGCTGATGGCCTGACCCGGGTCAAGCGCATCGTGCAGGATCTGAAGGACTTCTCGCGCGTCGACAACGCGGACTGGCATGAGGCGGATCTGAACGCTGGTCTGGATTCGACGCTGAACATGGTCTTCAACGAGATCAAGTACAAG
Source organism: Vitreoscilla sp. (assembly GCA_018780145.1). Lineage (GTDB taxonomy): Bacteria > Pseudomonadota > Gammaproteobacteria > Burkholderiales > Burkholderiaceae_C > Ideonella. The sequence goes on along the minus strand of JADMKA010000223.1, from coordinate 9,951 downwards.
GCCGAGGTTCGCAAGAACTACGGCCAATTGCCACCGGTGCGTTGCCTCGCAGCGCAGTTGAACCAGGTCTTCATGAACTTCATCGTGAATGCCGCGCACGCTATCGAATCCCACGGGATCATCACCTTGTCGACCGGCCACTGTGGCGAGTGGGTCTGGGTCGAGGTCGCAGATACCGGCTGCGGCATGACGCCCGAAGTGCAGAAGCGGATTTTCGAACCCTTCTTCACGACCAAGCCCGTTGGCAAGGGGACTGGCTTGGGTTTGTCGCTGTCGTTTTCCATCGTGCAGAAGCACAAGGGCATCATCAAGCTGCGCTCCGAGCCCGGCGTGGGCAGCGCATTCAGGGTCTGGATCCCGTTGATGTGCAGCGAGTCCATGGCCGAGCCTCCATTGCCGCCCGAACTGCACCAGGCCGGTTGACCGCCGGATTGGTTCATGCTCATAATTGATTGAGACTAACATGAACGGATCAGGGATGGTCACGTCAGCTGAAGCTGCTGAGCCGCACTCTGGCTTGGCACCGCAGGCTCGCCCCGACGCCGCGGCCCGGCGGGCCGTTGTGGCCGCCAGGCTGCACGATGTCGTCCAGCGTGGCGAGCTGAGTCTGCTGTACCAGCCGCAAGTTGATCTGCGGTCTGGCGCCACGTACGGTGTCGAGGCACTGCTGCGCTGGCACTCGCCGGAGCTGGGATCCGTCTCGCCCACCGAGTTCATCGAAGTGGCCGAACAGACCGGTCAGATCGTGCCGATTGGCGACTGGGTGCTGCGCACGGCCTGCGCCCAGGCCGCCGCTTGGCGACGCGCTGGCCTCGGACACCTGCGCGTCAGCGTCAATGTGTCGCCGGTCCAGTTTGCACAGGGCGACCTGGCTCAGCAGGTGCAATCGGCTCTGCTGGGGGCGGACGCCGAGCCCGGCATGCTGGGTGTGGAGATCACCGAGAGCATGCTGGTGGCCGACGTGGCGAAGGCTGCACGCGCTCTTCACGCCTTGCGGGCGATCGGCGTGCAGATCTCGCTGGACGATTTCGGCACGGGCTACTCCAACCTCAGCGTGTTGTGCACCCTGCCGATCGACGTCATCAAGATCGATCGCTCCTATGTGCATGACGTGACCGCCGCGCCAGCCCAGGTGTCGATCACCCGGGCCGTGATCACCATGGCCCACAGCCTGCAGATGAAGGTACTCGCGGAAGGTGTCGAGACCGAGGGCCAGATGGCACTGCTTGTGGCCAATCGCTGCGACGCAATGCAAGGCTTCTACGCCAGCCCCCCGGTTCGAGCAGCGGAGATCGAGGCCCGCTGGCGCGAGCCGAGCCGGCTGCCAGCCAAGTATTTCAGCTCTGTGCCGCGCCAGCGTACCCTGCTGCTGGTTGACGACGAGGAAAGCATCATCGCGGCGTTGCGGCGCTTGTTGCGGCGAGGCGGATACCAGATAGTCACGGCAAACAGTGGCGCGGAGGGCCTTCAACGCCTGGCCGAATCCGAGGTCGACGTGATCGTGTCAGATCAACGCATGCCCGGGATGGCGGGGGTCGACTTCCTGCGGCGCGCCAAGCAGCTCTACCCCGACACGATTCGAATCGTACTGTCGGGCTACACCGAGTTGCAGTCCATCACCGAGGCCATCAACGAAGGCGCCATCTACAAGTTCCTCACCAAGCCCTGGGAGGACGACCTGCTGCGCGCCAACATCGAAGAAGCATTTCGCCAGAAGGAGATGGCCGACGAGAACCGCCGCCTCAACCGTGAGGTGCGAACCGCCAACCAGGAATTGGCGGCGGTCAACTTGCGACTGCAAGAGACACTCGACGCCGAACATGAGCGGCTGAGCCTGAGCGAGCGCCGCAGCACCAGCGCACTGGAGGTGTTGCGCTGCATACCGGTACCACTGATCGGCGTCGACGAAGACGGCATGATCGCATTCGTGAACCACGACGCCGAGGCCCTGCTCGTGGACTGCGGTCCGCTCCTCGGCCGCGATGCAGACCAGGCCCTGCCAGAGAGCCTGTTACCCATGCTGCGGCTGCCCAATGGAGAGACCGCCGACCTCGCCCTCGGGGCGCTGCTTTGCCGGTGTTCGAGTCGCACGGTCGATGCCGGTTCGGGCAGCCACTGTCGCCTGATCATCATGGTGCCTCGCGGTGAATGCGTATCGCCGGCTTGAAGTGCAGAGAAACTGGAGCGCCACATCATCACCCCCCACACAAGCGACCCGGGTGCCGTACCGGTAACGGCGGCTGCGCCGCCAGACTCACCGGGCACCGGCTCACCCATCGACACGCCCGCCGACACGCGGATCCTTTGGCTGTTTCGCGACACGCTTCGTCGCGGCGAGCTGCACCCCTTGCTTGCCCTCGTTCGCCGTTACCGAGCTGGACCCCCATGTTGAGGACCAACGAAGCCGAGGCGCTCCTCGCCCGGATACGCGACCTGCCTGTGCTGCCTCAGGCGTTGGCCGACTTGATGAAGGCCATGCAGCGCGAAGACGTTGCCATCGACCAGCTGGCCGCCACGATCTCGCACGACCAGGCCCTGACCGCCAAGACCCTGCGCCTGGCCAACAGCTCGTTCTACGGCATGCCCCGGCGAATCACGTCGATCCGCGACGCCATCGGCGTTCTCGGCCTTCGCAACCTGGGCATGGCCTTGACCGCGGCCGGGGTGAGTGGCTGCTTTGCCCTGCCGCAATGTCGCGGGTTCGACCTCGTCGCGCACTGGCGCCATGCAGTCGCCTGCGCCCTGTGCGCGCGCCATGCGGCACGCGTGATCGGGCTGGACGACACGGCCGCATTCACCGCGGGACTGCTGCACGACATCGGGCGACTGGCACTGGCCAGCGGCCTGCCGGAAACACTGGCACCGGTCTACGAGCATCGGCGTCTGCTCGATTGCCAGATGGACGAGGCCGAACGCGCCTTGTTGGGAACCGACCACGCCGAGATCGGCGCCACGATCGCCATGCGGTGGCATTTCGGCAGTGACGTGGTGGAGGCGATCCGCCACCACCATGCCCCACCCGGTTCGACGAGCGCCACGCTGACCGACGTCGTGCACGCGGCCAACGCGATCGTCCATGCCCTGGATCTCTCGGGAGTGCCGGACGACATGGTGCCCGCACTGGCGCCAGATGCCTGGAATCGGCTCGGGCTCGATGCCGGCGCGTGCCACCGGTTGTTCGCGCAAACAGAAGCCGAACTCAACGACCTGTGCGAAGCCCTGTCCGTCTGAATTCGCTCTGACGTCGTCAACCGTCAGGAATCCCCTTCAGCGGGGCCTGCATGGTCTCGGGCAGTTCGTTGGGTTCGGGGCGCGGCAGGCCGCTCCAGCCGTCCAGCCAGGCCAACAGGCGCGAGGCGGGCATCGGCCGCGCCACCAGGTAACCCTGGATCATCTGGCAGCCTGCATGCACCAGCACCTCCAGTTGCACCGGCTCCTCGACACCCTCGGCGATGGTCTGCATGCCCAGCGTGCCGGCCAGCTGCACGATCGTTCGCACGATGACCCGTGCATCGTGGTGGGTCATCAGCTCGCGCACGAAGGCACGGTCGATCTTCAGCGTGTCGAAGGGGAAACGACGCAGGTATTGGAAGGCCGAGTAGCCGGTGCCGAAATCGTCCAGCGCGATGCGGATGCCCAGGCGTTTCAAGCCATGGAGGTTGGCCAACGCCGCGGCCGTGTCGTCCATGAACACCGACTCGGTGATCTCGACCTCCAGCCGGGACGGCGCCAGGCCGGACTGCCGCAGCGCACGCTCCACGCCAGCCAGGAAGCCACCTTGCATCAGCTGCGCGGCCGACACGTTGACCGAGATGCCCAGGCTGCCGAACGAGCGCTGAGCCTCGGTGCAGGCGCTGGCCAGCACCCAGGCTCCGATCTCGCCGATCAGGCCGCACTTCTCCGCCACCGGGATGAACTCGTCGGGTGGCACCGACCCGAGTTCCGGGTGCTGCCATCGGAGCAGTGCCTCGGCGCTGACGACGCGCCAGCTGGCCACGTCCACCTGGGGCTGCCAGTGCAGGCTGAGTTCACCGCGCGACAAGGCTTCGCGCAGGGCCTGTTCGATCTGCATCGCGCGGCGGCTGCGCTGGGCCAGCCAGGGGGCGAAGACCTCGTAGCGTCCCCGGCCGCGCTCCTTGGCGGCATAGAGAGCCAGGTCGGCATTGCTGAGGATCTCGTCGATGCTCTGCCCGTGCTCCGGGATCAGGGCCGCGCCGATGCTGGCGCCGATCACCACCGCCCTGCCATGGATGTCGGCGGGCCGGCTCAACTCGTCGACCAGCCGCTGCGCGAGCTGATGCACCTCGTCGTCGGAGCGCACGTCGTCGAGCACCACGGCGAATTCGTCGCCGCCCAGGCGTGCGAGCAGGTCGCCGCGGCGCACCATCGCATGGAGGCGCTGGGCCACCTGGCGCAAGACGGCATCACCCACCGAATGACCCAGCGAGTCGTTGACGGCCTTGAAATTGTCCAGATCCAGGCACAGCAAAGCGCTGCGCCGTGGTGGATCGCCGGCCGCCTTCAGCGCGACATTCAGCCGTTCGCGCAGCTGCACCCGGTTCGCCAGGCCGGTCAATGAATCGAAATGGGCCAGGTACGCCAGGCGCTGATGCGTCAGGCGCTGCTTGGTCACGTCGCTGATGACGCCTCGCCAGCCCATGCTGCGGCCAGCGTCGTCCAGCAAGGGCTTGGCGGTCACCGACCACCAGGCGCTGCCGTCGCCGACGCTGGCACGCAGCACGATGTCGCGAAACGGCTTGCCAAGCGCAAGTGCGCGCCGAAGCGTGTCCAGGCCGGCGTCCCGGGTGTCGGCGGACAGGCGGCTCGCCAAGGCGTCGGTCAGTGTGAGCTGTTGTAGGGTGTCCCGGCTGTGGGCCAGCAGGCTGGTCAGGCGGTCGGAGACATGGGTGAACCGGCCCGCCCAGTCGACCTCCCAGAGCACATCCACGGAGTGCTCCTCGAAGTCGCGCAGCAACAGGCCGACCATCTGGCTCTGCCGGTCGGCCTCGCGCTCGGACATCAGGCGCGAACTGAACAGGCGGCTGATGTACCAGACGCCGACCAGCACGATCACGGTGTAGACCACCACCATTGCCGACAGCAGGGTCAGCACCGGGTCGCCGGTGCGCAGCAACGAGCCGATGGCCGCGGCGCTGAGCACCAGCACATGGGCCAGGCTGGCCGGCAACAGCGGGGCGAGCACGAATGCCCCGGCGCACAGCACCCCGCTGGTCAACACCGACAGCAGCAGTTGCTGCGCCGGGTTGGCCTGCGGCAACCACAGCAGCGGAACGGCCGCCCACAGCGCGCTCATCAGCGCGGCCTGCCCGGTCGCCCGCAGAACAGCATTGGGTGACACACGGTGCAACACCCGGCGGCGCCAACGCCACCAACTGTGCACGCTCAGCAGGCAGGCCATGGCCAGCAGCCCTGCCCAGGTGGCCAGCTCCCCGCCCGCCACGTCGCCCGCCAGCGCGGTGATGACCAGCGCCGCGTTCAACACGTTGGCCAGCAGGACCAGCGGCGTCAGGCGGATCACCGCCTCGAGGTGGCGCAGGCGAATCTCTCCCGCGGCCGGATCGGCCGAGGCGTACAACCAACGCTCGTGGTCCCAAGGCGGGGTCAGGCGGCAGTGCATGGGAGCGGGAAAGGTGGCCGGCAGGGTCCGAATCAGAAGGCCAGGCGCTCGGCCTGGGCGTGTGACGGGCGATGACGGCGCCGTCGGCTACAGGGTTATCGGAAGGCGGTCGGTCGACTGAAGTCCGGCCCGCGCGTCACAGTCAACAAGCATCAACACGGGTGCCGGCCCGTGCCATCCGACGGCAGCAGGCCCGGTGGACTGGCCACAATCAGCTGAGCGTCGCGGTGATCCTGCGGCGTCCACCGACCCCCTGACGGAGCTCAACCCCCTCATGAAGAACCATTTCCAACGCGCGCTGATCGCCGTGGCCGCGCTCGCCGCCCTGGGCACCACCCTGACCGCCCAAGCCCGCCCCGACCAGGTCGACGCCGACCTGCTGCGCACCGACCTGCGCTACGTTGCCTCCGACGTGCTGGTGCAGTTCCGCGCCGGCCACCCAGCTGCCGCACGCGAGGCCTTGCTGTCCGGGCTGGGTGCCCGTTCGGTGAAGGCGCTGCGCGCCGCTGCCGAAGGTGACCTGCATCTGGTGCGCCTGCCTCACAACCTGTCGGTCAGCGCCGCGATCCGCCGCCTGCGCGCGGACAGCGCCGTGCGCTTCGTCGAGCCGAACTGGGTCTACACCACCCAGGCGGCGCCGAACGACCCGTACTACACCAACGGCAGCCTGTGGGGCGTCTATGGCGATGCCTCGCCCGGCAAGCAGAACGCGTTCGGCAGCCAGGCGGCCGAGGCCTGGAACGCCGGCAAGGACTGCAGCGCCGATGTCGTGGTCGGCGTGATCGACGAGGGCGTCATGAACACCCACCCCGACACGGCCGCCAACATCTGGGCCAACCCGGGCGAGATCGCCGGCAATGGCATCGACGACGATGGCAATGGCTACATCGACGACGTGACCGGCTGGGATTTCGTCAGTGACGACAACACCACCTTCGACGGCGTGGGCGACGACCACGGCACCCACGTCTCGGGCACCATCGGCGCGGTTCGCAACAACGGCACCGGTGTGGCCGGCATCTGCGGCCAGGTCAAGATCGTCAATGCCAAGTTCCTGGGCGACCAGGGCGGTACCACCGCCGACGCGATCCTGGCGGTCGACTACATCACCGACCTGAAGACCCGCCATGGCCTGAACCTGGTGGCCACCAACAACTCGTGGGGCGGCGGCGGTTTCTCGCAGGGCCTGAAGGACGCCATCGACCGTGCTGGCGCCGCGAACATCCTGTTCATGGCGGCGGCCGGCAATGGCAACCTGCTGGGCGTCGGCCAGAACACCGACAAGAAGCCGCACTACCCCTCTTCCTACACCAGCCCCAGCATCATCTCGGTGGCATCGATCACCAAGACTGGCAAGAAATCGGGCTTCTCGAACTACGGCGTGGTGTCGGTCGACCTGGGCGCACCCGGCTCGGCGATCTGGTCGACCGTGCCCAAGACTGTCAATGGCGTGCTCACCCCGGGGTACGCCGCCTACGACGGCACCTCGATGGCCACGCCCCATGTGACCGGCGCCGCGGCGCTGTACGCCTCGCTGCACCCCGGCTCGACCGCGGCGCAGATCAAGGCCGCCATCCTGGCCGCTGCGGTGCCCACTGCCGCCTTGGCCGGCAAGACGGTCACCGGCGGCCGCCTGGACGTCAGCGGTTTCTGACCGCGGCTCTGCGAGAGCCTGGCAAGGGGTCGGCGTTGGCCGGCCCCTTTTTTCATGACGGAGCGCAAGGCCTGTCACTCGGGCGTTTCCCCCTCCCTAGGCTGAAGGGTAGCCACGAAGGGCCGCGTCCGTGAGCATGCAGGTTCCTGGCCGGGCGCGTTGTGCGCCCGGCTCCACACCGGATTCACACCCTTTCCAGGAGTTGTTCCATGGCCCGTATGACACCTCGTTTCCAACGCACCCTGATCGCATCTGCACTCGCGATCCTGTCCGGGGGCGCACTGGCCGGCGGCCAACCCGACAAGGTGGTGGCCGAACTGCAAGAGTCCCATCGCAAGTTCGTGCCCGCCGAGATGCTCGTTCAGTTCAAGCCCGGCGTCGCGCAGGCCCTGCGCGACCTGGCGTTGAACAAGGTCGGCGGCAAGGTCCTCGAGCGGCTTCGCGGTGACCTGCACCGCATCAGCCTGCCGCAGGGTGCCCACATTGCCGCTGCCGTGCGTGCCCTGCACGCCCAAGACGCGGTGGACTTCGCCGAGCCGAACTGGATCTACCAGACCACGGCAGTCTCCAACGACACCTACTACACCAACGGCCAGCTGTGGGGCATGTACGGCTCGGCATCGCCCTTGTTCACCAACCAGTACGGCAGCCAGGCCGGCACGGCGTGGAACAACGGCCACGAGAGCTGCAAGGGGATCATGGTCGGCGTGATTGACGAAGGCGTTCAATACACCCACCCGGATCTGTCCCAGAACCACTACAAGAACAAGAACGAGATCGACGGCAACGGCATCGACGACGACGGCAACGGCTTCATCGACGACACCCATGGCTGGGATTTCGACGGCGGCAACAAGTCGGTCTACGACGGCACGGGTGACGACCACGGCACGCACGTGTCCGGCACCATCGGCGGCAAGGGCGGCAACGGTGCCGGCGTGGCCGGCATGTGCTGGAAGATCAAGATGCTGCACGTCAAGTTCCTGGGCGCCTTCGGCGGCACCACCGCCAACGCCATCAAGTCGGTGGACTACATCACCGACATGAAGATCCGCCACAACCTGAAGCTGGTGGCCACCAACAACTCCTGGGGCGGCGGTGGCTTCTCGCAGGCCCTGAAGGACTCGATCGACGCGGGCGCCGCGGCCAACATCCTGTTCGTCGCGGCCGCCGGCAACGGCTCCACCAACATCGACAACTCGCCGTTCTACCCCGCCAGCTACACCAGCCCGGGCCTGATCGCCGTGGCCTCGTTGAACAGCAACGGCACGATGTCGAGCTTCTCGAACTATGGCGCCGTCACGGTCGATCTGGGCGGCCCGGGCGGCGGCATCGTCTCCACCGTGCCGACCAACTCGTACGCCAGCTACAGCGGCACCTCGATGGCAACACCCCACGTCACCGGCGCCATCGCGCTGTATGCCAAGTACCACCCGGGGTTGACGGCAGCACAGCTGAAGGCCGCGATCCTCGGCACCACGACCGCCACCGCCTCGCTCGCAGGCAAGACGGTCACCGGTGGCCGCCTGAACGTGAGCACCTACTGATTCGTCTGAATCGGCGAACCGAAGGGCCGGGGCAACCCGGCCCTTTTTCATGGTGGCGCCAAATCCCCGCTTGTTCACCGGATCGGGGCAAACCCTCGGCCTGCTACACTGCGGCCATCCCTGCCTGAGGTCCAGCCTCGGCGGCGGCTTGTCAGTTCTGACAGCGGTGCACCTCTCTCCGAGGCCAACCGCACCCCTTCTAGCCGGGCCCCAGGCTGGTGCCCCGATCACATCGCGGGCGGCGGGCCGGCAACGCTCCAATGAGCTTCCATGACTTTTGAAACCCTCGGCCTGGCCGAACCGCTTGTTCGCGCCGTGCTCGAACAAGGCTATACCCAACCCACCCCGATCCAGCTGCAGGCGATCCCCGCCGTGCTCAACGGCGGCGACCTGCTGGCCGGCGCCCAGACCGGCACCGGCAAGACCGCCGGCTTCACGCTGCCGATGCTGCACCGCCTGGCGGCGCAAGGCACTTTGCGCGACGCCAAGGGCCGTGTCGCCATCCGCGCGCTGATCCTCACCCCCACCCGCGAACTCGCCGCCCAGGTCGAGGAGAGCGTGCGCGTCTATGGCAAGTACCTGCCGCTGACCAGCATGGTCATGTTCGGTGGCGTCGGCATGCAGCCGCAAATCGACCGCCTGCGCAAGGGCGTGGACATCCTGGTGGCCACCCCCGGCCGCCTGCTGGACCACGCCCAGCAGGGCACGCTGGACCTGAGCCATGTGCAGATCTTCGTGCTCGACGAAGCCGACCGCATGCTCGACATGGGCTTCATCCACGACATCAAGAAGGTGCTCGCGATGCTGCCCCGGCAGAAGCAGAGCCTGCTGTTCTCGGCCACCTTCAGCGACGAGATCAAGGCCCTGGCCGACCGCCTGCTGAACCAGCCGGCGCTGATCGAGGTGGCCCGCCGCAACGCCACCGCCGAGACCATCGCGCAGAAGATGCACCCGGTCGGGCGCGAGCGCAAGAAGGAACTGCTGGCCCATCTGATCCGCGAGGGCAATTGGCACCAGGTGCTGGTGTTCACCCGCATGAAGCATGGCGCCAACCGCTTGGCCGAGTACCTGGACAAGGAAGGCATCAGCGCGATGGCCATCCACGGCAACAA
>JADMKA010000033.1 GCA_018780145.1 Vitreoscilla sp. | reverse complement strand
TCGCCCGACGTCAACCTGGTGCAGATCGAACTGCCCTACGCCAGCGACGTGGTGGGCAAACGGTACTCGCCGCCCAATACCAGCTGGGCGCTGTGTGCCGGCCTGGTCGCGCCCAAGAGCCGCGGCGAGGTTCGCTTGAAGTCGGCCAATCCGGCCGACCGGCCTGTCGTCGATGCACGTTTCCTCAGCCACCCCGACGACGTGAAGGCGCTGGCCTACGGGATCGAGCTGGCGCGTGAGATCGGCAACTCGGCGGCCATGAGCGCCTTCGTCAAGCGTGAGGTGGCACCGGGGCAGAAGCTGACTGGGCAGGAGATGGAGAACTTCGTGCGCGACGGCGCCACGACCTACTTCCACCAGGCCGGCACCTGCCGCATGGGCAAGGACAGCAAGGCTGTCGTGGATGCCAAGCTCCGCGTGAATGGCATCCAGAACCTGCGCATCGCCGACAGTTCGATCATGCCGCGCATTGCGTCCGTCGCGACCATGGCCAGTTGCGTGTTGATCGGCGAGCGCATGGCCGAAATCCTGGTCCAGCGCACCTGATCATCGGAATCGCCTCCCTACCCAACACTTACGAAAGTCATCCCATGGAATCCCAACTTCTGATCGACAACGAGGCCCGTCCCGCCAAGTCCGGCTCCACCTTTGAACGCCGCCACCCCGTGAGCAACGCCGTTGTCACGCGGGCCGCGGCAGGCGGCGTAGACGATGCCATCGCGGCTGTCGAGTCCGCCAGCTCGGCGTTCAAGACCTGGCGACACTCAGCGCCTTCCGAGCGGCGACGGATCCTCTTGAAGGCAGCCGATGCGCTCGAGGCTCGCACGCCTGCGTTCATCGAGGCCATGGCCGCCGAGGTCGGCGCTTCGGGCCTGTGGGCCGGCTTCAACGTCTACCTGGCCGCCAACCTGTTTCGCGAGGCGGCGTCACTCGCCACACAGATTCAAGGCGAGACGATTCCGACCGACAAGCCAGGTGCGCTGTCGATGACCGTTCGTCAGCCGGTCGGTGTCATCCTCAGCATCGTGCCGTGGAACGGACCGGTGGTACTGGCGGCTCGTGCCATCGCCTACCCGATCGTGTGTGGCAACACGGTCGTGTTCCGCGCCTCGGAGGCCAGCCCGCGCACCCACATGCTGGTCGTCGAGGCGCTGGTGGAGGCTGGCCTGCCGCCGGGTGTGCTCAACCTGATGACCAACGCTCCGCAGGATGCACCCGAGGTGATCGACGCGCTGATCGCCCACAAGGCGGTGCGACGCATCAACTTCACCGGGTCCACGCGGGTGGGCCGCATCATTGCGCAGAAGGCCGCCACTCAGCTCAAGCGTTGCCTTCTCGAGCTGGGCGGGAAGTCGCCGCTGGTGGTGCTCGACGACGCCAATATCGACGAAGCCGTCAAGGCCGCCGTGTTCGGTTCGTTCCTCTATCAGGGCCAGATCTGCATGTCGACCGAACGCATCGTCGTGGACGAGTCCATCGCCGACGAGTTTGTCGCCAAATTTGCAGCCCGCGCCAAGGAATTGCCGGCAGGCGATCCGACGAAGAACGCCGCCTGCGTGATCGGCCCGATGGTCGCCAAGGAGTCCGGGCCGAGGCTGAATGCCCTCATCGACGATGCCTTGGCAAAGGGAGCCCAGCTGGCTGCCGGCGGCCCTGCGGACGGTGCGTTGATGCCGGCAACGATCGTCGATCACGTCAAGCCGGGAATGAAGATCTACGACGAGGAGACCTTCGGTCCGATCACCACCGTCGTGCGCGTCAAGGGTACCGATGAAGCCGTCTCGGTGGCCAACGACACTGCGTACGGATTGTCGTCAGGTGTTTTCGGCCGCGACGTGACACGCGCGTTGGCAGTCGCGCTGCAAATCGATTGTGGTTCGGTTCACGTCAACGGTTCCACCGTGCAGAACGAGGCCCAAGCCCCGTATGGCGGCATGAAGGACAGTGGCTATGGCCGCTTCGACGGGCGGGCCGTGATCGACGAGTTCACCGAACTGAAGTGGATCACGCTGGAGCCTTCGGTGCAGTTGTATCCCGTGTGACGCAGCGGCACCTGGCGGCCTCTGGGCCGACAGGATCTGTCGGCCTGGCCAGGCTGGGTCGCGTTCATGCTCGTGACTATCGTGGTCTTTCTCGTGCTCGGGTGCCTGCTTGAAGGCTTGCCGGCTGTGTTGTTGCTGGCCGATCATGTTCCCGATCGCCAAGAGACTCGGCATCCACGACATCCATTACTCGATGGTCATCGTCTGCGCGATGAACGTCGGGCTGATGATGCCGCCCATCGGCGTCGGTTTCTATGTAGCCTGCCGCATCGGCGACGCCAAGCCCGACGCCGTGATGGTGGCGATATGGCCCTACATCGCTGCCCTGCTCGCCGGCACTATCGCGATCGCGATGGTGCCCTGGTTCTCCACGTTCATGCTGTGACGGCGCCCACCTGACCGGACCTTGAGGCTCATATGAATATCTTCATCACTGGTGCCGGCGGCTTCATCGGCGGCTCCATTGCCATGGCACTGCTTGCAGCAGGCCATCGTGTCCGGGGGCTGACCCGCGGTTCCGCGAGCGCGGAACGCCTCGCCGCCAGCGGTATCGAGCCCGTGCTGGGCACACTAGACGACGCCGACGTCCTGGCCCGCGAGGCCCGCGCCTGCGATGGCGTGATCAACACGGCCAGCGCCGACCACGCCGGCGCGGTGCACGCCCTGCTCGCTGCGCTCGAGGGATCGTCCAAGCCGCTGCTGCACACCAGCGGATCCAGCGTCGTGGGTGACGACGCACGCGGCAGTTGTCGGGCAGAGCGAGTGTTCGACGAAAAGACACCGCTGACCGTGTTCCCGCTCAAGCAGGCCCGCCGAGAGCTGGACCTTCACGTTCTCCGCGCGGCCGGCCGCAGCATCCGCTCAGTGGTGATCTGCCCAAGCCTCATCTACGGTGAGGGGCATGGGCTGAACACGAAGAGTGTGCAGATCCCGTTCCTGGTCGCGAACGCACGCGAGCAAGGCGCTGTGCAGGTGGTTGGTCCGGGCCTGAACGTCTGGTCGAACGTGCACATCGATGATGTCGTCGACCTGTTCCTCCTGGCATTGGCGAAGGCGCCGGCTGGAGCGTTCTACTTCGCTGAGAACGGCGAAGCATCATTTGCCGAACTTGGCGCGGCGATTGCGCAGCGCCTGGGCATGCCTGCCGTGGAGTCCTTGGATCCCGAACTGGCCGCCGCAAAGTGGGGTGAGGCCAAGGCGTACTTCACGCTAGGCAGCAACAGCCGGGTCAGGGCCAGGCGCGCCCGCCGAGAACTGGGCTGGATGCCGCAGCACCCGTCGGCCGTCGACTGGATCCTGCACGAAATGCCGGTGGACTCCACATGAGCCAGCGACTGCACTGTCTGCCGTTCGCCTCGCTGCCCGAAGTGCCAAAAGGCAAGGGGACCACGGCACTCGCACAACGCAGAAGAACACATGAACTCGTTAACATCGGCGAAGACACGACCTATGTCCTGGTGGTCTACGGCTCCAGGGGGTCCCAGGCGCGAGACATCGAGCGAAGCGCAACACCAGGTCAGTGGTTGAAGCGCAGCACGAGGCTCGCGGCGCCGAGCGCCTTGCCGCCCTGCAGTGCCTCCAGCACTGCGGCCTTGTCCAGCCCAGGCGGCAGCGCGCCGGCTTCGAGCGAGGTGGCGATCAGCGTGTAGACGTAGTGCTGCGGCGCATTGCCGCGCGGCGGGCAGGGGCCGAGGTAGGGCATGCCCAGCGAGTTCTTGCCAGCACTCAAGCCGGCCGGTGCGGCGACAGCCGCAGCCTCGGGCAGGCCTTTCGTCTCGGGCGCGATGCCGTAGGCAACCCAGTGGTTCACGCCGAGGCCGGCACGGCCGGCCTGGTCGTCCATCAGGATCACGAAGCTGCGCGTTGCTGCCGGCGCGCGGGCCCAGGCCAGCGTGGGCGAAAGGTTCTCGCCGACGCAGTTGGCGTTGTTCGGGTTCTTGCCGGCGTAGCGGGTGTCGAGTTGCGCGTTGTCGGCGCGGCCAGGCCGATGCTGCGTCGGAGGTTGACGATCAGGTTCATGGAGGTCTCCTCAAGTTGGAACATCGCTGAAACAACGCCAGGCGAGGACAGTTCGTTTGGCGGCCCTCTTTCTTGACTTTCGGGTGGCCAGGCCAGGGCCGCTCAACGCCGCAATGCCGTGGACAGCAGCAGCGCAGGCTGACGTCTGTCGTCGGCATCTGTCACCAGCAAGAGGTCGATCGTGTCGCCCATGGCCGCCGCCGTGATGCCTTCAACTTTGCAGGTCAGTGACAGGCGCTCCAACGTCCGGATCGTGCCGCGCGCATCGACGAGACCGATCATCGAACCAACGCAGCGTCCATCGTTGTACGTGTCCGAGGTGTCCTCGGCGGCGGCACTGAAAACCCAGCCGCCTCCAGCCAAGGCCGCGCCATCTGTGAACGACAGTGGCACCCCGTCGATCGCTCCGAGTTCGAACCGTGTGATCGACTCAGGCCCCGGCGCTGGGCCGACGGCGGCGAACCATCGCTGCAGATCAAGCCAACTCAAGTCGATGCGAGCGTTGATGGCGGACACACCATTGCCGCGTTGGAGCAAGCACAGCGTGTCGCCCTGGACAAATGCGCCTTCGATGTTGAGATCAGAGAACTCATCGTGCAGCGGGGCCAGCAGCGGGGTGAGATCCAGAGTGCGCGCCGGGCCCTGGATGTCGCCTGAGGCGTCCAGTGCCAACAGGGCGCCACGGTGTCGGGAGGGGCGCGAGCCCGATCCCATGGCCATCAGGGCACCGTTTGGGTAGTCGCCGAAAGCGGGCAGCCTGAGCAACGCCTCGCAGTCCGGCTTGGCCGTCTTGCGCGCCTTGTGGCGCAGCGGCAGCTCTCCTTCGAAAATCTGGACCAGCCGACCGGGTTCTTGACCAGAAAGATCGAACATCGCCAAGTGGTGTTCGTCGTCAGCCACCACGAACAGGCGGTCTCCAACCCTCGCGAGACCACTGGCAGCGCTGAGGTGAGCCCCCTCCACGGTTCCCGCGGTGTCGTCGACAAGCAGTTCTCTGATGATTCGAGTTTCCAACATGGGGCTATGGCATCCTGGCCCGACCTGAGCGGCGGTGTGGCCCGCCCTGCTCAGCCGCCCTTGTCGGCGCGCTTGCGCGACAGCGCCACCTTGTGCAGCAACTCCACCAAGATCGCACGCTCGGCGGGGCTGAGTGCTGCCAGGGCCGCCTGTTCGGCCTGCAGCAGCAGGGCGGTGGCGTGCGCCACCCACTGCTGGCCGTCTTCGGTCAAGCGCACATGCTGCACCCGAGCGTCGCTGGCGCTGCGGGTGCGGGCCACCAGCCCGCGGGTCTCCAGGCGGTCCAGCCAAATGGCGATGTTGGGCGGCGTCACCGACAGGGCGCGGGCGAGTTGGCGCGCGCTGACATCCGGGTTGGCCTTCACCAGCGCCAGCAGGGTGTACTCGACCCGGCGCAGGCCGCCGTCGTGGCCCACCTGTTCGTCATAGACCTGGTCGGTGACGATGGTGGCCTGCGCCAGCTGGTAGCCCACGATGGCATGCAGCCCGGCCTCGGACAACTGGGCTTGCGGGGTTCGCTCGGCGGCGGGAACTGGGGTCTGGCGCGGCATGAAGCGGTGGAAACTCGTTAAAGACCTTGCTGATTGCAAGCCGAATTGACTGGGGTTAGCCCGGTGAATGATGCGAAATTAGATAAGTACGATACCTATCTGCCAGGTACGGGCCTGGTCGACGGAACACCGATCCGGCCCGCAGTCAGCCCCCACACAGGAGACCACCCATGACACGACAGATCTTGCAGCGCACCCCTGCCAGTATCGCCCTGGCGGCTTGCATTGCCTCGATCGGCCACGCGGCCGCTGCCACCACGCCGCCCCAACTCACCCCGGCCCGGCCGGCCGATTTCGTGGGCACTTGCGAAGACCTGGCCGGCCAGCTCGGCGGGCTGGACCAGACCCAGATCACCGCCACCACCACGGTCCCCGCCGGCACCCTGATGCAGGCCGGCCAGCCGATTGCCGAGCACTGCCTGGTGACCGGCAAGATGCACGAGCGCATCAGCCCGGTGGACGGCAAGACCTACGCCATCGGCTTCGAGATGCGCCTGCCCAAGGCCTGGAACGGCCGCTTCTACCACCAGGGCAATGGCGGCATCGACGGCAGCGTCGTGACGGCCCTGGGCGCCCTGGGCGGCGGCCCGCTGAGCGGCGCACTGATGCAGGGGTTCGCGACGCTCAGCTCCGACGCTGGCCACACCCTGGCCCAGGGCGGCCCGGCCTTCGGGCTGGACCCGCAAGCGCGGCTGGACTATGGCTACCAGGCGGTGGGCAAGCTCACGCCGATGGCCAAGCAGGTGGTGCAGGTCGCCTATGGCAAGCAGCCGGACCGCTCGTATTTCGGTGGCTGCTCCAACGGCGGCCGCCACACGCTGGTGGCCGCGGCGCGGTACGCCGCCGACTACGACGGCTTCCTGGCCGGTGCGCCGGGCTACCGGCTGCCGCTGGCGGCCCTGGCCAACATCTTCGGCGCGCAGCGTTATGCGAGCGTGGCCACCGGCGACCCGAAGACGGCCGCCGGCCTGGAGACCGCGTTCACCGCCACCGAGCGCAAGATGCTGGCGCAGACCGTGCTGAACCGCTGCGACGCACTGGACGGCGCGACCGACGGCATGGTGCAGGACGTGCAAGCCTGCCAGAAGAACTTCAACTTCATGCGCGATGTGCCCAAGTGCACTGGCGAGCGCGACGGCACCTGCCTGACCGCGGCCCAGAAGGCCGCCATCGCGCCGATCTTCCGCGGCGCCACCACCCAGGACGGCCAGCGCTTCTACACCGGCTTTCCCTATGACGCCGGGGCCGGCGCCGGCGGCATTGCCTTCTGGGAGTTCACCGCGCCGCTGTTCCTCGATTCCGGGGCGGTGGGCGTGATCTTCAAGGTGCCGCCGTCCATCGCGGCGCTGACCGACGGCCCCGGATTCAGCCTGGGCCTGAACATCGACGCCACCCTGGCAGAGCTCCATGCCACCGATGCGCTGTACACCGAGTCGGCGATGAGCTTCATGACCCCGCCGGCCGACAGCGACTATGGCGACGTCTGGCGCCGCGGCGGCAAGATCCTGGCCTATCACGGGGTCAGTGACGCCATCTTCTCGGTCAAGGACACCGAAGACTGGTACCGCAGCCTGGGACGCCACAGCGGTGTCCATCCGCGCCAGTTCGGCCGCCTGTACCGCGTGCCCGGGATGGGCCACTGCTCTGGCGGCCCGGCCACCGACCAGGCGGATTTCCTGAGCCCGCTGGTGGCCTGGGTGGAGCAGGGTGTGGCGCCGCAGGCCCTCGTGGCCATGGCGCGAGGTGCCGGCAACCCGGGTGGCGTCAACGCAGAACTGCCGGCCGATTGGTCGCCCACACGCAGCCGCCCGTTGTGCCCCTTCCCGCAGGTGGCCAAGTACCTGGGCTCGGGTGACATCGAGCAGGCCTCGAGCTGGGCCTGCGCCGCCACCTCGGCGCACAACCCGCCCACCCGCTGAAGCGAGCGCCGGGCCGGCGCCGGCCCGGCGCTCGCTTCAGCGGGTGGGCGGGTTGTGCGCCGAGGTGGCGGCGCAGGCCCAGCTCGAGGCCTGCTCGATGTCACCCGAGCCCAGGTACTTGGCCACCTGCGGGAAGGGGCACAACGGGCGGCTGCGTGTGGGCGACCAATCGGCCGGCAGTTCTGCGTTGACGCCACCCGGGTTGCCGGCACCTCGCGCCATGGCCACGAGGGCCTGCGGCGCCACACCCTGCTCCACCCAGGCCACCAGCGGGCTCAGGAAATCCGCCTGGTCGGTGGCCGGGCCGCCAGAGCAGTGGCCCATCCCGGGCACGCGGTACAGGCGGCCGAACTGGCGCGGATGGACACCGCTGTGGCGTCCCAGGCTGCGGTACCAGTCTTCGGTGTCCTTGACCGAGAAGATGGCGTCACTGACCCCGTGATAGGCCAGGATCTTGCCGCCGCGGCGCCAGACGTCGCCATAGTCGCTGTCGGCCGGCGGGGTCATGAAGCTCATCGCCGACTCGGTGTACAGCGCATCGGTGGCATGGAGCTCTGCCAGGGTGGCGTCGATGTTCAGGCCCAGGCTGAATCCGGGGCCGTCGGTCAGCGCCGCGATGGACGGCGGCACCTTGAAGATCACGCCCACCGCCCCGGAATCGAGGAACAGCGGCGCGGTGAACTCCCAGAAGGCAATGCCGCCGGCGCCGGCCCCGGCGTCATAGGGAAAGCCGGTGTAGAAGCGCTGGCCGTCCTGGGTGGTGGCGCCGCGGAAGATCGGCGCGATGGCGGCCTTCTGGGCCGCGGTCAGGCAGGTGCCGTCGCGCTCGCCAGTGCACTTGGGCACATCGCGCATGAAGTTGAAGTTCTTCTGGCAGGCTTGCACGTCCTGCACCATGCCGTCGGTCGCGCCGTCCAGTGCGTCGCAGCGGTTCAGCACGGTCTGCGCCAGCATCTTGCGCTCGGTGGCGGTGAACGCGGTCTCCAGGCCGGCGGCCGTCTTCGGGTCGCCGGTGGCCACGCTCGCATAACGCTGCGCGCCGAAGATGTTGGCCAGGGCCGCCAGCGGCAGCCGGTAGCCCGGCGCACCGGCCAGGAAGCCGTCGTAGTCGGCGGCGTACCGCGCCGCGGCCACCAGCGTGTGGCGGCCGCCGTTGGAGCAGCCACCGAAATACGAGCGGTCCGGCTGCTTGCCATAGGCGACCTGCACCACCTGCTTGGCCATCGGCGTGAGCTTGCCCACCGCCTGGTAGCCATAGTCCAGCCGCGCTTGCGGGTCCAGCCCGAAGGCCGGGCCGCCCTGGGCCAGGGTGTGGCCAGCGTCGGAGCTGAGCGTCGCGAACCCCTGCATCAGTGCGCCGCTCAGCGGGCCGCCGCCCAGGGCGCCCAGGGCCGTCACGACGCTGCCGTCGATGCCGCCATTGCCCTGGTGGTAGAAGCGGCCGTTCCAGGCCTTGGGCAGGCGCATCTCGAAGCCGATGGCGTAGGTCTTGCCGTCCACCGGGCTGATGCGCTCGTGCATCTTGCCGGTCACCAGGCAGTGCTCGGCAATCGGCTGGCCGGCCTGCATCAGGGTGCCGGCGGGGACCGTGGTGGTGGCGGTGATCTGGGTCTGGTCCAGCCCGCCGAGCTGGCCGGCCAGGTCTTCGCAAGTGCCCACGAAATCGGCCGGCCGGGCCGGGGTGAGTTGGGGCGGCGTGGTGGCAGCGGCCGCGTGGCCGATCGAGGCAATGCAAGCCGCCAGGGCGATACTGGCAGGGGTGCGCTGCAAGATCTGTCGTGTCATGGGTGGTCTCCTGTGTGGGGGCTGACTGCGGGCCGGATCGGTGTTCCGTCGACCAGGCCCGTACCTGGCAGATAGGTATCGTACTTATCTAATTTCGCATCATTCACCGGGCTAACCCCAGTCAATTCGGCTTGCAATCAGCAAGGTCTTTAACGAGTTTCCACCGCTTCATGCCGCGCCAGACCCCAGTTCCCGCCGCCGAGCGAACCCCGCAAGCCCAGTTGTCCGAGGCCGGGCTGCATGCCATCGTGGGCTACCAGCTGGCGCAGGCCACCATCGTCACCGACCAGGTCTATGACGAACAGGTGGGCCACGACGGCGGCCTGCGCCGGGTCGAGTACACCCTGCTGGCGCTGGTGAAGGCCAACCCGGATGTCAGCGCGCGCCAACTCGCCCGCGCCCTGTCGGTGACGCCGCCCAACATCGCCATTTGGCTGGACCGCCTGGAGACCCGCGGGCTGGTGGCCCGCACCCGCAGCGCCAGCGACGCTCGGGTGCAGCATGTGCGCTTGACCGAAGACGGCCAGCAGTGGGTGGCGCACGCCACCGCCCTGCTGCTGCAGGCCGAACAGGCGGCCCTGGCAGCACTCAGCCCCGCCGAGCGTGCGATCTTGGTGGAGTTGCTGCACAAGGTGGCGCTGTCGCGCAAGCGCGCCGACAAGGGCGGCTGAGCAGGGCGGGCCACACCGCCGCTCAGGTCGGGCCAGGATGCCATAGCCCCATGTTGGAAACTCGAATCATCAGAGAACTGCTTGTCGACGACACCGCGGGAACCGTGGAGGGGGCTCACCTCAGCGCTGCCAGTGGTCTCGCGAGGGTTGGAGACCGCCTGTTCGTGGTGGCTGACGACGAACACCACTTGGCGATGTTCGATCTTTCTGGTCAAGAACCCGGTCGGCTGGTCCAGATTTTCGAAGGAGAGCTGCCGCTGCGCCACAAGGCGCGCAAGACGGCCAAGCCGGACTGCGAGGCGTTGCTCAGGCTGCCCGCTTTCGGCGACTACCCAAACGGTGCCCTGATGGCCATGGGATCGGGCTCGCGCCCCTCCCGACACCGTGGCGCCCTGTTGGCACTGGACGCCTCAGGCGACATCCAGGGCCCGGCGCGCACTCTGGATCTCACCCCGCTGCTGGCCCCGCTGCACGATGAGTTCTCTGATCTCAACATCGAAGGCGCATTTGTCCAGGGCGACACGCTGTGCTTGCTCCAACGCGGCAATGGTGTGTCCGCCATCAACGCTCGCATCGACTTGAGTTGGCTTGATCTGCAGCGATGGTTCGCCGCCGTCGGCCCAGCGCCGGGGCCTGAGTCGATCACACGGTTCGAACTCGGAGCGATCGACGGGGTGCCACTGTCGTTCACAGATGGCGCGGCCTTGGCTGGAGGCGGCTGGGTTTTCAGTGCCGCCGCCGAGGACACCTCGGACACGTACAACGATGGACGCTGCGTTGGTTCGATGATCGGTCTCGTCGATGCGCGCGGCACGATCCGGACGTTGGAGCGCCTGTCACTGACCTGCAAAGTTGAAGGCATCACGGCGGCGGCCATGGGCGACACGATCGACCTCTTGCTGGTGACAGATGCCGACGACAGACGTCAGCCTGCGCTGCTGCTGTCCACGGCATTGCGGCGTTGAGCGGCCCTGGCCTGGCCACCCGAAAGTCAAGAAAGAGGGCCGCCAAACGAACTGTCCTCGCCTGGCGTTGTTTCAGCGATGTTCCAACTTGAGGAGACCTCCATGAACCTGATCGTCAACCTCCGACGCAGCATCGGCCTGGCCGCGCCGACAACGCGCAACTCGACACCCGCTACGCCGGCAAGAACCCGAACAACGCCAACTGCGTCGGCGAGAACCTTTCGCCCACGCTGGCCTGGGCCCGCGCGCCGGCAGCAACGCGCAGCTTCGTGATCCTGATGGACGACCAGGCCGGCCGTGCCGGCCTCGGCGTGAACCACTGGGTTGCCTACGGCATCGCGCCCGAGACGAAAGGCCTGCCCGAGGCTGCGGCTGTCGCCGCACCGGCCGGCTTGAGTGCTGGCAAGAACTCGCTGGGCATGCCCTACCTCGGCCCCTGCCCGCCGCGCGGCAATGCGCCGCAGCACTACGTCTACACGCTGATCGCCACCTCGCTCGAAGCCGGCGCGCTGCCGCCTGGGCTGGACAAGGCCGCAGTGCTGGAGGCACTGCAGGGCGGCAAGGCGCTCGGCGCCGCGAGCCTCGTGCTGCGCTTCAACCACTGACCTGGTGTTGCGCTTCGCTCGATGTCTCGCGCCTGGGACCCCCTGGAGCCGTAGACCACCAGGACATAGGTCGTGTCTTCGCCGATGTTAACGAGTTCATGTGTTCTTCTGCGTTGTGCGAGTGCCGTGGTCCCCTTGCCTTTTGGCACTTCGGGCAGCGAGGCGAACGGCAGACAGTGCAGTCGCTGGCTCATGTGGAGTCCACCGGCATTTCGTGCAGGATCCAGTCGACGGCCGACGGGTGCTGCGGCATCCAGCCCAGTTCTCGGCGGGCGCGCCTGGCCCTGACCCGGCTGTTGCTGCCTAGCGTGAAGTACGCCTTGGCCTCACCCCACTTTGCGGCGGCCAGTTCGGGATCCAAGGACTCCACGGCAGGCATGCCCAGGCGCTGCGCAATCGCCGCGCCAAGTTCGGCAAATGATGCTTCGCCGTTCTCAGCGAAGTAGAACGCTCCAGCCGGCGCCTTCGCCAATGCCAGGAGGAACAGGTCGACGACATCATCGATGTGCACGTTCGACCAGACGTTCAGGCCCGGACCAACCACCTGCACAGCGCCTTGCTCGCGTGCGTTCGCGACCAGGAACGGGATCTGCACACTCTTCGTGTTCAGCCCATGCCCCTCACCGTAGATGAGGCTTGGGCAGATCACCACTGAGCGGATGCTGCGGCCGGCCGCGCGGAGAACGTGAAGGTCCAGCTCTCGGCGGGCCTGCTTGAGCGGGAACACGGTCAGCGGTGTCTTTTCGTCGAACACTCGCTCTGCCCGACAACTGCCGCGTGCGTCGTCACCCACGACGCTGGATCCGCTGGTGTGCAGCAGCGGCTTGGACGATCCCTCGAGCGCAGCGAGCAGGGCGTGCACCGCGCCGGCGTGGTCGGCGCTGGCCGTGTTGATCACGCCATCGCAGGCGCGGGCCTCGCGGGCCAGGACGTCGGCGTCGTCTAGTGTGCCCAGCACGGGCTCGATACCGCTGGCGGCGAGGCGTTCCGCGCTCGCGGAACCGCGGGTCAGCCCCCGGACACGATGGCCTGCTGCAAGCAGTGCCATGGCAATGGAGCCGCCGATGAAGCCGCCGGCACCAGTGATGAAGATATTCATATGAGCCTCAAGGTCCGGTCAGGTGGGCGCCGTCACAGCATGAACGTGGAGAACCAGGGCACCATCGCGATCGCGATAGTGCCGGCGAGCAGGGCAGCGATGTAGGGCCATATCGCCACCATCACGGCGTCGGGCTTGGCGTCGCCGATGCGGCAGGCTACATAGAAACCGACGCCGATGGGCGGCATCATCAGCCCGACGTTCATCGCGCAGACGATGACCATCGAGTAATGGATGTCGTGGATGCCGAGTCTCTTGGCGATCGGGAACATGATCGGCCAGCAACAACACAGCCGGCAAGCCTTCAAGCAGGCACCCGAGCACGAGAAAGACCACGATAGTCACGAGCATGAACGCGACCCAGCCTGGCCAGGCCGACAGATCCTGTCGGCCCAGAGGCCGCCAGGTGCCGCTGCGTCACACGGGATACAACTGCACCGAAGGCTCCAGCGTGATCCACTTCAGTTCGGTGAACTCGTCGATCACGGCCCGCCCGTCGAAGCGGCCATAGCCACTGTCCTTCATGCCGCCATACGGGGCTTGGGCCTCGTTCTGCACGGTGGAACCGTTGACGTGAACCGAACCACAATCGATTTGCAGCGCGACTGCCAACGCGCGTGTCACGTCGCGGCCGAAAACACCTGACGACAATCCGTACGCAGTGTCGTTGGCCACCGAGACGGCTTCATCGGTACCCTTGACGCGCACGACGGTGGTGATCGGACCGAAGGTCTCCTCGTCGTAGATCTTCATTCCCGGCTTGACGTGATCGACGATCGTTGCCGGCATCAACGCACCGTCCGCAGGGCCGCCGGCAGCCAGCTGGGCTCCCTTTGCCAAGGCATCGTCGATGAGGGCATTCAGCCTCGGCCCGGACTCCTTGGCGACCATCGGGCCGATCACGCAGGCGGCGTTCTTCGTCGGATCGCCTGCCGGCAATTCCTTGGCGCGGGCTGCAAATTTGGCGACAAACTCGTCGGCGATGGACTCGTCCACGACGATGCGTTCGGTCGACATGCAGATCTGGCCCTGATAGAGGAACGAACCGAACACGGCGGCCTTGACGGCTTCGTCGATATTGGCGTCGTCGAGCACCACCAGCGGCGACTTCCCGCCCAGCTCGAGAAGGCAACGCTTGAGCTGAGTGGCGGCCTTCTGCGCAATGATGCGGCCCACCCGCGTGGACCCGGTGAAGTTGATGCGTCGCACCGCCTTGTGGGCGATCAGCGCGTCGATCACCTCGGGTGCATCCTGCGGAGCGTTGGTCATCAGGTTGAGCACACCCGGCGGCAGGCCAGCCTCCACCAGCGCCTCGACGACCAGCATGTGGGTGCGCGGGCTGGCCTCCGAGGCGCGGAACACGACCGTGTTGCCACACACGATCGGGTAGGCGATGGCACGAGCCGCCAGTACCACCGGTCCGTTCCACGGCACGATGCTGAGGATGACACCGACCGGCTGACGAACGGTCATCGACAGCGCACCTGGCTTGTCGGTCGGAATCGTCTCGCCTTGAATCTGTGTGGCGAGTGACGCCGCCTCGCGAAACAGGTTGGCGGCCAGGTAGACGTTGAAGCCGGCCCACAGGCCCGAAGCGCCGACCTCGGCGGCCATGGCCTCGATGAACGCAGGCGTGCGAGCCTCGAGCGCATCGGCTGCCTTCAAGAGGATCCGTCGCCGCTCGGAAGGCGCTGAGTGTCGCCAGGTCTTGAACGCCGAGCTGGCGGACTCGACAGCCGCGATGGCATCGTCTACGCCGCCTGCCGCGGCCCGCGTGACAACGGCGTTGCTCACGGGGTGGCGGCGTTCAAAGGTGGAGCCGGACTTGGCGGGACGGGCCTCGTTGTCGATCAGAAGTTGGGATTCCATGGGATGACTTTCGTAAGTGTTGGGTAGGGAGGCGATTCCGATGATCAGGTGCGCTGGACCAGGATTTCGGCCATGCGCTCGCCGATCAACACGCAACTGGCCATGGTCGCGACGGACGCAATGCGCGGCATGATCGAACTGTCGGCGATGCGCAGGTTCTGGATGCCATTCACGCGGAGCTTGGCATCCACGACAGCCTTGCTGTCCTTGCCCATGCGGCAGGTGCCGGCCTGGTGGAAGTAGGTCGTGGCGCCGTCGCGCACGAAGTTCTCCATCTCCTGCCCAGTCAGCTTCTGCCCCGGTGCCACCTCACGCTTGACGAAGGCGCTCATGGCCGCCGAGTTGCCGATCTCACGCGCCAGCTCGATCCCGTAGGCCAGCGCCTTCACGTCGTCGGGGTGGCTGAGGAAACGTGCATCGACGACAGGCCGGTCGGCCGGATTGGCCGACTTCAAGCGAACCTCGCCGCGGCTCTTGGGCGCGACCAGGCCGGCACACAGCGCCCAGCTGGTATTGGGCGGCGAGTACCGTTTGCCCACCACGTCGCTGGCGTAGGGCAGTTCGATCTGCACCAGGTTGACGTCGGGCGA
>JADMKA010000238.1 GCA_018780145.1 Vitreoscilla sp. | reverse complement strand
GTGAGGCGGTGCAACGGGCGCATGCAGGGTCCATCGGCGGGGATCGGCGATTTTCAACGGGAACCGCCGGCCCACGCGCGCACAAAGTCGCGGCGGCCGGGCCTGGATGGCATGGATCCACTGGGGTGTCGCTCAATCAGGGCAGGCGGTTCTCTCCATCTCCAGTGAGGATGAGCGCGTGCCACGCCCTGCGAATCCGCCGCGCACCCCTGAGTAACCGACGCGCGAAGGAGCGCCGTCGGGCACTTGAGTCAACAAGGAGTCGCTCCCGAGTTGACTCAATCCCCTTGCGGGGCCCGACGCGCGGCAGCAAGTCTGGTGGCGTGCCCATGGCATAGGCAAACGCGGTGAGGCACCACATGAGCCATGGCGACCCTGCTCGGTGGACACATCACTTGCCTTGCTTCTTCATGAAGGCATCGGCCCACCGAAGACATGCGTCGAAGGTTCGAACGACCTCCGCGTTGCCTGGCGTCACATCCTGGCCCGCCAACAACCTCTCCATCTCGTCCCTTCCGGCAGCAAATGCAGGATCGCTCTTGAGCGGCGGATCAATCACCGCGGGCATGAACATGAGCGAGCGCCCCATCCGACTCCAGTCTTCCGAAAACGCGCTGCCGGCCTTGAAGACGGCGAAGCCGAGCACCGCGCACTTGCCCAACATGCGCTTGTCCTGGTCCGTCGGAACCGGCTCGGCCGCAGCTGCCGAACAGAACAGCGCGGCCGAGAGCAGCGATACGAGGCTGGGGTGCATGTCGTGGTTGGGGTGACGCTGGACGGTCACGCGACACGGCTGGCGAGAAGGGCTGCGCGGAGCTTCTCCGGAAGCTCGACGGGGCGCTTGCTCGACGGCGACACGCAGACTTGTGTGAGCCGCGATCGGAAGGCAACCCGATTGTCGAGTCGCGTGGCCTCGACCTGGCAGGTGAACGATGATGCTCCTACTTCGATGCATGAGACTTCGAGTTGAAGCTCATCGTCGTACGTCAGCGGCGCAAGGAAGTCGATGTGCATCGATCTCGCGGGTGGGAGGACGCCCATCGCCAACAACTCGCGCACGGCCGGCCCACCGAGCAGGCTGGCTTGGAAATCGAGAAGCGCCTCGATGACATAGTGCGCAACGCGAGGTGTGTAAATGGCGCCGGCCGGATCGCAGTCGCCAAACAGAACGGTGCGCTTGCTGCGGAATGAAGGCATGGGACTCACGCCGTGGATGCGCTCATGCCTGTGCGAGCACGAAGCTGGCCCTGGTCAGCGCCACGAGGCGCCCATCGCAAGCAATGGCCGCGGTCACGACGCAAATCCGCTTGCCGATGCGGATCCGGTCCGTCTCCGACTGCAGCCACTCGCCAGCGCGGGCCCTCGACACGAAGTCCACCGACAGGCTCGACGTCGAGAACTGCGCGGTGGGGCTCAGCCTGGGTGCCAGGCTGTAGCCGGCCCAGACATCTGCCAGCGTCGAGATGAATCCGCCGTGCGCGGTTCCACGTCCATTGCAATGCTCGCGTTCGACCCTGACGCCGAAGACGGGAGCGTCCGCGCTGCCGCGCACGAACAACGTCGCGATCGCATCGAGAAACGGCCCTTTCGCGGGCCACGGCACGAAGCCCGCGGGAACATCCGCTGCGGTCATTGCTGCCATCACGCACCACCGGCCGCGTGCGCCAAGGCGTCGTCGAGCCGGTCATTGCCCCAGAACATCTCCCCGCGGGCGAAGAACGTCGGAGCCCCGAAGATGCCTCGGTCTTGCGCCTCGGCAGTCGCTTCGCGCAGGCGGTTCTTCCTGGCATCCGAAAGTGCTTCGTCGATGACGGCCGGGGCGTCGAGGCCGAGCCCGGCGAGCACTTCCCTGACCTGTTCCACCGTGTTGATGTCTTCGTCGAGGGCGAAATTCTTCGTCATGAAGATTCGGCAGTACCTGCCGATCCAGTCGGCCTCGGCATGGGCGGCGGCCACTTTCATGGGCAGCGTTGCCGAGCGCGGAAACACCGAAGGCCTGTGCCAAGGAATGCCGTGCTTGGCACACTGGCGCTCCATGTCCTTCCAGACATAGGCGCCCTTCGCCTTCTGCAACACGAACGGCGAGCTGCTCCAGCCGAAGGACTGGAAGATCGGTCCGAGCAGGAACGGCCTCCAGCGCACGACCACACCGCGCTGTGCTGCCGCCTCTTCGATGCGCATCGCGCTCAGGTAGCTGTAGTTGCTGCCGAACTCGAACCAGAAGTCGATGGACGGTGGCTGGTTGCTGGTGATTTCGTCGCTCATGCGTCTCCTCTCGCTCATCGCTCGCTCAGTCGAACAGCACCAGGCATCGCACTTCGATGCTCTCGCGCAGCGGAGCGTCATCGGGGATGTCAGGCAAATCGAAGGCCGCATGGGGCGTGAATCGTGCGACCCCGCTGACCCGCGAGTCGTACTGCTTGAAGACGAGCGCCTCGTCGCGATCCATCTCGGGGTAGTAGTACCAGTGATGCTGGTCTGAGTGTTCGAAGAGGTAGATTTCGCCGGCCCGGTCCGTGTACCGGATCTCGCTCGCCACCATGTCGCGGACCGAGACGGTTCGCGCGTCGCACACGGCCAGCGGCGTGTCCACGATCGGTCCCTTGACCGACCTCCAGATGTTGACGATGCAGTAGCGCCGCACGCGTGCGACGAGTTCAGGATCGCGCAGCACGAGGCCAAGGCGGCGCCGACCGGACTCGTCGGTGTAGTCGTTGTGCACGCGGCCGACACTTCCGGGTTGGGTGCCGTCGCCTTTGCGCCCGAACGTCAGCGGCGGTCTGCCGGACTCGCGCTTGCGCAGCAGGTGATCGAAGACGACGGCCGACGATCCACCGGTGGCGGCGCATGCCAGTTCGATGCACTCCGGGTAGTACATGCGGGTGATCACCTCCGAGTCGTGGAAGCTGTCGACGGCCGATGACGCACTCCAGAGCTCGAACCCCTCACCGTGCACGGATGTGTGGCCCGCCAGGCCGCGGGCATCCGCGATCCGCACATCGCGGAAGTCGTACTCGCAGTTCTCCTTGCTCACCCCTTCCGGCGGGTCGTACATGTAGTTGACGGGGCGTCCCTCGGGCGAGGCGATGTACCCGAGCTGCGCCGGCACGGTGGGAAGCGGTCGCCGCCAGGCGTGCAGCGGCGGGGCTTGGGGACGGGCGAGCGTTTCGTTCATTCGGTGGTCCGGTCTGTGGGGTTCCAGGAGAAGGTGTCGGTGAATTGCAGCGCATGGCATGCGCCGCTTCAAGCCAGAGTTGCGCCGGCTTCGCATGCGTCGCGTGCATGTGGCCACCGATGAACGGCATTCGCCAGACGAATGCCGGAAGTCCCAAAGATCGGTTGAGCGCGGGCCGACAGCGACGGCACAGTGGGCACTTCTTCGTGCTCAGGGCAGCGGCCCGCACCGCTGGACGATCCGGATGTCTTCCTCCCCAATGGCGCAGTGCAGCCGCCGCAGCTTGCTGTATCCGATCCTCTGCGGTGGGCTGGTCATGGGCCTGGCGCTGGGCATCCGGCATGTACAGGGCCTGTTCATGCTGCCAATGACACTCGACCGCGGGTGGTCCCGCGAAACCTTTGCCCTCGCCCTGGCGCTGCAGAACCTCGCCCTGGGCCTGGCGCAGCCCCTGGCCGGCATGGTGGCCGACCGCTGGGGCGGCGCCAAAGTCATCGCGGCGGGAGCGCTGTTGTACGGCCTGGGGCTGGCGGTGATGGCATCGGCCTCGACGCCGACGGGCCTGTACCTCGGCTGCGGCGTGATCGTCGGCGTCGGACTCTCATGCACGGCGTTCGGTGTGGTCTACGGCGTCTTGAGCCGGCTCGCTCCCGAGTCGGACCGCGGCTGGTCGCTCGGCCTGGCAGGCGCCATCGGCGGGCTGGGGCAATTCGTCGCGGTGCCGGCCACACAGGCCTTGCAGGATGCGTTCGGCTGGGGCGAGGCACTGCTGGTGCTCGGCGTTTCCATGGCGGCGCT
The DNA here is from genome assembly GCA_018780145.1 of Vitreoscilla sp. Taxonomy (GTDB): domain Bacteria; phylum Pseudomonadota; class Gammaproteobacteria; order Burkholderiales; family Burkholderiaceae_C; genus Ideonella. The sequence goes on along the minus strand of JADMKA010000238.1, from coordinate 11,202 downwards.
GGTGGTGCTGGCCCCGTGGCTCAACGACAAGGGCGCTGCCTCGGCAGCCGGCGGCACCGGCGGCGCACGGCCGCCTCAACCCATGGGCGCGGCCATTCGCCAGGCGCTGGGGCATCGGGGCTTCTGGCTGCTCAACCTGGGTTTTCTGGCCTGCGGCTTCCAGCTCGCCTTCATCGCATCGCACCTGCCGGCCTACCTGCTCGACAAGGGCGCTCCCGCACAGCTCGCGGTGACAGGCCTGGCCGTGATCGCCCTGACGAACATCGTGGGCACCTTCGCTTGCGGTCGCCTGGGTGACCTCTACCGGCGCAAGCACCTGTTGGCGATGGTGTACCTGATCCGCACGGCCGCGATGGCGCTCTTCGTGCTGTGCCCGGTGTCCACCACCAGCGTGGTCCTGTTCTGCGGCGTCATGGGCCTGCTGTGGCTCGGCACTGCACCGCTGACCAACGGACTGGTCTCGCAGGTCTTTGGGGTTCAGTACATCGGCACGCTGTTCGGCTTTGTCTTCCTCGGCCATCAGGTCGGCGCCTTTCTCGGCGTGTGGCTGGGGGGCTACGTGTTCGAGACAACCCGGTCCTACGAGGCGGTGTGGCTCGGTGCGATGGTGCTGGGCTTGATCGCGGCGGCTCTGCATTGGCCCATAGATGACCGGCCCGTGCTGCCCGCGACTGCCCCGAGGCCGGTATGAGGCGAGGCCAAGCCGCCGGGGTGCTCGCCGGGCTGGTGGCAGCGATCGTCGCGGCCATCGCGCTCGTGGCGGTGTTTCGGGCCTACCAGAACCCCGCCAACTTCGTTCAATGGCTGGCGTTGTTGCAGCTGTGCCGATAGGCGGTCCGTCTCGCCGCAGCATGGCCATCGGCATCGGCGCGGCCGGCGGCGTGATCGTTCTGTTCGTTGGCTTCGTCCTGGTCTCCAAGTTCGGGCTGCGCACGGCCCTCGTGCCATGGGATCTGGCGGCCATACGGTTCGCGGTGGCCGGCTCGGTGATGCTGCCCGTGGCCCTGAAGCAGGGCTTGCTGGGCCTGGGCCCGAGACGCGTTCTGTCGTTGGCCGGATCGGGCGGCCTGGGCTTCGCACTCTGCGCTTACTGGGGGTTCGCCTTGGCGCCGGCCCACCATGGCAGTGCTCTCATCCACGGCACCTTGCCGCTGACGACGGCGCTCGTGTCCTGCATGCTTCTGTGCAGCCGGCCGAACCGATGGCAGCTCGCCTCCTCGGTCACGGTCGCCGTGGGCGCGGCGGCCATCCTTGGAACCAGCCTCGCTGCCGCGGATCGCGGTCCGGTGATGGGCGACCTGCTGCTGCTCGGCGCGTCGCTGTGCTGGTCTTGCTTCGCGGTGTTGTCCAATCGATGGCGCCCACCACCCTTTGCCGCCACGGCCCTGGTGGCCGTCACCTCGGCGGTGTTCTATCTGCCGCTGTACCTGGCTGCAGGCGTAGGCCATCTGCACGAGGCGGGCTGGCGCGACATCGCGCAGCAGGCCGTGTTCCAGGGGCTGGCGATCGGGGTCGGATCGATCCTGGTCTATTCGATCGCCGTCGCCTCCATCGGCCCGAGCGCCACGGCGTTGGCCGCCGCCGCGGTGCCCACGCTGACCGCGACCGGTGCGATGCTGTTCCTCGGCGAAAGTCTAGCGACGAGCGAAGTGATCGGTCTTGCCATGGTCACCTTCGGCATCGTTGTCGGATCAACAAGCCTGGCCGCTGAGTCGCGCCGTTTGAGATCACCGGCCTGATGATCGACCCCCTCACAATCTCCACCTCACCGAGAACACCCCATTCGATGCATGACTTCACGATCCTGGCGCTGCAAGGTGCCTACCCGACCAGCGTGGCGGCGACGCTCGGCATCCTCGTCGCGGCCCGAAACATGGCGCCACGCGTGGGCGCGCCGGCTCCGACCTGGAAGCTCGTTTCGGTCGAAGGTGGCGCCCTGGACTTGCAGGACGGAATCAGCGTCGGCACCACGAAGCTGCCGCGGCGTGCCGCAGGCGACCGCTCGATGTGGATCGTGCCGGGCCTCGGGCTGAACAGCCCGCGAGCGGTACGAGAGCGCTTCGAGCAGGTGGACGCGAGAGCTGCGGTCGCTGCGGTCCGGCGCCACGCGCAGGCCGGCGGGTCGGTGGCCGCGTCCTGCTCGGGCGTCTTCCTGCTCCAGGCCGCGGGGCTGCTGCACGGCAGGCGTGCGACGACGGCGTGGTGGCTCGCACCGGAGCTCAAGCGGCTGGAGCCGGGCTGCCTTGTCGATGCCGACCGTATGGTGTGCGCGGATGGCCCGGTCGTGACGGCAGGGGCCGCCTTCGCACAGACCGATCTGATGCTGCATCTGCTGCGCACGCTGTCGGGAAAGGCCTTGGCCGATGCCGTATCGCGAGTGCTGATCATCGATGGCCGCCAGGCCCAGGCGCCCTTCATCGTGCCCGAAGCATTCGCCATCGGCGACGACCTCATCGGCCGCCTGGCCAAACGTGTGGAAGCGGCCTTGCCCGACCTGCCCAGCGTGGGCGACCTGGCGCAGGAGTTTTGCATGTCCGAGCGCACGCTGGCACGCCACGTCAAACGCGCCACCGGCAAGAGCACGCTCGCGCTGCTGCAGAGCGTCAGGCAACGCCGGGCCCGGGCGCTGCTGGAGTCCAGCCGCCTGACCGTCGAACAGGTGGCAGCGGCCGTGGGGTACCAGGACGCCACGGCCCTGCGCCGGCTGATGAGGCGGGTGGCGGGAGCCAACCCGAGCCGCTTCAGGCCTGCCGCAGCGACCGCCGTGCCTTGACCATCCACGCCGCACTGCTGGCGCGAAAGCCGAGCAGCCTCATGACCGATCCTCTTCCACCCGATCGGGGCTCGTTCGTCGGCCCGCCCGGCCCAGCCACTGCAGCAACCGTGCGCTGACCCGGGCCGCTTGCTCATGCTGAACGAAGTGACCGGCGCGAGGCAACGTGTAAATCTCGACCTCGTTGTCGACCCAGTTCCATGCGTCGTTCAGGCCGGCGGGCAGTGCATACGGATCCTTCAGGCCATGGATCAGCAGCGTCGGCGCTTTGACCTTGGGGGGGTCGTCCTTCCTCGCTGCGTAGGGCTCGCTCGGCCAATTGACACGGTAGTAGTTGAACATCGCGTCAAGCGACGATTCGGCCATGGCCTCTTCATGACGAGCCTTGTAGTCCGGATCGGCCACCCAGGCGCCGAGTCGGGGCACAGGGAAATGGCGATGGGCCTCGGGCTGCTTGAACAGGCGCACGTATTCGCTGGCCTTCAGCTGATCCGGGTTGAGCGCGAGTTCGCGAGCGATGGCCCAGGGGTGCGGCATGTTCATCACCACCAAACCTTCGATCAGCTCGGGCGCGTCCATGCCGACATGCCAGGCGACGAAGCCGCCCCAGTCGTGGCCCACCACGGTGGCGCGTGCGGCGCCCTGGTCGTGAATCACGGCCCGCACGTCCTTGATCAGACATTCGACGCCATACGCGGACGGATCGCCGGGCTTGTCGCTGAGGTTGTACCCGCGCAAGTCCATGGCGGCGACGCGGTAGTCGCTTCGCAAGGCCTCCATGACCTGCCACCAGCCCAGCCAGTGGTCCGGAAAGCCGTGAAGCAGCACCACGAGCGGCCCGGCCCCGGTCGCGGCGTAGTGGATCCGCACGCCGGCGCAGTCTGCGTAGCGGTGCTCGACGGTGGCTTCGAAGGCGGCAATCCGTGCTTCGGTGCCGAGCGGCTTGGTTGTAGAGGTCGTCATCGGATGCCCACGGACGCCAGAAACGCCAGCGACGCTTCCACGACACCCGGTTCGCGCAGGATGCGCCGGTGGCCGACACCCGGCACCGGCATCAAGGCCGAGCCGGGCCAGGCCTGAGCCAAGGCAACGCTTTCGGCAAACGGCATCTCGGGATCGTCGGGGTCATGCAGGATCAACGAGCGATGGCACAGGCCGGCGGCGAGTTGCTCCAAGTCCATCACCTCCAGCGAGGCGCCGACCTGATTGGCCATGCGGCGCAGCACCTCCTCGATCTTGGCTTCGTCCAGGCCGGCCGCCGCCGCTGCTCGGCGCAGCACGCGCACCATCGACGACGGCCCCGCGAGATGAATGCTGGCCTGTACCTTCAACCCGTGGCTGAACGCATACAGGGCTGAGGCTGAACCCACCGAGTGCCCGATAGTCGCCGCCGGCGCGCCCAACACTTCGGCTGCGCTGAGCAACGCGCGGCCCTGGTCGACGGCGTCGCTCACCTCGCCCTCGGAAGCGCCATGCGCCGGCGCATCGAGCGCGACGACGCGGCAACCCGCCTCGACCAATGGCTGCACGAAGGCGGCCATGTGGCTGGCCCGGCTCTGCCACCCGTGCAGCAGCCAGACCGCCGGGCCGGCCCCCCAGGCCCAGGCCGCGAGCTGCAGGCCCGCATGCGGAATCGGGATGCGCACTGCGCCTTCCAGCGCCTGCAGATCGGTTGGCGTTGCCGCTGATCTTTTCGGGCGATTCAGCGCGCGAAAGACTTGGGCGGCAGTGGGGTCGGCGGGTGTGTTCAAGTGCTGCAAGGCCGCTACCGCAGCCGCTCCTGGAAGAACGCGAGAATCTCGTCCCGCGCGGCGATCGTGGGCTGCCCCGCCTCGTCGATGAGGTGTGCGGTGACCACGCTGTGCGGGCTGGCGACAACCTGCTCGAAGAATGGCGAGAGTCCGGTCTTGTTCGCCGCCGTGTCCGGCAGGATGCGCGCCACGAAGCGGTCGCCGAGCGCGGCCGAGTACGCGGCGAAGCGCTCGGCACGGCAGTGCCGATCACCCTCGAAGCGATACGCAAGCACCGTGAGGCCTTCCTCATCCAGGCGTTTGCGCACCGCGCTCAACTCGTCCGGCGCGATCTCGAGCCCGGCCGGATCGTCAAAGGGCAGCGAGGGTTGCGACAGTACCGGCGCCAGCATGGCCGGCTCGAGCATCATCGTCAGCGCGAAGTTGCCTGTGAAGCACATGCCGATGGCGCCCACTCCCGGCCCGCCGCACTCGGCATGCGCCAACCTGGCCAGCGCTCGCAACCAGGTGGTGACCGGGCTGGCCTTGTTCGGCCCCTTCTTGTTGGCAAAGGCACGAAACTCGGCGCTGACGCAGGCACGCTGCAAGACCTGCGTGCCCTCTTCCGCTCCCAGCACCGCACCGTCGTGCCCGAACAGCGAGGGCATGAACACGGTGAAGCCTGCGTCCCTGACCCAGCGGGCAAAGCGTGCGACGTGCGGGCTGATGCCCGGCATCTCGGTCATCACGATCACGGCGGGGCCCGTACCTGCCACGTGGACGACCTTGGTCACCTCGTCCAGCGTGATCTCCCGCCGCCGGAAGTCTTCCAATGGATCGTTCTCGGTCAGGCTGCGATCAGGCATCCGCGGCTCCAGGGTATGTGGGAGCCTCATTGCAACGCGGCGACGGTCAAGCCACCAGTGTCCGAACGGACTGGTTTGCGGCGCTTTCCGACACGCGCGCCGAACGCGTACCGGTCAAGTCCGGCGGCGTCGCTGGGCCTTGGGCGCAATGCGCGCGGCGCCAGCCACGCTCTCGATGGACCGCGCAAGCTCGCCAGCCTCCTGCCTGATCCAACCGACAACAGCCGTCACGTCACGGTGGGGCTCGGGCACGGCCTGGATGAGCCAGTACGCCGCATCGGCCTCATGCTCGGCGCTGAAAGGCGCCAGGGCGACCAGCCTGCCGTCGGCCAGCATCGGCTCGATCAACGCCACTCTGCCGAGTGCGATGCCTTGCCCCGCCACTGCGGCCTGAATCACCTGCTCGTACTGGTTGAAGCGCATGACCGAACGCGGCCGGACCGACCCCAGGCCCACGCCCTGCAGCATGCTGGGCCACTGCAGCCACGCACGCCGCGGTTCGTCGAACTCCAGCAGCACGCTTTGGCGAATCATCTCGGCCGGATCGTCCCGGGGAACAGCGAGCGATGGATGGCACACTGCCAGCAGGCGCTCGCCGAACAGGCGCAGCGCGCCCGCGGGCGCGGCGGCCTCGGCGCAGTACCGGATGGCCAGGTCGATTCCTTCGGCTTTCAGGTCCAGCACCTTGTTGCTGGTGGCAATCCGGAGATCGATCGCGCCGTGTCTCTCCTGCAACCGGCTCAGCCTGGGCAGCAGCCACAGCGCGGCCACGCCGGTGCTGAGCGTGATCGTCACCGGCCGGCGCTGTTGCCGCGTGTCCAGCACGCCGATCACGTCCTGAAGCTGCTGAACCGACACATCGGCGATGCGGAAAAGGCGTTCGCCTTCTGCGGTGAGCTGGATGGACCGATAGCCCCTGTGGAAGAGCTTGACGCCCAGGATGCCCTCGAGGGTGTGGACCTGCCGGCTGACGGCCGACTGCGTCAGGCACAGGTCTTGTGCGGCCAACGTGATGCTCATGCGGCGGCCCACGGCCACGAAGCCACGCACGAGATCGAGAGAAGGCAGGCGGGTGAGCGACACCGACATTCGCGGTCCTTGAACATTGGAAATCAGGCCACGAAGCATAGCGGCCGGCATGCGTTCGCGTGCGCTCTCACCTGGTTGACGCGAGCTTCGATTCGCGCCTGGCTGAATCCGCCGCACAAGTGTCGTTTCGGGCGCTTGCGAGGTGTCGCGCTCGCGGTTCGAATCGAGGGCAATCAAATCAAAGACGCAGCTCGTCATGCCCCATCGTCAGTTGGCCCGCGCGAACGAATTCCGCACCCTTCACGCACAAGCTTCCGGATTCCTCATCCCCAATCCCTGGGACAGGGGATCCGCTCGCCTGCTGGCGCAACTTGGCTTCAAGGCCCTGGCCACCACCAGCGCGGGCTTTTCCTATTCGCGCGGCGAGCCGGACCGCTCAGCCTCACGCGAACCGATGTTGAGCCACTTGGCCGACATGGCATCCGCGACCGACCTGCCGGTATCGGCCGACCTGGAGCGTGGGTTCGGCGCGTCGCCGGAGGAAGTGGCCGAGACCACTCGGCTCGCCGCCGCCGCTGGTGTGGTGGGCGGCTCCATTGAAGACAGCAGCGGCAACGCCACAACGCCGCTGCTGGAGCCCGCACGGGCGGCCGACCGCATCCGCGCGGCGGCGGAAGCGGCAAGGCACTTGCCGTTCCCCTTCATGCTCACGGCAAGGGCCGAGAACTTCTCGGTCGGCCTGCCGGACCTGGCGGACACCATCGCGCGACTGCAGTGCTACCAGGACGCCGGCGCCGATGTCTTGTTTGCTCCGGGCATCACCAGCCGGCAGGACATCGCGACCGTGCTTCGATCGGTGGATCGCCCGCTCAATGTCCTGATCGCCGTGGCCGGCATGCAGCTCACGGTTCAGGACCTGCTGGAACTGGGCGTTCGGCGCATCAGCGTAGGCGGGTCGTTGGCGCGAGCCGCGTATGGCGAACTCGTGCGGGCCGCCACGGAACTGCAGACGCAGGGCACGCTGAACTACGCCGCGGCGGCCCTCCCCGGGGCCAGGCTGAACGAGACCTTCTCGCGCTGGGATCTGGGGAACGAATGAGCGATGAAACCGACGGTCGGCGCTCGATGTGGATCGGCGTGTGCTGCGGACTGACCGTGGCGATCATCTGGTCGAGCTGGTCCGTGGCCACGCGGGTCGCGATGACCCAGGCCCTGGGGCCAGCGGACGTCACCTTCCTGCGCTTCGGCGTCTCCGGCCTGCTGCTGTGGCCGGTGCTTGCGCGCCAGGGCCTGGGCCTGCGCAAGTCGGGTTGGCTGCGCAGCATCGTCATGCTGGCGGGCGCCGGCCTGCCCTTCATGCTCGTGGCATCGACCGGGACACGCTTCGCACCGGCCTCGCATCTGGCCACGCTGATGATCGGCATGAACCCGATCTTCGTGGCCCTGCTCTCGGCGCTTCTGTACGGCGAGCGCTTGGCACGGCTTCAGATGCTGGGCCTGATGGCCGTCGTGGCCGGGGTGGGCAGCATCGGTGGCCATGCCCTGCTGATGAACCGCGCCTCCGGCGTGTGGCGAGGCGACCTGTTGTTCCTTCTGGGCAGCCTCCTCTTCGCCAGCTACACACTGGCGCAGCGCCGCTCCGGCCTCAGCTCCTGGCAGACGACGGCTTTGGTCAGCGTCACCTCGGGGCTCATCTTCACGCCGATCTACTTCGGCTTCCTGCAGCCCAGGTTGCTGTCAGCGCCCGTCGCCGACGTCATCGTGCAGGTTCTGGCACAGGGCATCGGCGTCGCGATCCTGGGGCTCTTCTTCTATGCCGAGGCCACGCGGCGCCTGGGGGCCACGCGGGCAGCCGTGTTCGGCTCGTTGGCACCGGCGCTGTCGGTCGTCCTGAGCATCCCGTTCCTTGGCGAATCACCCTCGCAGACCGTCTTGCTGGGCGTCGGCCTGGTCACCGTGGGCGTCTTGATGGTGGTCTCCGGCAAGAAGCCACCACCTTCGCCTTCTCCACGCTCAACCCTCTGAATACGACAGCACCATGACCAGCGACCTGCAGGAAGACGAGGCGCCGCAGCGGCACTCGCGCACGACCATCACCAGCCTCGCCGAGCAGAAGAAAAGCGGCGACAAGATTGCGATGCTCACCTGCTACGACGCGAGTTACGCCGCGTTGATGAGCCAATGTGGCGTCGAGGCCGTTCTGGTTGGCGATTCGCTGGCCATGGTCTGCCAAGGACATGCCACGACACTGGCCGTGAAGCTCGATGACATCGCCTATCACACGGCCAGCGTGGCACGTGGAAACCAGACGGCGCTGGTGCTTGCCGACATCCCCTTCGGTGCCTACGGGTCCGTGCGGGAAACCTACGCGCATGCCACGGCCCTGATGCAGGCAGGTGCGCACATGGTCAAGTTGGAGGGTGGTTCGTTCTTGCTCGACACCGTTCGATTTCTGACCGACCGGGCCGTGCCCGTGTGCACCCACCTCGGATTGATGCCTCAATCGATACATCAATTGGGTGGGTACAAGATCCAGGGCAAGACCGCACAAAGCGCGTCGTCCCTGCTGGCGGACGCGCTGGCGCTGCAATCCGCCGGTGCGGCCATGCTGGTTCTGGAGGCCATCCCCGCGGCCTTGGGCAAGGAGGTGACAGACGCGTTGAGCATTCCAACGATCGGCATTGGGGCAGGCCCGTACTGCTCCGGTCAAGTCTTGGTCCTTCACGACATGCTCGACGTGTTTCCGGGCCGCAAGCCTCGATTCGTCAAGAACTTCATGGCGGGACAGTCGAGCATCAAGGGCGCCATCACCGAGTACGTGCGCGCGGTGAAGGCGCAGACGTTCCCGGCACCCGAACATTGCTTCTAGGAGATGGACACCTTGAGAGTTGCCCTGTCCCTGCTCGCGACCACAGCGTGCCTCTCGGTTGCCGCAGCGCCGGACGAGGACGAACTGGGCAAGGCCGAAGGCTACCCGCATCAACGGATGGCACCTGACTTCAGCCTGCTGGCCGACAAGTACAAGATCGGCAACTTCACGAGCATGGACCAGATCTTCTGGCCCAGGGAGATTGCCAGCACCGCACCGGCGCGCACCCTGTCGAAAGCTCCTGAAGCCTTTGCGGTGCGGTATGAGTACGGCGGCCGGACCTTCACCATCGAAGACCTCCTTGCACGGCAGCGCATCACGGGCCTGCTGATCCTGAAGGGCGAGGCTATCGTCTACGAGGCCTACCAATACGATCGCACGGCCACGAGCAAGTTCGCGTCGTTCTCGATGGCCAAGACGGTGGTGGGCCTGCTCACCGGGATTGCGATGGGCGAAGGGCGCATCGCCTCGCTCGATGACCCGGCAACGAAGTACGCGCCGGACCTGCGAGGCACGGCTTACGGGCAGGCCTCCGTGCGGGATCTTCTGCGGATGTCGTCCGGCGCAAAGTGGAGCGACAAGGTGGTTGCCGGACAAGCCACCGACATCGGGCAACTGACGGCTGATACCTACTATCGCCGAGCGAGAGGGGGCCCATCCAGCTTGCAGCGAGTCCGCGAGTCCGCCTCGGCGCCCGGAACGGCCTTCAACTACTCGAGTGCCGAGACATTTGCTCTCAGCCTGGTCGTCAAGGGTGCCGTGGGCGGCGACCTGAGCGCATACGCCGCCGAGAAGTTGTGGAAGCCCATGGGTGCCGAAGCGCCCGCAAGCTGGTTGACCGACTGGTCCGGCGCAGAAGCTGCGTTCTGCTGCCTCAACGCCCGCCTTCGCGACTACGGCAGGCTGGGGATGCTCTTGGCTTCCGACGGTGAATACAACGGGAAGCAGATCATCTCGCGCGAGTTCCTGCTCGATGGAACGGATGCGGCGCGACAGCCGGAGTACTTGAAACCTCGAAGGGCCACACCGTTCTTCGGCTACGGCTACCAGACCTGGCTGTACCCGTATCGAACCAGAACGTTCCAGGCCAGAGGGCTGTTCGGCCAGGAGATCATTGTTCAGCCGAGTTCCCGCATCGTGGTGGTGATCACCTCTGCACTGCGCACACCTGACGTCCCCGACGACATCTTTGTCGAGAGAAACTACTTCGTCGGCGCGGTTCTCAAGGCGCTCGGTGGCCAAGCCGATGTGTATCGGTAGCCAACATCCTCTTTCTGTCACTGGACTGGCGCATCGCCGGAGATCAAATGGAATACGTGCTCATCATTCACGCAGTCAAGGACTACAAGGCCTGGAAGCAGGTCTTCGACGACGCGGCGGCGATACGAAAGAGTGCTGGCGAGCAGACCTACCACGTCCTGCGCGACGAGAACGATGCCAACAGGGTCGTTCACTTTTCCAAGTGGGCATCCATTGCTCAAGCCAAAGCCTTCTTCGAGTCACCCCGGCTGGTCGAGATCCGTCGCCAGGCAGGTGTCGAGGCTCCGGAGTTCAACTATCTGCACAGCCTGGAGCAAGGCACCCTCTGACTGCGACGACGGTGCGGATGGTTCAGTTGAATCCACGCGCTGTCGCAGGCGTCCGGCGGTTGGGGCCGGTGGGGTGACATAAGCAGCCACGAGGGCGGCCGGAGTGAGCGTGAGGCGGGGCAACGGGCGCATGCAGGGTCCATCGGCGGGGATCGGCGATTTCGATGGGAACCGCCGGCCGGCGCGCGCACAAGGTCGCGGCGTCTGCACCTGGATGGCACCTGTCCGCTGCGTGAGGCACCCGGCGCCCGGCCTGACAATGCGCACACCGACAGGTGGGCAGCTCGCCGTGCCTGCCCGGCCACAGGAGGAGGGATTCGATGGCGCTCTACGATGTCTTTGCGCG
>JADMKA010000067.1 GCA_018780145.1 Vitreoscilla sp. | reverse complement strand
CGATGATAGTGCGGATTCCCGTGTGAAAGTAGGACATCGTCAGGCTAATATCCGAAAGCCCGGTTGCAGTTGCAGCCGGGCTTTTCTCATTGGATATTTGCTGGGATCGACGCACGTTATTCGCGGAGACGCGTCTCTGCATGCTGTGACCTTTCGATTTCGTCGCAGGCGGACTCGATGGCTGCCAGGTTGGTTTGGGTGGCCCCGGAGTACAGCTGGCTGGCACGGCGCATGGTCAGAAGTGCTGGACTATTCAGCGCAGCATGAAGTGACTCCACCTTGGCCGCCCCGAGTCTCCACATCCTGGCGGCCCCAAGGCCTTGCAGTCGCGCTCCGTTCTCGAACTGGTCGTAGGCGCTTGCCAGGATGAGTTGCGGTGTGCCGCTGGCAATAGCCTGTGCGCAGGTGCCGATGCCTCCGTGATGGATCAACACGCTGGCGTACTTCAGCAGATCAGCGAATGACGTCCACGTGACGTGAATCGCGTCTTCGCTCTCGTGGATCTCGGCCCTCAGCGCATCGCTGACATCTTGCGCCAGCACGACATGCGCCAAGCCTGCTCGGTGGCAGGCTTCCATGCCGAGGCGGATCAGGTCTTCGCTGTGACTGGCCACCGAGCCCGGGTAGATCACGGCAACGCGGCCCTTCGCCGCAAGAAAGTGCTCTAACTCCGGTGAGAACCCAGCCTGCCTGCCGGAGTGGTACAGCGGGAAGCCGGCCGTGACAACTCCACGGCACCGCCACGTCTCGGGGACGGGCGCAAACCATTCCGGATACAGGGCCACGCCTCCGTCGGGGGAGTGCACCCACTCACCGAACACGGAACCAGGAATCTGTGGTGTCCTCCACAGACGCTGCCAGCGCGTCAAGGTGGAGCGGGACATGGGCTCGAGCTTCCATCGATCCAACAGCCACCAGAGAAGGCGTCGCATCCGCCCCGGTGGCCACCACGCGGGGACACGCCAAGACCCCAAGAACATCGGATCGCTGGTGGACCGAAGGGCCATGGGCGCGGTGTATCCAGTGAGCAGGCGCACGGAGTTGGGCCAACGGTCCCGAGCGAATCTGGCGCCCACCGCCAGAGGCGACGCCAGCACGACCAGCGGCTCGCCCACCACCGGTCCCAGCGCACCGAGTGCGTCGCAAGTGGGCTGAATGGCCGGCACCGCCAGATGCCGCCACAGGACACCGAAGCCGTGAAGTGGATGCCACAGCAGAGGATGCTGCATGGTCCGTCTGTGGGTGTCTGAGCTGACCACGGCGATGAACTTCAGGCCCTCGGCGCGCACCTCGGCCTCGTAGGGCTGCTGGGTCAGTACATGGACATCGTGACCACGCTGGTGAAGCTGCCTGGCAATGGCCAGGAAGGGATGCAGATCCCCGGAACTGCCCAGGGTGACCACGGCGACCCTCATCGACGAGGGCCCCCAAAGCAGCGGAACTGCTCGAAGCGCTCGACGCCAGGATCAGTCGAGAAGCGCTGCGCCAGCGCAACCGGCCCGGCCGTGATCGCGAAATAGTCGTAGCTGCCCGGCAGTTCGCCTGCCATCAGGTACTGAAAGTGGCAGCGGTACTTGTCGGCCCGGATTCCAGCGTAGCGTTTGCTCGAAAAAAGCTGTGCAAACCGCGGCGAGAGTCGCTTGGGTCCCCCAGGCGAGCGCTGATCATCGGCAAGGCCGTCCAGGCAGACCTCGGTGGGATCGATCAACGCGAAGCAGCACCCGTCTGGTGGCGCTGTCAGATCGAGCCAGGACAGGTTCTTCGACGAGCGGAGTATCCCCAGCTCGGTTCGAAACGCCTTCGCCTCCGGTTGGTAGCTCAAGACCGGAATGCACTCACCCAGGGTCAGCAGTGCTGGCGCGGCACGGCGCTGCAGCAAGTGGGCGTCACGTCGAATTGCACGCGCCACCAGACTCGCTGCCAGCATCGCGCCGGAGCTGTGGCCCACCACCATCAGTTCGTCGACATCTTCCCGACGAGACAGATCCAACAGACGATCGGCAAACGCATCCAGCCGCTGTTCGAGCTCGGGCAGTCCACCACGCGCCTGGCAGAGAATGGCACGGGCACTTCGCATCAACCAAGCCATCTGCACCTTGCCCTGGGCCCAACGGGCAAACCCGCCCAACACCAGCAGCCCACCTACCAGCAACAGGCCACCTGCAATGCCGTGGCCCAAGGACAGGAGGCTTGCACAAGCCAACGCGAGGGCCACTGCGCCAGCAGCACAACCTGCCAGCAAGGCAGCGGGCGCCGCCAAGGCCATGAAGGCGGGCCAACTCGTCTGCAGGATGCGCCACAGCGAACCATTGGCCACCATGCGGGCGGTCGTCGCCAGCGTCAGGGCCATCAACCGCCACGGCCCCCGCGGCCAATGCTGCCGGACGATATCGTCCCAGCGCAAGAACTCGTAGCGGCTGTCGACCGTCTGCCCGCCGTCATCCGTCCACTGCACATCCCAATAGGCCGAGTGTGGCGTGCCACGTTGCCGTGGCCCGACGTCGATGCGGTAACCGGAGACCCGCGCCTGCTCCCGGGCCTCGGCCCGATAGAGCGCGTGGTAGTGCGCCGGACCTTGCGGGTCGAAACCACTCACGTAAAGAACGTGCCGGCGGCGTACTGCCGCCGCGGGGCCTGGGCCGGGTGTCGTGACCGCCGTTGGCATCAGAAGATGGTTTGCTTGTGCAGGCCTTTGGCGAGCATCAGGTCGACCAGCGGCTGTTCGCGCTTGTTCGCGCGCTGGCAGTGGCCTGGCTGAAACCGGTCGGTCAACCAGATGACGCCACGGGCCCACCGGCGGTCTCGCGCGCGCCAGGCGTGAGAGGAGACGGATTCCCAGGCGTAGCCGTCAAAGATCGACGCATTCACGAAATGGTCCAGCGCCCGCACGCCGGCGCGCCCGCGCGCGGTACGCCCGAAGAACCCGACGATGACGAGCAACAAATAGCCCGCCAACGCCAACGGGACCATGGCCGTCATCACCAGAAAACCTGCCAGACGCTCCTTCATCGCGCACCGTCCGCCCGCCGAAACACCCGCAGCCGGATGCCGTTCTCCGCACGTATCGTCAGCCGCCCGACCGGTTCAGGCTCATGGCCCGGCACCGGTTCGAAGCGGAATTCGCGCGCCAGTGTCGCCAGGATCAGGGCGGCCTCCTGTTGCGCGAAGGTGGCGCCGATGCAGACCCGCGGGCCCATGCCGAACGGCAGATAGGCCTTGCGCAGCGATTCGCGTACAGGCAGCGGCGCTTCGGGCGCATCGCCTTCGTAGCGATCCGGGTCGAACTCATCCGGGCGTGCCCACAGCCCGCGGTGCCGCTGGATCAGCCAGGGCGAGACCACCACCGAGGCGTGTGCGGGAATCCGCTTGTCGCGCAAGGTGCAGGCTTGCGCCGATTGCCGCGCCAGAAAGCCGACCGGCGGAAACAGGCGCAGGGCCTCGCGAAAGACGTTGCGGGTCAACGTCAGGTCCTTCAGCGCCGATGAATCGTTGGAGTCCGGATCGAACAGAGTTCGCGCTTCGTCGTGCAGACGTTCCTGAAGGTCGGGAGCGTGGGCCAGCAGGTGCAGCGCCCAGGAAAGCGCGCTGGCCGAGGTCTCGTGGCCGGCAAGGAACAGCATCGCCACCTGGTCGATCAGTTCCTCGAAGCCGAATCCTTGGCCCGTGACGGGGTCGCGCACCCGCAACAGTGTCGCCAGGATGTCCGACTCCTCTGCCGAGGCGTCATCGGGCGAGCGGTGGGCAGTGTCGAAGCGCGGCCGAATCCACTCGACCAGCAAGGCACGGATCTCCGCCGCCGCACGCCGGCTGCGGCGGACTTGCCACCAGGGCCGCAACCAGCGCAGCCCAAAGAATGCGGGCATCATCAACCGCGGTGCCAGCGCCTGGTAGCGCGCGAAGGCCTCGAACACCTGATGGGCGCCGCGGCTGTCCAGTGGCTGCGAGACGATGGTCCGCAGGATGATGTCGGCCGCCACGTGGGTCATCTCGATCTCGACATCGTGCTCGGCACCATCAGGCACCTGCTTCAGCCGATCGACCATCGCCTGCGCTGCCTCGCGCATGCGGCCGAACACATGTTTGATGCGGGCGCCTTCGAACGACGGGTCCATCAAGGCACGCTGACGCTGCCAGACCTCGCCATTGGTGGTGAAGATGCTGTCGCCCAGCAGCGGCCGAAGCGCGTCGCCCAGCATCGAGTGCTTGGGGAAGGCGGCGGCCTCGTCGACCATCACCCGGCGCACCAATGCCGGCTCGTTGACCATGTACAGGTCGATGCCCGGCAGGTGCACCTCCCCCATCTTCATGTGGTAGCTGCGCTCGTACAGCGCATCCAGCCAGGAGCGGCGCTTGCTGAAGAACATGCGCCAAGCCGACGGGCGCTCGGCCTGGGGGCGTGGGTAGTGTGGGCAATAGGGCGTGGTCATGTCGGCGGATGGCGCTCGCGCAAGGTCGGCTCGCCGGCGGTCAAGGTCAGCAGATCGTAGCCGCCCGCGATGTCCGGCGGTTTCAGGTACTGCATGTGCATCTGCAGGCGGTCGCGTTGGAGTGCGGCGTAGTGTGCCGGCGTCAGGATCTTGGGAAAGCGCGGCGAGAGCCGGTGCAGGTTGGCCGAGCCGGGCCCGCCCCAGGGCGAAATCCGCGCGCAGCCTGCCCAGTCGGCCGGCGCTGTGTAGTCGACCCAGGTGAGCGCGGCATGGCCCGCCAATGCGCGGAGTTCCCGACGCAGGCGCTCGGCATGATCGAAGAACGACACCAGAGGGATGCAATGCCCCAGCGTCAACAGCGCCAGCTCCGGGCCGCGTTGCCCGAGCCACGGTGCCTGCGCGAGCGCCCGTGCCACGGCACTGACAGCCAGCGTGGCACCGGTGCTGTGCCCGACGATCAGGATCTCCCTCGTATCGCTCTCCGACTCTGCGAGATGGACGATCAGCCTGGCCATCGAATCGACCCGTTCCTCCAACTGTGTGGGCCGCCCGCCTGCCTGGGCGTGCGAGAAGCCGTACAGGCGCATCAGCCAATCGAATCCAGTCCGGTGCGACAGGTGCCGGGCACTCAGCGCCGTGCCCCCCACCGCCACCACGGCCAACGCTGCACCCACGGGGCCCGGCAGGGGACCCGCCAGTTCGGCACACCAGGCCGCCAGGCCCAGCCAGGCCGCCAACAGCAACAGCGTGCCGGCCAGCGGCAGCATCACGAAGATCCAGTTGGTGCGCGACGCGCGCCAGGCGCGGCCGAAGAAGCCTTGGCGCAGGCCACCCACATAGAAGTTCCAGTGGTCGCGCCACACCGTGCCAGTGCTGCGGGGCCAATGCTCGCGGACGATGTCGTCCCATCGCAGCAGGGTGTAGCGGGCCACCACCTGATCCGGCCGGCCGACATCCCACTCTTCGGCCCAGGGGGTCAGGTGCCGGCGCGGGCCCACCTCGACCGAAGGCTGATCGTCGTCCGAGGGGCGATGTGCCGCCAAGCGGCGGTACAGCCGGTGGTAGTAGCGGGGGCTCTTCGGATCGAAGCCCGCAATGAACAGGACGCGCCGATGCAGTGGCATGGGCGCCATTGTCGCGGGCCTCAGGGCCTGCGAGCGGGGGCCAGGGTCAGGTGCCCTTCGCGATCGTCCAGCAAGCCGTCGCCGATCAGGCCGGCTGTCAACTCATGCGCCCATTGGGCGGGCTGCATCGGAGTTCGACTCATGCGCGCGCACAGGCCGAAGATCGGCGTGGCCAGCAGCCATCGCTCCAGAGCGTCGCGGTCCCGCTCCTGGTGCTCCATCATGTGGAACATCGTCAGCGCCCGCGCGGCGTGGCCGGCGTGTCGTTCAGGGTGCTTCTCGAACGTGTCGAGCCGGCGGCGGCTGGCGGCCAGGGCCTGGCCGACATCCTCGAACACCGCGCCATGGCCCGGGATCACCTGGCGCGGCGCCAGTGCCTCAATGAGACCGAGGGTTCGGCGTGTCGGCCCGAAGCCGTCGTCTCCGGAGAGCTCCGGAAAGATGATCGCCAGCCGGTCCTCCCACAAGGCATCTCCGGAGATCAGCGTGCGCGTCTCGGGTTCGAACAGCAGCACCGCCTCCGGGTCGTGCCCAGGCGCCGCGTGGATCTGCCAGGTGGCTGGCCCGAGGGCCAGTGCGCCGCCGGGTTGCAGCATGCCGTCCACCTGGAATCGCTCGCAGAACTGGCCGGTGGGTGTGTAGGTCAGGCGGCTCTGGTCCCAGGCCAGCGCCGCTGCATAGGATGGCGCCGGGATCCAGGTCTGCACCTCGTGGCGGGCCTGCAGCGCGCGGTTGCCGCCGCAGTGGTCCGAGTGCAGGTGGGTGTTGACGATGCGGCCCGGCGTGGCACCGGCGAGCGCCTTGGCGACCAGCGCCAGCGTCATCTCGGCATGGCGTGCGTAGCCCGTGTCGACCACCGTGGCCGGCGTGTCGCCATCTGATCTGAACACGATGTTGTTGGCCGACAGCCAATCGCGCTGCAGCACCGTGGCCCCCAGCGCGCTCATGGCGAGAGCGGGGCTCACGCGGCGGCAGAGCGCAGCTCGCGCCTCAGCACCTTGCCCACCGGCGACTTGGGCAACTCGTCGCGGAACTCGATGATCTTCGGCCGTTTGTACGCCGTGAAGTTGTCGCGGCAGTAGCCGGCCACGTCATCCTCGTTGAGGCCAGCATCCTTCTTGACGACGAACAGCTTGACGGCCTCGCCGGTGCGCGCGTCCGGGATGCCGATCGCGGCGCACTCCAGCACGCCCGGGTGCAGGTTGACCACCTGCTCGATCTCGGTCGGGTAGACGTTGAACCCCGAGACCAGGATCATGTCCTTCTTGCGGTCGACGATGCGGATGTGGCCTCGCTCGTCCATGATGCCCACGTCGCCGCTGCGGAAGAAGCCGTCGCCGGTCATCACCTTGGCGGTCTCGTCCGGGCGGTTCCAGTAACCGGCCATGACCTGCGGGCCGCGGATGCAGATTTCACCAGGCACCCCGAACGGCACATCGTGCCCGTCATCGTCTCGGATCACGATCTCGGTCGAAGGCACCGGCATGCCGATCGAGCCAGTGAACTCGCGGACATCGAGCCGGTTGCTGGTGGCCACCGGAGAGGTCTCCGACAGGCCGTAGCCTTCGACCACCGGGCAGCCGGTAACCTGCAGCCACTTCTCGGCGGTGGCCTGCTGCACCGCCATGCCACCGCCGTTGGAGACCACCAGGTCGGAGAAGTCGAGCCGCGCGAAGCTGGCGTCATTGGCCAGCGCGTTGAACAAGGTGTTCACGGCCGGGAACATGTTGACGCGGTACTCGCCCAGCGTGCGGACCAGCCCAGGCAGATCGCGCGGGTTGGGGAGCAGCAGGTTCAGCGCGCCCAGGCGCGCGCCGAACATGTAGCAGATGGTCAGCGCGAAGATGTGGTACAGCGGCAAGGCGCACACCACGGTCAGCGGCTTGTCGCCCAGGCGCTCGAACATCGGCTTGAACCAGGCCTCGGTCTGCAGGATGTTGGCGACCACGTTGCGGTGGGTCAGCGTGGCGCCCTTGGAGACGCCGGTGGTGCCGCCGGTGTACTGAAGAAACGCCACATCGTTCGGTCCCAGTGCGACCGGCTTCAGCGGCAACCGGGTGCCTTCGGCCACCGCCATGTTGAAGCGGGTCACCGTGCGCCCGTCGCCCAAGGGCAGGCGGAATTCGGGCACCATCTTCTTCAGGTGGCGCACCGCGAAGTTGACGAACTGGCCTTTCCAGAAGCCCAGCAGGTCTCCCATCGAGGCCAGCACCACATGGCGCACGTCGGTCTGGTCGATCGCGTCTTCCAGCGTGTGGGCGAAGTTCTCCAGCACGATGATGGCGCGTGCACCGCTGTCCTTGAGCTGGTGCGCGAGTTCGCGCGTGGTGTAGAGCGGGTTCACGTTCACCACCACGCAACCGGCGCGCAGGATGGCGCCGATCGCCACCATGTACTGGGGCAGGTTGGGCATCATGATCGCGACGCGTTCGCCCTTGGCCAGGCCCTGCGCCTGAAGCCAGGCGGCCAGCGCGTGCGACAACTCGTCCACGTCCCGAAAGCGCAGCCGGCTGCCCATGCAGGCACTGGCATCGCGCGAGGCATGGCGGTGCCAGGCTTCGTCGAGCAGCGACACCAGCGACGGGTAAGCGTCGGCGTCAACGGTGGCAGGGACGCCGGGTGGGTAGTGGTTCAGCCAAGGTTGCATGGGAGCGGCCGGCTCGGCGCCGGCAATGGGGGGTGAATGGATCGAGTCCGGATCGTGCTTTGCGCCGATGACCGCCGGCTACGGTAGTTGTCCTAGCGCGTCGCGCCAGGCCGGTGTCTCGCCTGTCGCCTGGGTGACATCGGGGGCGGCAAACAAGGCGTCCATCAGCGCACGTTCGCGCGTTTCGACGCGCGCCAGGAACTCGTCGGCTCCGCGCATGGCACCGAAGGTGTCGAAACCTCGTTCGAGAAAGCCTTGCAGCGAGCCCAGGCCGGCGGCGCGAGCCGGGCCGCGCATCAGCCGCAGGCTGTTGCGCAGCAGCAGGCTGCGGGTGTAGTGGTCGAGTTGCCGGCCGAGGGCCAGCACCAGCTCGATCTGCCGGGCGCGGTCCGCCCGGCGCCCGGTCGCTTGCCAGGCGCGCAGGTAGTGGCTCGCATCCAGCACGCCGGCGCCGAGATGCCGGCCCATCTCGCTGTCCAGCGATTCCGACAGGGCATGCAGGGCCGCCAGCGCCTCGACGGTGGCGATGATGTCCTGCGGGAACAAGCGCACCAGTGCCGGCACGATGCGCACGAACTGGGCGTCGCGTTCGCTGAAATCCTGCGGGCCGTAGAGATCGTCCAGGAAGAAGCGCGCCGCATCGGCATAGCGCCGGTGGGCCAGCAGATCGGCGTGCGTGCGGGCGAAACGCTCACGCTGATAGGCCTTCAGCGCGAGCACCTGGCGGTCCAGCACAGGATCGCGCGCCCGCAGCTGGCGCTCGGCCTCCACCTGCTGGAGGTGGCCCAGGATGCGTTCGGCCAAGGCGTGGGTCATGGTGACGCCAGCGTACCGCAGGCCTGGGGTAATTCAGGGGCCCGGCTAGTGCGCTTGCTCTAGTCGAGCCGCTTGTGTGGCCGGCCTTCGGTGCAACACTGGCCTGATGCAACGAAGAACCTTGCTGAAAGTCGGCCTGGGCGCCGGCGCCCTGTTGACGCTGGCCGGCGTCGGCATGGCCATGTGGACACCGGGCTGGACGAAGGACGGGCTCAGTGCGCCCGCGCGAGGCGTCTTTGCGGCCGTGGCGCGGGCCGTGCTGGACGGCACCCTGCCCGAAGCCGCTGCCGAGCGCGAAGCGGCCCTGGCAGCGCACCTGCGCCGGCTGGAGGCGTCGATCGCCGGCCTGGCCCCCGCCACCCGTCAGGAGTTGTCCGAGTTGCTGGCCATGCTCTCGATGGCTCCGGGCCGTCTCGCACTGGCTGGCCTGGGCCCGCACTGGGCCGACGCCAGCGTGGCCGAGTTGCAGGCGTCTCTGCAGGCGATGCGCTTGTCATCGATCGCCACGCGCCAGCAGGTCTACCACGCCCTGCGAGACCTCACGAACGCCGCCTACTATGCCGAGCCCGCCACCTGGGCCCAGCTCGGTTACCCCGGACCCACGCCCGTATGACGCCCTTGACCGTGCAACCCAAGACCATCGCCGACCCCATTCGGGCGGGCCTGGCGCGAGGCTGGAAGGTCTTCGGGGGCCCGCACTCGCAGGCTCCCGAGGCCATGCAGTGCGATGTCGCCATCGTCGGCAGCGGAGCCGGCGCCGGCATCAGCGCCGAAATGCTCACCCGTGCCGGCCTCAGTGTGATCCTCGTGGAGGAGGGCCCGTTGCACTCCAGCAGCGATTTCCACCAGCTCGAGGCCGAGGCCTACCCGTCGCTGTACCAGGAGAGCGCCGCCCGCAAGACGGCGGACAAGGCCATCACCATCCTGCAGGGTCGCTGCGTGGGCGGCTCCACCACGGTGAACTGGACCAGCTCCTTCCGCACGCCGCCCGACACCCTGGGGTACTGGCGCCAGCACTTCGGGCTCGACGGGTTTGCCGTGGCCGACATGGCGCCCTGGTTTGCGGCGGCCGAGCGGCGCTTGTCGATCCAGCCCTGGCTCGCCCCGCCGAACGACAACAACGAGCTGCTTCGCCAGGCGGCGCAGCGGCTGGGCATCGAGGCCTCGGTCATCTCGCGCAACGTCAAGGGCTGCTGGAACCTGGGGTCCTGCGGCATGGGTTGCCCCACCAACGCCAAGCAGTCGATGCTGGTCACCACCCTGCCTGCGGCGCTGGATGCCGGGGCGCGGCTGCTGGTGCAGACGCGGGTGCAGTCGCTGCTGGTCGAGAACGGCCGCGTGCAGGGGGTGGTCGCGCTGGGCATGGGTGCCGACGGTGTGCCGGAGGCGGCGCGCCGCACGCGCATCACCGCGCGCCATGTGGTGGTGGCCGGCGGCGCGATCAACTCGCCGGCGCTTCTGCTGCGATCGAACGCGCCCGATCCGCACGAGCGGCTGGGCGCGCGCACTTTCCTGCACCCGGTGGTCATCTCGGCAGCCCTGTTCGAACAGCGCATCGCTGGCTGGCAGGGCGCGCCGCAGTCGATCTACAGCGACCACTACCTGCACACCCAGCCGATCGACGGCCCGATGGGCTACAAACTCGAAGCACCGCCCATCCACCCGGTGATCTTTTCGTCGACCCTGGCCGGCTACGGGCGTGAGCAGGCGCGCATGCTGGGCCAACTGCCCCACAGCCACGCGCTGCTGGCCCTGTTGCGCGATGGCTTCCACCCGGAATCCGTCGGTGGGCGTGTGCGCCTGCGGGGTGACAGCACACCCGAGCTGGACTACCCGCTGACTCCCTTCGTGATGGAGGGCGCGAGGCGCGCCCTGCTGTCGATGGCCGAACTCCAGTTCGCCGTCGGGGCCAAGGAGGTCGTGCCGGTGCACGAGATGGCCCGTGGCGTGACCAGTTGGCGCGAGGCCCGGGCCCTGATCGCCGGCTTGCCGATGCAGCCCTTGCTGACGCGCGTGGTCAGTGCCCACGTGATGGGCGGCTGCGGCATGGCGGCCGATCCGCGGCAGGGCGTGGTCCGCCCGGATGGCACGCACTGGCAATGGGAGAACCTGTCGGTGCACGATGGCTCGGTGTTCCCGACCAGCATCGGCGCCAACCCGCAGCTCTCTGTCTATGGCATGGCCGCGCGCCTGACGGCGGGGCTGGTTCAACGCCTGGGCGGGCGGCCGGTGCCGCTCGACGCGCCCGCCTGATGCTGGCCCGCCTGGAGCAAGGGGTCGTCCTGGCCTGGTTGACCGCCCTCGCCTTGGCGGTCGGCCTGCCCTGGCACGCCGGGCAACCGCTGAAAGCACTGTGGGGTGGTGCGTTGGTGCTGTGCAGCCATGCCCTCTGGCTCCTGCTGACCTTCAGCCTGATGCGCTGGCGCAATCTCGACGACCCCGCGCCCCGGGCCAGCTGGGCCCAGTGGCTGTCGGCATGGTGGGGCGAGGTCAAGGCCGCCCCACGGGTGTTTGGTTGGCGTCAACCGTTTCGCTCGAACGCCTTGGCTGATTTCCTGCCGGAGCCGGCATCGCGCGGGCGTACCGGCGTGCTGCTGGTGCATGGTTTCGTCTGCAACCGGGGTCTGTGGAACCCCTGGATGGCGCGCCTGCGAACCGCGGGTGTGCCGCATGTGGCGGTGACCCTGGAGCCGGTGTTCGGCTCGATCGATGAGTATCCCGCCCTGATCGAGGCCGGCGTGCGCCAGCTGGAGCTGGCCACCGGCGAACGGCCGCTGTTGGTGGGCCACAGCATGGGCGGCTTGGCGATCCGGGCCTGGCTGGACCGGTTTCATGGCGACGACCGCGTGGCCGGCGTGATCACCCTGGGCTCGCCGCACCACGGCACGTGGTTGGCGAAGCTGTCGCGCTGGACCCTCAATGGCGCCCAGATGCGGCCGGATGGTGACTGGCTGCGGGCGCTGGCCGTGCGCGAACCGCGCTCACGCCACGAGCTGTTCCTGTGCCTGTTCAGCCACTGCGACAACATTGTCTTCCCGGCATCCACGGCCGTGTTGGAAGGGGCCCGGTCGAAGCATGTCGCCGCCTGTGCCCATGTCGACCTGGTTCACCACCCCGAAGGCTGGGCCGCGCTGCGCGACGCGCTCGGCCTGCCCGGCGAGGTGTGAGGCCGGCGCCGGGCGGCCCCACAGCCCGGCTGCCGCCAGCCACAGCGGGAGCATTTCCAGCCACAGCAGGCCCCGGGCGTCGCCGCCGCGGTCTTCGAGTGTTCCAAGCATCCAGGACCCCAGGCCGAGGAACCACACCAGGCCGAGTGCGAGCCAGGCGGGCCGTTCGTCCCAGGCGCGGTCCACGCGCCGGGCCAGCTGACGCCAGGACATGGCTCCCGCACAGGCGCCCAACACAGCATGCGTGGCACCGGCCAGCCAGGGGGTATTGCCCAACGCCTCCAGGCGGTGCAGGGAGGTCAAGGGATCAAAGGCCGGCAAGGCCCACAGGCCGGCAGCCACGGCGATCGCCATGGCGAAAAACAGGGACAAACCACAACGACGACTGATGTCTGGTGTCATGCAACAACATGCCTGTGACCGATCTTGCGATCGAGGGACGCCAGTGTCGCCAGACCACCACCCGCCGCACATCACCCCGTTGGGGGATACCGCGTGGTGTCAGCTGTCCAGGTCGTGCAGCAGGGCCTCGGTCGGGGCCAGCGCCATGTTCAGCAGGCGCGAGATGTCGCGCACGTCGTCCGGCAGCGCCGGGTTCTGCCAGTCACGCGCGCTGTGGCGCGCGACGCGGATGGCCAGCATCACGTTGCGCACCTGGGCCGCGTCTTCCTGCCGGTCGTCGGTGATGCGCACCAGCAACTCCGGCAGGCGCCAGCCGAGCATCAGCGCGTGCTGGATGTCAGCCAGCGGCACGCCGAGCAGTTGTTTCTGCACTGCGGCGCTGCGCAGTGTCGGCTCGGCCTTCTGGCGTGCGGCGATCTCCAGGGCCAGGTGCGGCGCGTGCAACCACAGCAGCATCTCGGCGAAGTCATGCAGCAACGCCGCCTGGTGGATCACCGGGGCGTCGTGATCGAAGCGGTGCACCGCGAAGCCCAGGGCAAACTTGGCGGCGCGGTGCGCGCGGCGAAGAACCTCGCGCAGGCCACGCAGCGCCTCGGGCTGGTCGGCCAGATGCTGTTCGATGGTCGGTTGCGGGCCGAAATCGCGGAAGAAGGGCGTGATGCCAATGAGCACCAGGGCCTCGGTGGCGGTCTCCACGTCGGTCTGGCGCCGGTTGCGTTGGTGGCCGGCGGTGTAGGCCAGCAGCTTCAGCGTCATCAGTGGATCGTCGCCGATGGCGTCGGCGAGCATGCGCGCATCGACGGCATCCTCGTTGCCGCGCATGTCTTCCAGCGCGTCGGCGGTGCAGCCAAGCACCGGGATCTCCACCAGCTGGAAGTAGCGCACCCAACCGGCCACGTCGGACGGTGTGTGGTGTGGCGTGGTGGTGGCGAGTGAGTCCATGGCGTACAGATCCGGGGATTGCCCGGTCTGCGGTATATCGGCTCGCCGTGGGTGGACTTGAGCCGGCCCGGACCCATCGGTCCTGGCCGGCTCGCCCACGATCACAGGCGGTTCACGTCGAGCTTGCCGACGTATTCGCCGTTGACGTACAGCGCACCTTCCGGTGCGCCGGCCTCGGCGTGGAACTCCAGCTCGGGCCAGCTCGGCTGGACGCGCTGGCGCGGTGCCGGCGCGGCCACCTGGCGTGCTGCCCAGGCGAGCCAGGCGCCGGCCCGGCGCAACTGGCGGGCGACCAGGCGCCTGGCAGGGCGCTGGCTGGCCAATGGTTGCCAGGGCGCGGGTCCTTGGGCGGCCTGGGGAACATAGAAGCTGCGGTGCATGATGGAAATCTCCATGTCGGGCACCGCGCATCGTGGGCGGTGCCAGGGGTCAAACAGGGTTCACGGGCTTCGGCGGTCGGCCTCGGCGCGGGACAGTTCTCGGCGGATCGCCTGGCCGGTGCGTTGGCGTTCGGCCTTCGGGTCGGCACGGTGGGTGCCGGCGCGCCGGGTTCGTGACAGCATCACGAAGGGATTGCGCGGCTTGCGGATGTCGACGGTGATCTTCATGAGGGTCTCCTCGGCGGAACAAAAAGGGGGAGTCGCAATGCAAACGGCCCGGGGGTTTGAACCGTCCCGGGCCGTGTTGCGGAGGGCCGCCAAAGGCGGCAAGCCTTCAGCGATTCCGATAACGGCCGGCAGGCGGGTTCACGCACACCAGCAGAAACACCCGAGCCGGCAGGGCTGCCGAGGCAGCCGCGGTACGGCCGGAGAGGTTCCGGGGGGTCATCAGCATCAGCATTCCTGTTGGGGTGGCGGGGCCGGCGGGCCAGATGGCTGCCGGGGCGGCGGGCCTGCTGCAGTCACCGCACGCGTTGCGATGGGGCTGCGTTGAGCTGGCGCAATGATAAACGATTGATTATCTTGCGCAAGCACTTTTTATCAGTTGGGTATCGCGCCGCCGAGCAGACTACTTCTTCTTCAGCGGCGCCACGCCGCTCTGGGTCTTCAGCCACAGGTCGTGCGGGTCGACGGCCGGCGCAGCCGGAGCGGCCGCCGGGCGTGCTTCGGGGTGCGGTCGTGGTGTGGGCATCAGCACTTCGCCCAGCAGATCCAGCAGCCGGGTTCGGGCGCGTTGCGGGTGGCGGCGGTAGTAGGTCAACACCAAGCCGACGATGAAACGTTCGTCGTCGTCCTGTGGCAGTGGTGCGTCGCCCCCGCCGTCGGGGCTTGCGGCCACGCCGAGCGCCACGCGCCCGCCGGCTTGCGGCTGATCCATCCAGCCGTGCGGCTTGTGGCAGCACTGCTCGAACTGGCGGGCCAGGCGTTCACCGATCTGGCGTGACCGGCCCTTGATCTGGCTCCAGTAGCTGGGTTGGATCTGCAAGCGCTCGGCGAATCGCCGCTCCAGGCCGCGCAGGGTGGCGGCATCGGGGTGCTTGACGGTGCTGCGGACGAATTCGTCGAACAATACCAGGGCGTTGTCCAGGCGAACCGCCGCCACGTCGCGGGGTAACTCCATGTCTCCGATGATAAAGCCGCGTTGCCCTGACCGGCGGGCTAGGATGCCGGCAGCTTTCGAGGAGAACGGGTCATGAACAAGCATCGCGCATGGCAGCTTTCACTGGGCATTCTCTGGGCCGCTGCGTGGCCTGCCCAGGCCGCCGAGCGGGCCATCGACAAGGAGATCGTCGTGCCCG
>JADMKA010000161.1 GCA_018780145.1 Vitreoscilla sp. | reverse complement strand
CGCCCAGGTGGGTATCACCGCCGCTGCTCAGGCCGACGCGCAGCGAGTGGATGGCCGTCTTGCCGAAGGTCTCGACGATGAAGTCCTGGGTCGGCCGGTCCTTCGAGCGCAGCGCGATCAGGTTGTTCAAGTTGCCCAGCGCCATGCGCGCGGCCGCTTCGCTGCCCAGGCGCTTGGCCAGGTCGGCCAGCGTCTGCATCGCGCAGGTCGTGAAAATGCCGCCCTCGGCCCCCTTGTTGAGGATCTCGATCAACGGCTGGTTGATCACGTTCGAGACCTCATCGACGAACAGCGAGATGCGCCGGTAGCCGCCCAAGTTGTAGCGCATACCAGCACGCGCAGCCAGGTCGGCCAGCGCCAGCGCCCCGATGGCAGAGGCCACCGATGGGTCGGGCAGCGAATCCAGGCACATGTAGAGCACGTGTCCGGCGCGCTCGATCTTCTCGAAGTTCATCATGGGTCGCACGTCGCTGGCATCGAAGGGGTCGGGCGACAGGCTGCGGCCGAGGTCGCCTGAGGTCAGCATCGACAGGACGGGCAGCAGGTTGGCGGTGATCTTCTGGTAGTGCTCACGGTTGTGCCGGAAGGTGCGCACCTGGGCATCGACCACCTTGCTGCGCTGGCTCTGCGCGACGTGGTGCTCGTAGTAGACGACGAAGGCCAGCAGGTCGTTGCTTGCCGCTTCCGACGGGCGCTTGATGTTGCCGCGCTGCGCGTCGTTCAGCAGCTTCTTCATCTCCGGTCGTTCGCGCCAGCCGGCGCCCAGGGTCTCGTCATAGAAGCGGCGCAATGACCCTTCGAGCACCGGTTCGATGCCACCCTCGATGTACTTGGTGAGCTTGACCAGGTTCGGCCGCTCTTCCAGCTCGACCAGCCCCTGCACGACGACGTTCACCGCATCCCAACCAAAGGCCGAGAACGCCCCCGCCGTGTCCGGTGGCATGATGGACTGGATGCGCGAAGCGATCTCCGTGGGCTTCTGCCAGTTGAAGGTGAAGTCCAGCCGCACGCCGCGTTCCGGGAATGCTGGATGAAACTCCATGAACGTGTCCGGCTCTCGCCAGTCTTCACATGCGCGCTCAGCCACGCGCTTGAGCCGGCGGCTGTTTTTCGGGTCGATGACGATCACGACATCGCCGCGCCGGATCGCCTGGGTGACCAGGTTGGCCAACGCCACGCCCTTGCCCGACTGCGTGGTGCCGACCAGCAATGTGCCGCCCTCGAAGTTCTGCAGCGGCCGGTGCAAGGCCACTTCACGCGGTTCGACGCCGTGGATGTAGGGCAGGCCGATCTCGGCATCGGGCTGTGGTGAAACCGCGTGGCCGAGCCAGCCCAGCAAGCGCGGCGAGACGGTGAACTCGCGGTAGTCGATCTTCGCGAGTTCGTACAGGCGCTGCGAATGCACCGGGCGCCATTCGAAGCCGAAGCCCAGGAACACCTGGGCCGGATCGCCGCACCACTTCGCCAGGTCGTTGGTGCCGATCACCTGGATGCTGCGCCCGGTCAACGAGGCGCGCAGGACCAGGGTGTCCAGCGCCTGCGTCACGCGCAGCAAACCCATCGCGAAGCAGAGCAGCGACAAGGGCAGCGCGAGTGATTGCGGCAGTTGGCCTGTCGCGCCAACGAACACGAAGAAGATCAAGGCGAGACCCCATGCGGCGCCAGCGTAGAGTTCGTAGGCGTGACGCCATGGCATCTCATAGCGGCGCATCAGCATGTCAGGCGTCCTCCGTCGCCGGCAGCGCGAAGCCTTCCAGGTCCAGCCCATCGACAAAGCGCGGATCGAGCACCAGCCCCACGGTCTGCATGCCATTGAAGTCGCGTGTCAGAGTGGGCGGCCCCTTGGCGTCGGCTGCGGCCAACATGTGAACGTCGGCCAGGGCGCGCAAGGTCAGCGAAGGCGGCACACCGCGCCGTTCGAACTCGTCCAGGGGGATGAAGATGCCGGTGGCCACGGTGCAGCACTGCGCAGGGCCGGCCGCATGGTTGAGCGTGTGCACGATGGGCGTCAAGGCATCACGCACCACCGGGTTCAGCCGCAGTGGTGCGCGCAGCGCGAAGGTGGGCGGCGGAACGGGCGGTGTCAGTGCTGGCGCTGCCTCGAGTGGGGCGGCTGGCGTTGCCTGCGGCGCCGGAACTGCCGATGCAGCCGGGATCAACGAAAGCTGCGTTCCCACCTTGACGGTGGGCGCCGGCGTAGGTGGTGCCTCGTCCACCGCGCCGTGCTTGCGCACCAGCGCATTCTCGAGCGCCACGGGTGCGAGATCGATCCCAGAGAACAAGATGGCCGGTGATGCGAGCCTGACGGCCTCCAAGGTGGTCTTGGCGCCAGGCGGCTGGATGGTCCAGGTGGCTTGCGTCGAATCCTGGGTAGTCAGCACGCCGGCGGCGAGTAGCAACTCCAGCATGGTCTCGGGAGCTTTCGGAATGCCGGCCAACTGATCGGACTCCAGCAGCTTGTGAACGTCCTCGGCGGCGCTTGGCCACAGCAGGAACAGCCCGTCCGGGCCGAACCAGACGCGGGACTTCTCTCGATTGGGAACCCAAGCCGAATGGCCGCTGGCAAGCCGTCGCAGGGCATCGACCAGGTAGCGTTCCAGGTGCGAGCCGAACTGCGGCGAGCCGTAGCGGTCGGCCGTGCCGGCGAGGTTGCGGTCGATCACCAGTGCCAGCGAACGACGCACCAGTTCGTCGAGCACATTGCGCTCGTGATACAGCGCTACACCGCCGATGCTGGCCATCAGTTGGGGCACGATGACCGCGTTGTCAATCGACAGATCCTGTAGCACCTCGGGCGGCACCACGTGCGAAAGCGCGAAGACGCCCAGCCCGCGTGTCTCATGCGCCCGAGGTCGCCAGCGCAGGAAGTAGCGGTCCGCGCTTCGTGCGGCGAGCCAGACCGCGAGCGGTTGAAGGTAGCACGGCCACTCTTCGCCCTGGGCGTCAGCGACGATCACGTGGCTGAGAACGCGGTGCAACTCGCAGCACAGGCCGGCGATGAAGGTGGCGTGTCGCCAGCGCGGCTCCAGTTGCCGGCGCACTGAGATCGTTGAACGACCTGAGAAGATGTGCGCGTCGGTTCCCTGCAGGCTGAAGAAGGCTGTTTCGAGTCCAAGGCGCAGAAGGCCACCTGGCTGGCTGAAGTAGTTGTCGGCCGTGGCCGGCAGCAGGTGCACGTAGGCGGCGTAGCGCCGAACCAGCATCAGGATGTCGCGGTCGTAGGCATCGCGATCCGCGCCGTAGCAGAGCTTGATGCGCGCGATCAAGTCGTCGTTCTGCGCCAGCAACTCGTCTGTGCTCGCAGAAGCGAAGCCGGGGTCAGACGCAGGAAATGCGCTGCGTGCGCTCTGGGCTGCTGCTTGGGGGAAGTTCATCGACACCTCCGAAAGTACGAAGGCATTCTTCGACCCGACGCATTGCCTGTCGTCCCGAAGGACAACCTATTGAGGCCTCGTTTCGCCATTGGCTCCATGCGGGTGCTGATGACCGGGACAAACGATCGCCATGACGGACAACTGGACGTCGAATGGGTTGTCGAGCGAACGCGGCGGGAACGAGGTCTGTACGCGCTGGTCGCAGGAATAGCGTTTCACCAGTTGGCAGAACGGGCAGTCGTCGCTGCTGCTCGGTGCACTGCCTTGGGCCGCCAGGAACTCGCAGCCGCACACGGAACACGTCGCGATGGTGAAGACCGAGTCTTTGGCTACCCAAATGCCATCGGTGTGCGAGGCGAGATCGAACGCCCGATCA
Organism: Vitreoscilla sp.; assembly: GCA_018780145.1. GTDB lineage: Bacteria > Pseudomonadota > Gammaproteobacteria > Burkholderiales > Burkholderiaceae_C > Ideonella. The sequence continues at coordinate 11,539 of JADMKA010000161.1, read as the reverse complement.
AAGCTGATGCGGCTGAGGCAATCGCAGACGCTTCGATAGTGTCGGTACCCACTGACCAATGTCTGGCCCGCGGAGAAGCCGCTCTTGCGCAGGCGCCGGTAGACGGAAGCGAAGATGGACGACTCGGCCCGATACAGCAGGTTGGCTCCGTGGTACCACTCGGGTGAGTTGGGTGCGCGGCCGCGCGGCAAGGACTTGGAGTCTGGGAACAGCAGGCGCTTCAGTTCGGGCTTCGGAAGGCCGGTGACGTGGTGGATGGTGCGGGCGCGGGCGCCAAGATCGCGGCAGTCCTTGGCAAGCTGGACGGCCCTCAACTTGCGATCGACGGGTGTCGGCATGAGGGTTGTCCCTTCACGTGACCGGAGTCGAGGTGTCAGAGGGCGACAGTGGTGGCGCGGGACGGGGTGTGCGCACGGCTGCAAGTGGACCGGCAAGGGGCACAGGGGCGTTCAGGAGCGCCAGCAAGTCCTCACGCGGCGGAAACAGCGTGGACTGCCCGATGTGCGCCACGAAGGCCCAGAGCTGCTCCTGGGTGAGGCTGCGAACGCGCTCGATCAAGGCCGCGCTTAGCGCGAACCTGCTGCTGGTTCCGACGCGGTCAGTTTCGATGCCCAGTCGAATGATGTTGAGCATGTGCAGGTTGGTCGATTCGACATCTGAGCGTGGCATCTGTTGTTCTCCCTGATGGTGGCCCACGCATGGGCACGGAAACGGCTTGGGTCGATGGTTGCGATCTCTGGGGTTTGCGCCCTTCCGAGCGGTGATGCGCATGACAGTGCGCGTGACCAGCATATGCCGGCACCACAGCATCGATCAACGTCTCTGGGCGGCTCGTGCAATTGCTTACCTGATCGCCATGCAAAACCGCCCGGATTCGCTGCCGGTTGCGTTGTTGGGTCGGTGGGTGCCTGTCGTTCGCCGTCGCGAGAGAGAAAGAGGGAAGGCCGAAACGGCCCTCCCTCCCAATGCGGACTGAGGAAGATCAGACGGCTTGCGCCAGTCCCCGCCACTCATCCGCTGGCAGCTCGATCAGCTTGCCGCCCAGCGCCTCGAACTCCGTGGCGCGGTCGTAGTCCTCGACCTCCTGACTGAAGTGCGTCACGGCGTTGACCAGTCCGTAGCCCGACAAGTCGCCTTCGCTGATCAGGTGACGCAGCACGCCCGAGCGCTCCGTGTCGTTCAGCGTGTAGCGCTGTGCCAGCACCTCGACCGTCCCGACCGGATCACCGACGAGCGGAATGTGCAGCGTTTTCTGCAGCTTCTGCGCCGTTTGCCGGAAAGTTGCTTCCGACACCGCCGCCTGCACGACGTCGCGCACCTTCAGGAAGAAGGCCTTGTCGTCGGCACGCAGGGTGTCGTCCTTGAACACAAGAATGGCTTCGTCGTCGCTGCCGAGCGCGCGCCCGACATGGGTCTTGCGGAGCGCTCGGTCCGAGGCGATCAGGCCGTTGCGGCACACCAGCCGGTACAGCAGCGGCTGCACCGACAACGTGCCCTGGCCGACCTCGGAGTTGGACACCACCACGCCGGCCTGCACGACGTCGCCCGGCGCCATCTCGAACTTCAGGCGCGGCGTGATGACCTTGAGGTACATGCGCGTGTCGGTCAACTCGACCGACTCGAAACGCGCCTCGGGCAACTGCTGCAGGATGGGGAGCACGCTTTCGGCCAGGTCGAAGTTGTCGAGCCGGCGGTAGCGATCCGACAGCACCGCACGCACATTGCCGTCCAGCGTGCGGATCATGCGGCGGTCGTCCTCGCTCTGCAGCCAGGTGTTGACGTTGCGATCCAGCAGCACCGGTTGTTCGCCGCGCATGCGCTCGAAGTACGCATACGGAATCTTCAGTTTGTCGGCGAGTTGCCGGCGTGCCAGCGGTGTGACGCCGTAGCGCGCCGGCACACCGCCTTCCTCGATGACGATCCGGGTGTCGCCCGTGTCGTCGGTGTCGTGCCGCAGCAGCGACGACGGCACCACCAGGTCCTTCTTGGAAGCCAGTTGGCGCTCCAGTTCTTGCGCCAGGCTCACGAGAGAACGTCCGCTTCTCATATCGAACTCCAATCAACAAATTGAAGCGAGGACGGCATGGCCCACCTGCGGGGATGCACATCCCCGCAAGGGCTGATGACGGATCGGCAGTGCCGATCCACGAAGGCGCGATGGGCGTCGCGCGGAAACTCCAGGGCTGTCTTCGCCGCGCCGAGGCGCGGCCTGGTGTGACAGCTACCAGCGGGAGAACCTTGTCACCAGCACCGCGTGGATGCGAAGTGCTGCTGAAAAGGCCGGTGCGGTCCCTCGACCGCACCGCCATCAACGTCTATGCCGCGCGCCGGCTGTTCTGCAGCTTGGCGCACCACACATCGGCCCAGTCCGTGCCAGGCTCCTTGGGGACGAACACCTGCACCTCTCGCGGGCCGGTGCGGCGTTCCTCCCTCTTCAACCGCCGCGCCAACGCGAAGCCGAAAGCCTGGCCGTCGAAGTGGCCATCGGCATCGTTGTCCGCGTAGACACACACGCGGCGCACCGAGTCCGGCAGCCACAGCTTCTCCAGGTTGCCTGCGTTGAGCCCGGCCCACACCGGTTTGCCGGTGGCCAGGTGCACCGCCAGCGCAGTCTCGATGCCCTCGGCAATCGCGAGCTCATCGGTGGGTTCGAACAGCCGCACTGCTGCGCTGTTGATCCCGGACGACAGCACCTTCTTCGCCTCGCGCACAGCCGCTTTCCGGCCGTCCTCGAGATAGGTCCGGTGCAGCGTCACCGCGTGCCCGTCCCGTCCCTGGATGCAAGCCAGCATGGCGGGGTACTCCGCCACCTTGCGCGCCTTGCCCGCGCCATCCTTCTCGTAGAAGCCGAGGGCAGGGTGCAGGCGCAGCACCTTGGGGTACGACGCTAAACCCAGCCCGCGGCCCGTGAGATAGCGGTCGACCTCGTCACCGGCAATCACCGGCCTGGCTTCATCCCAGATTCGCTTGGCCAGCGTCTTCATGCGCTCGGCCGACGGTTCGGTGGACACCGTGCGAAGCAGAGGCAGTACGGCTCCCACGCATCGCTCGACGTCTTGCAACGCCGTGTTGAAGTCGATGCCCTTGACGGCCTGCAACAGCTTGAAGCCACCGCCCGGGCCGCAGTGCCGGCAGTGGTAGTTGCCCTCGCCGAACTTGTCGGTGTACTGGAAGCGGTCGGTGCCACCGCACAGCGGGCAGGGCAGGTTGCGGCGCTTCAGGATGCGCTCTTCGACGCCCAGGCTGGCCAGTATCTCGGTCCAGCGTCCGTGGGCGCGGCGCTTCACCTCCTCGACGCGCGCGGCGTACTCAAGGTTCTGCATGAGAACCTCCCGCACCGTTCGACCCCGTGCCCTCGGCCTGCTCCAGCAGCTCGATGGAATGGCTGGGCGCCGAACCCACGCCGACGGTCAGCTGGAAGGTCCTGCCGTGCAGCAAGGGGTACTTGCCCAGCCGCAGCTCCTGCAACAGCGAGTCCAAGGTCTGCACCGGATCGACCGCCCGCAGGTGACGGATCAGGTCCGCCAGCGCGTCACGGTCAGCGTCCATGTCGGAATCCAGGCACTGATCGTGCTCGTCGGTGAAGGACGAGAGCTGGCGCACCGGTTCGCCAGAGCATTCGCCTGCGGGGATGTACACCCCACCGTCGTGGCAGAGGCCGGCGTCGGTGATCTCGGCAATGTCGTCGCCGATTCGAACGTGGACGGCTTCGCACAGGATCACGTTGGGCCAGACCCAGCGTCCTTCCAGCACAGTGCGCAACTGCTCCGACACGGCTTCGACCTCGGCCACCTCCCCTTCCAGAAAGCGCACGTGTCGCTGCGCCCAGTGGTCGGCGTGCAGGCCGATCCAGTCGAAGACCAACCAGCCCTTGGAACGCGCCAGCATCCAGCGTGGTGCGTTCTCGTCGTTGACCCAGTCGAGGCTCACCAGGGTCACCGCGCCGCTCTCGATGTCGACACGCGTCGGGGCCGTGGCCACCGGCTGCACGTACTCGCGCCCGCCGCTGTCGTCCTGGATCGGATAGCCCACGATGGCGTCGCACAGCCCGGCTGGCAACACGTCGAGGTCGTTCATCAGGTCAAGGTGACCCCAGGCACGCATTGCTGCGTAGTAGATCTCGACGAAGCGCTCGGGCGAGAGCTGGGTCTTGGCGACTTCCAAGGTCGCACGCCAGCAACTCTTCAGTTCGGCATCGATGCGCTTGCGCTGCACGTCTTCGTCGATCAGCCTGTCGCGGTCCGGCAGGCGTGCCATGAACAGGCGCGAGTCCAGATGCACGACGTTGACCTTGTCGTACGAGCCCCATGTCGGCTTGAGCACGCAGAAGCCCTGCAGGAAGACCATCGTGTCGCGCGCGTGCTCGCCGTTGCGCGTACCGACCAGATGCACGGTCCCCATGGGGGTGGGCATCGTGGCCAGGTTCTCCGGGGCAAGGCGGCGCGACAGCGGCTGGCCGTTGAACCACACCGGCACCGGGAAGCCCAGGCACAGCGTCTCGACATGTTGGGCTAGATCGGGAAGGTCCACGCCCCAAAGTTCGACCAGCGTGCCGGGCACCGCCTCGGCCGTCTGCTCCACGTCGATCATCGCCTTGGCCAGGGCGGCCTCGGTTTCGATGTCCACACGCTGGCGGCCGGACGCCACGATGCAGCGGGAGGCGGCATACAGGCACTTGGAGAAGCCGACGCCGAAGGGTTGTTCCTCGATGCAGGTGGCGGCGTCCCAGCCGGACTCGTGCAGGCTCAGCAGCTTCTGGAAGTCGCCAAGGCCGCAGCCGTCGTCCTGCACGCGCAGCACATTGGCAGTGGCATCGTATTGGATCTGAATGAGCGTCGCTCCTGCCCGGCGTGCGTTCTGCAGCAACTCGCTGACGAGCGTGAAACGGTTGGAGAAGGCATGGCGCTGGTTGCGCAAAGCGCCTTCTTCGTTGATTCGAACCTGTATCTGCATGATGGACTCCATGAGTGCAGGCGGAACGCGGCCCCGGCGGGACCAGCCCGCCAAGGGGATGAATGAGGTCAGCCGAGGCGGCGGACGGGTGGCGTAAACAACTGGCCGGCGGCCTGAGCTTCCATCAGGTGGTGCTCGAGGAACTCCCAGAGCAGCAGGTGCTGGGTGCTCAGGACCTGGCCTCGGCCATCGAGCCGCTCGACCTTCAGGCCCAGCGGCTGCCAATGCACGCGATAGATCAACCAGTCGGCGCCAGCGATGACGAAGGTGCGGCCGGCTTGGCCGGTGAGGACTTCGCTTTCCTTGACGAGGAACTCGATGTCTTCCGGCGTTTGAACGGCCAGCAGGCGAGGCGTCTTGTGGCCGGGATGCGCATGGGTGTGCATGGCGGTCACCTCACAGCGCAGGCGATGTGCAGGACACATCGCCGGTCGATGTGGTCGCATCGGCGCCGTCATCGCGTGGATCGAAGCGCAGATCGTTGGTCTGCGTTTGCGGGCCACGGGTCGTGCACGTCTCGTCCGTCGCGCAGTCGGTCGGTGCCGTTGCCCGCTGAACGTCATCCAGCAGTACCGCGTCGTCGTGGTCCATGCGTCCTGCGATGCCGTAGGCGACCAGGATCGCCAGCAGACACAGGGTGTCCTTCAGAGTTGACATGAGAACTCCTTGATGAAGGGTTGGACTTGCGCATGCAGCGCAGGCCCGAGGGTTGATGGATGGCTTCAGGCGAACAGGTCGCCCTCAGCGGACATCCGCTTGAGCTGCTCGTTGATCCACTGCGGGTTCTTGGCCAGGCGGGCTTCGATCCACGCGGGGTTGACGGCGATGGCCTCGCGCACCCAGTCGGGATAGCGCGCCAGCGTTTCGCTGAGCCAGGCTTTCACGCTGTTTCGGATGAGGTCGCGCAGTTCTTCCGCATCGACCAGTCCGCAATAGGCGATTGGCGACAGCGGGCTGCAACCAACGACACGCAGGCAGCTCACGAACGAGAAGGGCCGTCCTTCCTTCTCGCGCTCGGTGAAGACCCAGCGCAAGGTGTCGAACTTCTCTTCCAGCGGCGTGGCCGGGTCGGCCAGTTGGCTGACCTCCTGCAGCAGGCGCCAGTGCAGGAAGACGATGTCTTCCTCGCTCCATTCGACGGGCGATGGGTCGTCGTCGAGCAACGCGTCAGCGCATGCAATGTCTGACGCTCTCGCCGAGGGCCGGTGCGAAGACGTGGCGATCGGCGTGAAAGCCAACCCTGCGGAGGCAGGGCCGGCGACGTTGTGCGATTCGTTGGGATGCAGCATCGTGGCCTCCATGTAGGAATGGAGGAGGCAACACGCATCTCGGCTGAGGGCGCATGCCCCCAGGGGTGATGAGATGCCGGCGAACACCGGCGCTACGGAATGAGACTCCAGGGCTGACTGAAGTGGCGGAGGGAGCCGCCGGGATCGGGCCAGCTACCGATCGGAGAAAGCTTTCGGCGAGAGGGCAGGGAGGCAAGACATTGCCCCCTCCTCGAAAGCGCGCTTCGACGGCGTCACAACATGCATCGGCAACGATGCAGCTACGGGCGCATCACCACCGAGTCTGAATCGACCGACGGTCTACGCAACAACGATGAACCTCCTAGGCTTGCCTTGTTTGAATGCAGGGCCAGCTACTGCATGACGCCAAGGTAGCGGGACGCCACTGCAAGGTCAACAGTCCAAGCGCATCAACCGGCCCCTGATCCCGAAAGCCCGCCGAAGTACGCGCCATTGTCCGTGGCGATTGCAGCGCGGCGTTCACACCATCGAGCCTGGGCTTCAACGCGCGGAGATTTGAACATGACGGAAATGCAGATCGTCAAGGTGGACCAAGGCGGCGTGAACGCGCGCATCTTGGCCAAGGAGACTAAAGCGGACTTTCGGCGCGTTGAGGCTGCCAGCCTGAAGATGCCTACGCGCTTCACCAGCGCCGAGGGGAAGCGATTTTTCGTGCGGCTGTTCAACACCCAGCAACTAAATGCGCACTTCATCTCCGTGATTGCGCGGACGCGGCTGGAAGCCGATGACATCGCGCAGGTCGAGGCGGCGATACGCGCACAGACGGAGGCCGTGACCGAAAAGCTCAATCTGGCGATCGATGGTGCCGAAGCACTGTTCAAGGCGCATGGCATCACCAGTGCGGCGACTTACGACACCGTGCCGATGGACGTCGAAGTAGGCGTGCTGTCGTCGAGCGGCCGGCGCTTTCTGGAGGTGCTGGGAAAACTGGATCAACTGATGCCGCTGCTGCAGACACTTGAGATCCACGAAGTGCTGTCCACCCAGCAGGTGGACACCCAGCGCGCGGCGTTGAAGCGCCAGGTGCGCGATGTGGCGAACGGGACGCGCAACTTTGCGATGGGTCTGCGGCGCAGGATGAATGCGCTGGCGGTACGGGAGGGCGTCGACTCGCAGCTTGGCGATGGCGAGGCGGGGCTGATCTTGCTCGGCAGCAGCTTGGAAGTGGAGTCTGGGCCGGCCCGCGTAGATCCAGCCGCCGTGGTCAACACTGAAGAAGGTGGGCTGGCACTTGGGCCGACGGCGCCGGCATCCGTCGCCGAGCCGTCCGCGGACTGACGCCGCCACGCACAAGCGGCGCGACTTGGCGGTGCTTACGCAAGCAACTGCCCTGCTGGTCTTGAGCCAGGACGCGAACGCGCGTAAGGTCTCAACACGTCGCCCAGTCAGGGCGATCACTGCGCCTCGGGCGCAGTCTGCCGCTCAGGCGGCATCGTCGCAGTCGTTACCTGCCCTTGCGTTGATCGGTTCGGACGGTGCTGCGCCAAGCGGTGCTGGCTGAACTGGAGTAATTCCTCTTCTCGAATCCTGAATCCGGATGCAGTACCACCGGACTTCAGTCGTCCTCTCCCAACACACCTTGCGCCCGAAACGCCGGCGGTGTGCTTCTGTGTTTCGCGTTTCTGGCGGCCTGCACAACATCTGACCGATGCAGCCGCGAAAGAGCAGGTCATGCCCTTCTATCGGCGTAAGCCGCAACGAGGCCAGATCATGCCCAAGACGAATTCACTACTTCCCGTCGCGACCGTCGCGGTGGCCACTACCTCCCGCCCTGCACCCACGTTGCCCGAGACCGGGTTTCTGCGCCAGCAGCAGGTGCTGGCCTTCGTACCCATCTCCAAGTCCACGCTGTGGAGACGCATTCAAGAAAAGACGTTTCCGAAACCGCTGAAGCTCTCGCCCCGAGTGACGGTCTGGCGCGCCGAAGACATCCGCAAGTGGATCTTGCTGCAGGCGGTAGAGACAGCTTAAAGGTGCTTTTTTTCTTGGTGGTACGAAAAAAGTGCGAAAAGGCAGGGTCCAGAACTGCGCCCGCCCGTCGTGTGCCGGCAAGCTCATCGTCGAGCCGTCCGGATACGAGACCGCCGGATTCGGCGAGTACAGGTTCGCCAGTCAAGTTCGCCGCAGCGTCCTGAGGGCGTTGCTCGGCGAGTGAGCCAATGAGTCGCGCGTCCCAAAGGGCAGAGCCCATCATCTTTGCAAGACGTTGCAGCGGGCGCGCGCAGGCTGTGGTGGACGCGTCGACGTTCCTGAGAAGTGTTCTTATCAGCGCCCCAGGCGCGCACGCGCGGCAGGCGTTCGCAAAGAAACAGCCGGTGCGCTACAACGGGAGCGGCAGCGACGACATGACCGACACGTCACTGGTGCGAGCTTGAGCGAGCCCGTTTATCAGCTTGGTTGGGGAATCGTCGGCGAAATTGGTGAGCGCAGCAGTGCGCATCCCGTTTGTGAGATCGAGTCGATTTCGACGCTTCCCATGGCGCTGCCTTTCATCAACGATGACGGAGAGCAGGCCATGGCAGCACGCAAGCAGGAAGTCGCGGTGTTCCCCAATGCCGCTGGAATCGATGTTGGCGCAACGAGCCACTGGGTGGCCGTGCCGCCGCATCTGGCAGATGGTCCGGTACGCGAGTTCGGGCCGATGACGACCGACCTCAATGCGCTGGCCGACTGGCTGCTGGCGTGCGGCGTCGACACGGTGGCACTGGAATCAACTGGCGTCTACTGGATCCCTGTGTACGAGGTTCTCGAACAGCGTGGCCTGAAGGTCTGGCTGGTCGATGCCCGGCAGCTGAAGTACGTTCCCGGCCGCAAAAGCGACATCCAGGATTGCCAGTGGCTGCAGAAGCTCATGAGCCTGGGACTGCTGCGAGCGGCGTGGCGGCCTGACGGTGAAGTGTGCGTCGTGCGTGCTGTGGCGCGCCAGCGCGAGGTGCTGCTCACCGAGCAGGCGAGTTGGGTGCAGCGTATGCAGAAGTCGCTCGTGCAGATGAACCTCCAACTCACCGAGGTGCTGACCGACGTGATGGGCGTGACCGGGCAGGCGATCATCCGCGCCATCGTCGCTGGCGAGCGCGACGCGGTCGTGCTGGCGCAGCATCGCAACCGGCGCGTCAAGGCCAGCAAGGACGATGTCATCAAGGCGCTCAGCGGCAACTGGCGGGAAGAGCATCTGTTCGTTCTCGGTCAGTCTCTGGCGATGTATGACGACATTGCTCGGCATCTTGCCGGCTGCGATACCAAGCTCCAGGCGCTGCTGACCGAGCGCAGCCGCGGGGGTATAGAACTTGGCAAGCCTCCCCGGGCCGGAAGCAGAACGCGCGCGGTGTTCGACCTTCGCCAGACGCTGGCCGACTGGGCGGGCGTGGACCTCACGCGCATCAACGGGCTGGAGGTGACCTCGGTGATGAAGATCCTGTCCGAAGTCGGTCCTGACCTGAGCCGGTTCGCGAACGTCAAGCACTTCTGTTCGTGGCTGGGCCTGTGCCCGGCCACGAAGATCAGTGGCGGCAAGGTCATTTCGGCGAGCACCAAGCACTCGGCCAATCGGGTTCGCCAGACGCTGAAGTTGGCGGCCATGAGCCTGTCGCGCAGCCAGTCGGCGCTCGGAGCGTTCTATCGCCGGCTGTGCACGCGCATGGGCAAGCCCAGCGCCAACACTGCTGCGGCGCACAAACTCGCGCGACTCGTCTACTTCATGCTCACCCGAGGTGAGGCTTTCGTGGACCAAGGCCAGCAGCGCTATGAAGAGCAGCAGCGTGAGCGCAGCGTCGCTGCTTTGAAGCGTCGGGCTGCGGCCCTGGGCTTCAAGGTCGCTCCGGTCGCACCTGCCGCGACATGAACACCTGGACGGGTAGATCTGTTTCTTGTGAGGACGTCATTTGGTGCGTGAAAATTCGGCGCAAACATGGAGGACGCCCATGCAACCAAGATCCTGATTGGCGATAAAGGTCAGCAACCCTGATGCCGCACTCTGGGTCCCTTCGCGCGCGGACCAGCGCCGTGAGCAGTGCACACGGGATGGCGCGCAGGTCGTCATGCCGGTTGAAGCGGAACGGCACCTCAGCCAGGTAGCGGTGGGCGTACTTGGCGAAATTGATAACGCGGTAGATCCTGGCCGAGCATCCGTATGCTGGCTATGTCTTCGTCTACCGCGGCCGCCGCGGCGACTCGGGTGCGCTGCTGTGGCGCGACGGCGACGGCATGTGTTTAGGGTTGTGGGACACCTGCCCGTGCGCACTGCCGAGTGCCCGAGCACTGACGACCTGAGGGCAGGTGTCGCACAAGCCTCGACGGAGGAAACCGCGGCCAATGCCGCAGTGGATGTTCAGCGCTCAATCGCTATGGTGATTCGAGCGCAGTTGAACCGGCGCAGGCACTGGCGTGGGCAGTCTCGGGGCGACCGCGAACGTCTCTGGCGATCGGAGCGACGACAGCAGCTCGCTCGTTGGCGCTCATCGACGGGCTCAGTGGAGCCCATCCACACACGCACGCGAGGCGACCCTGCCGACAGGCTGCTGCATGTCGGCATCGCGTGCAAGTCTTGACGTTGTCTGACGTTCATCATGCTGGCGGGGCGCGGATGTCGGCCTGATGCGCAGCCTGCTCGGGCCGGGCGCCAGTTCGGCGCCGGCACTGCGCGAAGCCTTCCGGCGTGGCCCGGCGGCGATGCTGCAGCGCGCGTCAGCCTGGCTGGCCGAGTGTCATCGCGAGGGCGCGCTGCACTGTCCATTGGCGCAGAGGCATCCGGCGGACACGGCGAACGCGGCAAGTGGTGTGATAGAAAGCGAAACGGAACGCATGGCAATAGTCAGGATGGATACGCCGGTGTAGTGGGTCGTGGCGCTGCAGCACCGACCCCCGTATTGTGGGCAGGAGCTTTGGGCCATGATCAGCCATCCACGGTGAAGAACCCGAGTCGGCGACGCTATATGCTCGCGAAAACGTACGCGTTAGAAATTCGTCTTGGCAGACCGCAGGCGCAAACCGCTGCAGGACGTTGCGCTGGCCGCCCGCGTGACACGTGGCGCGAACGATGGGCAATTCGTGGACAAGATCAGCCCGTTCGAGACGGCAAAGGATGGCCTGGTCCGGCGTGGTCGCGTGCCATCGACGCCCACTTCAAAGCCTTGCACTCCTGGGCCGCGACCCGCGCGTCGGCACGCTTGCGATGAGCACCACGCTGCGCCAGCGCCTGAAGAGCGAGCGTCCGCGTCAATTGCTCGAGGCGGCACTCGAGGTTTTCGTCGACAAGGGCTTTGCCGCAGCCCGCGTGG
>JADMKA010000247.1 GCA_018780145.1 Vitreoscilla sp. | reverse complement strand
TGGTGCATCTACCCGATGTACACCTACGCCCACCCGATCGAGGACGCGCTGGAGCGCATCACCCACTCGATCTGCACGCTGGAGTTCGAAGACCAGCGGCCGTTCTACGACTGGCTGCTGGAGCGTCTGGCCGAAGGCGGTCTGCTGGCCCATCCGCTGCCCAAGCAGTACGAATTCGGCCGCCTGAACCTCAGCTACGTGATCACCAGCAAGCGCAAGCTGAAGCAGCTGGTCGACGAGCAGCACGTGAGCGGCTGGGACGACCCGCGCATGCCCACGCTGGCCGGGATGCGCCGGCGCGGCTACACGCCCGCCGCCATCCGCAAGATGGCCGACGACTCGGGCGCCAGCAAGACCAACATCTGGCTCGACTACTCGGTGCTGGACATCGCCCAGCGCGACGACCTGGACCCTGTGGTGGCCCGCGCGATGGCAGTGATCGACCCGCTACCGCTGAAGCTCACGAACTGGCCCGACGTGTTCGGCTCGGCCGATCACCGCGAACCCTGCCAGGCGCCGGTACACCCGCACCACCCCGAGCGCGGCCTGCGCGACTTCAGCCTCGGCCCCACGCTGTGGATCGAACGCGACGACTTCGCCGAGGCCCCGCCCAAGGGCTTCTTCCGGCTCTTCCCGGGCAACAAGGTGCGGCTGAAGTACGGGGTGGTCGTCGAGTGCACGGGCTGCGAGAAGGATGCCTCGGGCCAGGTCACCGCCGTCACCGCCACCGTGGTGCCCGACACCAAGAGCGGCACGCCGGGGGCGGACGCCGTGAAGGTCAAGGGCGTGATCACCTGGGTCGGCGCGCACGACGCTGTGGCCGCCGAGTTGCGCCTGTTCGACCGCCTGTTCACCGAGGCCCAGCCGGACGCCGGCGGCCGCGACTACCTCACGGTGCTGAACCCGGCCAGCAGGCGCGTGTGCCAGGGCTTTGTGGAACCGTCACTGTGCAAGGTGGCGGCAGAGACACGGGTGCAGTTCGAGCGCCACGGCTACTTCATCACCGACCGCGTCGACCACCGCGACGCGGCGCCCGTCTTCAACCGCATCACCGGGCTCAAGGACAACTGGGCCCGTTGAGGCCTGCCAGGCCTGATTTCTCACCCAGTGTTGACACAGGTCAAGCTGCCACGCATTGGGGTGCCGCAGATACCTTCCTGGGTACCCGCTTTTCACCCGAACGCCGCTTCAGATTGGGCGCAAAGTTCCGATCCACGTGATCAGGAGTTTTCACCTATCCAGGAGCTTGGCATGCGCAACAACCAACCGGTAAGTCAGCAAGAGCACGACTTCCCCGCCGATGCCACGCTGATGTCGACGACCGACACGAACGGCCGCATCACCTACGCCAACGCGGCGTTCGTCAACGTCAGCGGCTTCGACGCCGCGGCCATCACCGGCCAGCCGCACAACCTGGTGCGCCACCCCGACATGCCGGCCGAGGCCTTTGCCGACATGTGGGCCACGCTGCAGGGCGGCGAATCCTGGACGGCGCTGGTCAAGAACCGGCGCAAGAACGGCGACCACTACTGGGTGCGGGCCAACGCCACACCCGTCACGCGGGGCGGCAGCACGGTGGGCTACCTGTCGGTGCGCACCAAACCTTCGCGTGACGAGGTGGCGGGCGCCGAATCGCTCTATGCCGCATTCCGCAACGGGCAGGCCAAGCACCTGCAGTTCCACAAGGGTGTGATCATCCGCCGGGGCGCGGCAGCGCTGCTGTCCCTCGGCAAGACGATGTCGGTGCGCTGGCGCCTGCGCCTGCCGGTGCTGGGCCTGGCGGCGGGGGCTGTCGCCGCCGCGGCCACGCTGGGGGTGGCCGGCACCGTGCTGGCCGGTCTGGCCGGCGCCGTCGCGGCCGGCACCGGGCTGGCCTTGTGGGCGCTGGAGTCCCAGATCGCCCGCCCGATGGAGCGCCTGCGGGCCCATGCCCAGCGGGTGGCCAATGGCGAAACCGACGGCATGATCATCGACCGGGTCGACGAGATCGGCATGACACTGCGCGCCGTGAACCAGCTTGGCCTGATGTTCCGCTGGATCATCGCGGATGTGTCGCAGCAGGTCATGACCTTCGAGCAGGCCAGCAGCGAGATCGCCCAGGGCAACAACGACCTGAGCGCGCGCACCGAGCAGGCCGCGGCGAGCCTGGAGGAGACGGCCTCGTCGATGGAGCAGATGAGCGCCACCGTGCGCAACAACGCCGAAACCTCGGTGCAAGCCGCCGAGCTGGCCACCACCGCCAGTGATGCCGCCCAGAAGGGCAAGGACACGGTGGCCCGGGTCAACGAGACCATGCAGGGCATCACCCAGTCGAGCCGCAAGATCGCGGACATCATCGGTGTGATCGACGGCATCGCGTTCCAGACCAACATCCTGGCGCTGAACGCCGCCGTCGAGGCCGCCCGCGCCGGCGAACAGGGCCGCGGCTTTGCCGTGGTGGCCGCGGAGGTGCGCAGCCTGGCGCAACGCTCGGCCAACGCCGCCAAGGAGATCAAGACCCTGATCGCCGAGAGCGCCGAGCGGGTCGACGAAGGCGCACGCGAGGTTGGCGACGCCAGCGTCGCGATGGAAGGCATCTACACCCGTGTCAACCATGTGCACGACCTGATCGCCGAGATCAGCTCGGCCACGCGCGAGCAGTCCACCGGCATCGGCCAGGTCAACCAGGCTGTCGGCCAGCTGGACCAGGCCACGCAGCAAAACGCGGCGCTGGTCGAACAATCCGCCGCGGCGGCCCAGAGCCTGCAGCACCAGGCCAGCCAGCTGGTCAGTGCGGTGTCGGTCTTCAGAGCGCGCTGACCCCCACGGCCACTGGCCGGTTCGGTGCGCGTGTCATGATCTCGCATCGCCGTGTGGCGGTGCGAATTCGCCGCGATGCCCATGTTGCCGGTGCCCGAGATCTCCCGACGTGACTTCCTCAACGGCGTGGCCTGCGTCGTGGCGCTCAGGGCCGCTGGCGCGCTGCGACCCGCGTCTCCAGCGGCGGCGGCTGGTAGGCTAGCTCGAAGCGGCAGCCCGGTCCGAAGGGCCCCTCCATCGCCCAGCAGGCGGCGGCGATGCCGGCCGGAGTAGGCTTCTCGCCCCGCTCGACCCAGCGCACCAGCACGCCCACCAGGGTGGCATAGACCGGGTCGCTGAGGTAGCTGTGCTCGCGGTCGCTGGTGAAGGTCTGCACCAGGCGGCCCGCGCGGCCGGCCTTGGCCATGGTGTCGGCGAACGCATGGTCCATCTCGACGAAGGCAGTGGCGTCGTCTATACCGTGCACGGTGAGCACCGGCAGGTCGATCTGGCCCGTCAGGTCGGCATCGGCGCTAAAGCGGGCCACCGCCGCCGGGTCAGCGCGGTAGCGGGCCACGGCAGCGTTGAGCGCATCGTCGTCGGGCGAGCCGGTGTAGCGCGCACCGATGTTGCCGAAGGCCGAACCATTGCCACCGGTGCGATTCTGCGCAATGTCCTGGAAGTGCCAGGTGGCCCAGTTCAGGTGCGGCAGCACCGCGCGCTCGGGAATACGGATCACCCTGACGATGGTTTGCAGCCGCGCCTGCTGCTCGGCGCTGCGCTGGGCAGCCGCCTTGCGAACCCCCAGGCAATCGTCCACCCGCTGGGCCAGTTGCTCGCGCGTCAGCGCAGCGCCGGGCGGCAGGCCCATCCACAGCGGGTAGGCAGGCTCGTTGGCCAACGGGTGGTTGCCGCACAGGTGCTGGTAGACCACGCGCAGGTCCAGCCGCATGTCGTAGGCCCGCGTGCCGCCGGCCAGCACGCCGCTGGTCAACAACACCGCGTCGTACGCCGGCTTCTCGCCCGGCGCGGTGCGGCCGAACATCTCGGCCGCCTTGGCCGCCACGCTCGCGCCCCATGACTGCCCGTGCAGCGGCGTGCGGCGCGGTGCGCCGACGTGGGCCACGAACAGGCGGCGGAGCCGCTCGGTGTCTTCGGCCGCGGGCCGCACCACCACGCCGCCCTGGCGGAAGGTGGAGCCGGCCCAGGCGTAGCCGGCGCGCAGCATGATGGCCCAGCGCTGCAAGTCTTCCACCGAGCGCTCGGCCTGCGGTGCGCCCAGGGCCGGCCCGCCGTGGGCGTGCAGCACCAGGTGGCGGTTCCAGTCCTGCGGGATGGCGATGCGGTAGAACGCCCCCGCGCTGTCGCGCCCGCCGAGGCAACGCACGCCGGCTGGCAAGCCGCTCGGGCAGTCGACCGGCGTGGGTGCGGCTTCGGCGGCGAAGGTGGTTGGGGCGGCACGGCCTGCACAGGCAGGCCGCCTGGCGAGCTGCAACTGGCCAGCGCGACCAGGGCGCCGCACAGGCCCGCCCATCCGGCCGCTCGGCCACGGGTTCGAAGAGTTGCCGCCATCGACGTGCCTCCAGGGAGTCGTCGCACGGCAGCCGATGCCCGCGCGGGTGTCGCCGCCTGGATTCTCCAGGTCAGGCCTGCGTCAAGTGTGCGGCACTGTCTCGGCCGGGTCCAGGGCCATCGCCTCCGGCGAGGTGATCACTTCTTCGGTCGTGGCTCGGCGCAGCTCGCGCCGCTCGTCGAAGTCGTACCAGCGGCCGCGGTGCACGGTGGCGGTGTTGTCCCAGATGACCAGGTCGCCGACTTGCCAGTGGTGGCGGTGGACGAACTCGCGCTGGGTGGCGTGCTCGATCAGGTCCATGATCAGCATGCGCCCCTCGGCCGGGGTCATGCCGATGATTTCGCAGGCGTGGATGCCGATGAACAGGATCTTGCGGCCCGAGCGCGGGTCGGTCTGCACCAGTGGCCAGACGGCAGGCGCAATGGCCCGCTGCTGTTCTTCGGTGTAGTTGGTGTCGCCTAACAAGAAGCGCGAGTGCAACGCGTGGTGCACGGCCTTGAGATCCGCCACCTTCGCCTTCAGCCACGCCGGCAGCGCGTCGTAGGCCATGCGCAGGTCGGCGTACTCGGTATCGCCGCCGAATGAAGGAACCACGGCGGCCGACAGCATCGAGTACTTGGCGCGCGGGCGCTGGAACGAGCTGTCGCTGTGCCAGAGCTGGTTGGCGACATTGCCGACGATCTTGGCGTGCTCGCGGTCGGCCACGTCGCCGTCCGCCTTGACGTTGGAGATGTCGGCCAGCTCGGCATACTTGAAGCGGTGCGGCCCGCCCTTGAGCTTGCGCAGGCCGAGGTCGAGCGGGCCGAACGACTTGGCCAGCGCGATCTGCTGGTCCTGGTCCAGCGGCTGGGCGCGCCAGACGAGCACGGCGTGGGTGTCCATCGCCTGCTCGATGGCGCGCACCTGAGCCGGCTCGAGCGGGCGAGAAAGATCGATGCCGCTGGCCTCGGCGGCGAACGGGTGCAGGGGTTTGAGTTGCAGCGTCATGGTGTTCTCACTCGAGTGTGATGTGGGCCGCCTTGACGACCTTGGTCCATTTGTCGATCTCGGCCTTGATGACCGCGTCGTACGCCTCCGGCGTCGAGCCGACAGGCTCCATGCCCAGCGCCTCCAGCCGCTTCGACAGCTCGGGCGACTTCACTGCACCGGCGACGTCGGCCCCGATGCGGTGCAGCAGATCCTTCGGCACGCCGGCCGGCGCCACCACGCCGATGAAGCTCAGCGCAGAGAAGCCCGGCACCTGCTCGGCGATGAGCGGGATCTCGGGGCTGGCGAGCGCGCGCCTGGGGCTCGACAGCCCGAGCACCTTGAGCTTGCTGTCCTTGACGAGGGGCATCGACGAGTACAGCACGTCGAACAGCAGTGGCACCCGGCCGCCGATCACGTCCTGCTGCGCCGGCGCGCTGCCTTTGTAGGGCACATGCACCATGTCGATGCCGGCCATGTGGTTGAGCATCTCACCGGCCAGGTGGGTGCCGGTGCCGATGCCCGGCGTGGCGAAGCTCAGCTTGCCGGGGTTCTTTTTGGCGTAGACGAGCAGCTCGGCGACGTTGGACACCGGCAAGGACGGGTGCGCGAACAGGCCAAAGTGCGCCTGCGCCAGCTGCGACACGCCGACCAGGTCGCGCGTGGTGTCGTACGGCAGCTTGGGCTGCAGGCCGGGGTTGATCATGTGCGCGGTGATCGCCATGCCCAGCGTGTAGCCGTCGGGCGCCGACTTGGCGACGAAGTCGGTGCCGAGGATGGTGCCTGCCCCCGCCTTGTAGTCGACGATCACAGGCTGCTGCCATTGGGCCTGAAGCCTCTCGGCCAGCAGCCGTGCAACCGTGTCGGTCGGCCCGCCGGGGGCGAAGGGCACGATCAGCTTGACGGGCTTGGTCGGCCAGGGGGCCTGCGCCTGCGCAGCCAGGGGCAGCAGCGCGCAGGCCACTAGGGTGGCCAGTGCGACGCGACGGCGATGGGGTTGTTGGGTCATGTTCTGTCTCCGGTTTCTTGCTTCAAGGAACGCGGCAGGTGCACCGCCAGCGTTTGGGTGTAGGGCTTGTCAGGCCGCCACTTGCATCGAGGGTGCAAAGGCGTCGCAATGGAAATCGCTTGGGGCCAGGCCGTGGCCGACGAAAGCCTCGCGCGCCGCGGCCACCATGGCCGGCGAGCCGCAGGCATAGACCTCGTGGCCGGCCAGCGTCGGCAGGTCGGCGATCACGGCCTCGGGCAGGCGGCCGGTGCGGCCGGTCCAGCCGTCTTCGGGCGTGGGCGACGACACGACGGGCACATAGACCAGGCCCGGCCGCTTCTCGGCCCACTGGCGGGCCAGCGCGTCGCGGTACAGCCGCTGCGGTGTGCGGCCGCCGAAGTACAGGCGCACGGGGCGGTGGATCTGGCGCCGCAGCAGGTCTTCGACGATGGACTGCACCGGCGCGAAGCCGGTACCGCCGGCCACGAAGACGATCGGCTTGTCGCTCTCGCGCAGCCAGAAGTCACCTTGCGGCAGGCGCAGGTTGACCACGTCGCCGGGCTTCAGGTGGTTGAACACCGCTTCGGCGAAACGCCCGCCTTGCAGGTAGCGCACGTGCAGCTCGACGCCGTCGTTGCTGTGCGGCGGGTTGGCCATCGAGAAGTTGCGCTCCTGGCCATCGTCCAGCAGCACCCGAAGGTACTGGCCGGCGCGGAACTTGGCCCGCGTGCCGGCCGGAAAGCGCAGCTTGATCACCGCCACGTCGTCGGCCGGCTTGTCGATGCGCAGCACCTTGGCCGCCAGGGGCTTCAGGCTGCCCGGCTCCACCGCCTTGATCTCGCGCGGGGCAATGGTCAGGTCCGAGCGCGGCCTGGCACGGCACAGCTTGACGCCATCGGAGGGCCCGGCCAGTACGGCGCCGTCGTCGTTGCGGCCGGGCGCGACGAAGGAGCCGCCGCACACCGCGCCCTCGCAGGTGCCGCAGATGCCCGCCCGGCACGACGCCGGCAGGGCCCAGCCGGCGCGCTCGGCGGCGGCGACGAGGTTCTCGCCGTCGGCGCAGTCGAACGAGGGACCGCCTTCTACCGAGATGCGGTGGACGCTGGTCACAGCGGGATCGCCAGCAGCGTGTCGAACACCGAGCTGTCGCACACCACGACCCGGCGCGCGATCTTCAGCGTGTCTTCACCGCTGATGCGCAGCTCGTCGTGGTAGCAGCCGGTGACGAACAGCTCGCTCGGCTTGTTGCGCGTGATGCGGTAGACGGCGAACGGCGTCGTCGCCTTCACGCGATCGCCATCGGCCTGCACCATCGATGGCATGGCGACCAGGTGGCGGTAGCGGTGCCGCTCGTAGATGTTGGCTTCGCGCAGGCCCGACACGCGGTCCTTCAGCATGCCCTTGGAATCGCAGTAGATGATGCCGGCCTCGAGGCCGCGGGCGTGGTTCTCGTGCGAGGTGATGCTGTAGAAGCAGTCGTCGGTGAAGAAGTCGGGCCAGGCCTCAAGCCTGTCGTCGTCGATCGCCTGTGCGTAGGCGGCCTGCAACTGGCTGACCGCAAAAGGTAGTTGGTAGTTGTTCATTGCGTCGGTCCTCACAGGCCCATGTGGTTGCGGTAGGCTTTCCAGAAGCCGCGCACCGAGGCCTCGGTGGCCCGCGTTTCGCTGGACGCCGTGGAGTCGCCGCCCATCTGCACGATGGCCCGCTCGTCGCCGGCGGTGGCCGTGCCGCGCTGCACGAAGCCGCCGACGCAGCCGTCTTCCATCGACACAAGCCCGGCCGGGCCCACCAGGTTGAGCTGCTTCAGGCGCGCCTTGCGCTGCTCGGGCGTGTCGCTCTTGAAGCCGATGTAGGTCCAGTTCAGCTCGGTCTCCTCGATGCCCTTGGGCAGCACCTGGCGCACGACGAAGCTGTTCCACACCTGGCCCAGCACGAAGCCGGGGAAGACCGACAGGATCTGCAGCGTGATGCCGTCGCCGATCTCGTCGGTGCCCTCCAGGAAGCTGGTGTCGTGTAGGCGGTATTGCGCGTTCTCGGAGCGGATCCCCTGGTCGCGGTACTCGGAGCCGTGCACTTCGTCGGGCACGACCATCGAATAGCTGACGTGGTTGCCGCCGTCTTCCGACACGATGAGGCCGCCCTTTTGCGTCAGGCGGTTGACGTCAAAGGTGGTGAGGAACAGGTGCAGCAGGCTGGCGTGGTACGAGTCCTTCACGTTCTCGAAGTACAGCTTCCAGTTGTTGGGCAGCTTCTGCGTGAAGCGGCCCAGCACCTCGACCTCGCCCTTGCCGAGGATGCGCTGGATGCGGGCGAGCACGGCCTCGCCGATGTAGTCCTCGAGGTCGGGCACGTCGTCCGAAAAGCTGCCGAAGACCAGGCCGCAGGTGCTGGCCACCCGCAGTTTGCGCGGCGAATGCTCTTCCTTGCAGAAGCCTTCGGGCATGCCGCCCTGGCCGCCCACGCCCTTCTCGAATGCCACGCCCTTGAGGGTGCCCTGCAGGTCGTACGACCACGCGTGGTAGACGCAGGTGAACTGCTCGGCGTGGCCCTGGTTCTCCAGGCAGATCAGCGCGCCGCGGTGCGAGCAGCGGTTCTCGAAGGCGTAGAGCTCGCCATCGTTGTCGCGCGCCACGACCACCGGCGTCTCGCCGGCAAAGGTGCTGACGAAATCGCCGGGGGTCGCCAGGTCGGCTTCCAGGCACAGGTAGTTCCAGGCGTTGCCGCGGTAGATGCGCTGCTGCTCGCGCTGGTAGATGGCTTCGTCCTGGTAGGCCCAGTAGGGAATGCGGGTCAGGCCTTCCTCGGGCCAGGTGCGGGGGCCTCGCAGGCCGCTGGTGTCGATGGTGGCTTCTTGCATGGTGTGGCTCAGTTGTCGACGGTGACATTGGCGCGCTGGATCACGTCTTTCCAGCGGGCCGACTCGTCGGCCAGGAAGGCAGCGAGCTCGGGCTGCGTGCCCTGTGCGGCGTCGCCGCCCAGATCGGCGAAGCGCTTCTGCACTTCCGGCATCCGGATGACCTCGGCCACCGCCTTGCTGATGGCGGCTGCGATCTCGGGCGGCGTGTTGGGCGGTGCCACCAGCGCGACCCAGGTGCCGGTGCGGAAATTCTTGACGCCGGCTTCCTCCATCGTCGGCACCTCGGGCATGTAGGGCAGGCGCTTGGCAGTGGCCACGGCCAGCACCTTGATGCGGCCGGCCTTGTACTGGCCGAGCGAAGACGACACGTTGTCGAACATCATGTCGACTTGGCCGCCGACGAGGTCGGACAGCGCGGGCGCCGTGCCCTTGTACGGTACATGCAGCAGCGAGGTGTGCGTGAGCAACTGGAACAGGCTGGCCGACAGGTGCGAGGTGGTGCCGTTGCCCTGCGAGGCGTAGCTGACCTTACCGGGCTCCCTGGTGGCGGCGGCGATGAGTTCCTTCACCGAGGCGGCCGGCATCGTCGTGCGCACCGACAGGATGTTGGGCATCGTGGCCAGCAGCGAGACCGGCACGAACTTGGACACGTCGTAGCCGAGCTTGCGGTACAGCGAGGCATTGACAGCCAACGGCCCCGGCGGGCTGGCGAGCAGCGTGTAGCCGTCGGGCTCCGCATGGAACGCGGCTTCGGCGCCGATGTTGCCGCCGGCGCCCGGCCGGTTGTCGATGATGACCGGCTGGCCCCACCTGGCCGACAGCTTCTCGGCCACGATGCGGGGGATGGAGTCGGCCGTGCCGCCGGCCGGGAACGGCACCACGATCCTGATGGGCCTTTGTGGAAACCCGGCGGGCGCTTGGGCGCTTGCCAGGGTGCAGGCGAGGCCTGCGAACAGCGCGGCGGCGGTCTTTGTACGAAATGCCATGAAGGGGCTCCGGGTGAAGATGGGTGCGCATTGCGCACTTGTCTCGTTGTGTGTTCTGACAGGGTCTATAGTCGTCCTTGTGATGACGAAGATCAATGACTCGGCAAGCAATGTCCGCAATGCGCACTTCCTGGAGGAGGCAAGGTGAAACTGGCCCGACGCGATTTCGTGGCATCGCTGGAGAGCGGGTTGGCGGTGATCGAAGCCTTCGACGCCCGGCACCCCAAGCTCACCCTGACCGAAGTCGCCGAACGCACGGCGATGACGCGGGCCAGCGCGCGGCGCTACCTGCTCACGCTGGCCAAGCTCGGTTACGCCGACTACGACGGCAAGTACTTCTCGCTGGACCTGCGTGTGCTGCGCCTGGGCTATGGCCTGCTCTCCGCGGCCCCGCTGCCGCGCAAGGCCCAGCCGGTGCTGGATGCGCTGGCGCTGGAGACCGGCGAGAGCGCGTCGGTGGCGGTGTTGGACGAGACGGCGGTGGTGTTCCTGGCCCGTGCGCAGAGCCGGCGCGTGTTTTCCGCGACTGTCGGTGTCGGCACCCGCCTGCCCGCCTTCTGCCTGTCGACGGGCCGCGTGCTGCTGGCCCAGTGCAGCGACGTGCAAGTGCGCATGCTGCTGGGCCATACCCAACTCACAGCGTTCACGGCGAACACGGTGACCGACATCGATGCCATCGTCGACACGGTGCGCCGGGCTCGCACCCAGGGTTACGCGGTCAGCGAAGAAGAGTACGAGCTGGGCCTGCGCTCGATCGCCGTGCCGGTGCCCAGCGCGACCGGCCATGCCGATGTGGCCATGACCATCAGCGTGCACGCCTGGCAGGTGAGCTCCGATGAGGTCATGGCGCGCCTGTTGCCTGCGCTGCAACGCGGCGCAGAGGCTCTTTCGACCCTGCTCTGACGCGAGCGGGGTCGGCCTGCACGGCACCGATGACCGGTCAGCCCGCCAAGCGCGCTTGCACGGCCTGCAAGGCCTCGCGGTAGCGCGCAGCGACCCGCCCCTGGCTGGCTATCGCCTGCTGCGCGCGCGCCCACAGCGCGCGTGCCGCCGGTTTGTCGTTCAGATCGAGCAAGCCCTCGGCCAGAGCCAAGCGCGCCTCGGCAAGATCGAGGCTGCCAGCGGCATGCCAGTGGGCCAGCAGACGCTCGGCCGATTGAAGCTCAGGCAGCGCCTTGGCGTGTTCGCGGTTCAGGCGGTGCGCCCGGCCCAGCCCCAGGGCAGCGGCGGCCAGCCACTCGCCGTGCAACTCGGCCTCGCCGTTGGCTTGCAGGTCGGCCCACACGGCCGCGAACTGGGTGGCGGCGCCGGCGCCGTCACCAGAGCGCAGCGCGGCCTCGCCGGCCAGCAAGCGCATGCCCACCTGCGGCGCAAACAGCGTGACGCCTGGCGGCTGCTCGGCGGGCACGGCCAAGCGCAGGCGCGCCAATTCCGCATCGGCCTCACCCCGCGCCAGCCCGACAGCGGCCAGCGTCTGCTCGAGATCCAGCGCAATCAGATCGCGCGGCGTGCCGGCCTGTTTCATCAGCTCGATGCCACGCTCGGCCGCTTGGTGGGCCTCGTCGTTCGCCCCGCGTGCCAGCAGCAGCCGCGCACGCACGCCCAGCGCGATGGCCAGCAACGCGCGCCGCTGGGCCTGGCCATCGAGCTGGGGCAGCAGGGGCTCGATCAGCCGCCGGCCAGGACTGCCACAGGGAATCGTCTGGCAGGGCTTGCGAATGATGGCCGAGCGAGATGTCGTCGAGCATGTCGCGCAGCGAAGCCTGCTCGGCCGCGTGCTCCGGCCCGAGCGATGCCACCCAGACGGCGCGCTCGTGCGGCGGCAGCGCCAGCATGGCGTCCAGCAGCGGGGCGAGCGCGGCAAGGCGCGGGGGCGATGCGCTCACCGGGCAGGCTCCGGGCTGTTCGCCCTGCGGCATTCGCCCTTCGGACGGCGGGGCACGCTCACGTCGCCGGCGCCCGCCCCCAGGGCAGGCGACCCGGTTGCGTTCAGAGCCAGATCACGGTGCATGGTGCCATCCTAGGCGGCGCCGTCGGGGGCGTCACGCCCCTGTGAACCCGCAGGCCTGCCACTGGCCCATCCAGCCCGCCCGGCCATGCCATGCCATGCCATGCCATGCCATGCCATGATCATGGGTCCTTGCTGGGCCTGCATCCGCAGTGCCACAGCGCCGCCGCGCCAGCGGCCCACCACCCACACTGCCGATGCCGCCGCCCGAGATCACCCGACGCGATTTCCTCAATGGCGTGGCGCTGGCCGCGGCCCCGCTGGCGGCGGCCGCCGCGCCGCCTGATACCGACCCCATCGCCCGCCGCACCGGCCTGCAGGGCCAGACCGACACAGTCAACGCCAACGCCCACGCCTGGCGCGACGACCCGGCACGCCTGCGCGACGCGGTGGCCGAGGTCGACCCCGAGGTCGAAGACCTGGTGGTCGTGGGCGCCGGCCTGAGCGGCCTGGCCGGCGCCCACCTGTTCAAGCAGCACGCCGGCCGCGCGGTGCGCGTGTTGCTGCTCGACGCGCTGGACGACTTCGGCGGCCATGCGCGGCGCAACGAGTTTGTCTCCCGCTCGGGTGTGAAGCTGATCGGCTACGGCGGTTCTCAGTCGCTGGATTCGCCCGCCCTGTTCTCGCCCGCCGCTTCCGGCCTGCTGAAGGACCTGGGCATCGAGCTGTCGCGCTTCAAGAACGAGTTCTTCGACAAGGGCTGGTCCGAGCGCCAGGGCCTGACGCAGCAGGGCCTGTTCTTCGGCCGCGAAGCCTGGGGCGAAAACCGGCTGGTGCGCCGTGTGGAGGACGAGCCGGCCGCGCAGTGGCTCGCCCGCACTCCCTTCGCGCCCGCTGCCCAGACCAGCCTGGCCGCCCTGCTGGATGGGTCGCGCGATGTGCTGCCCCAGCTGCGCACTCCCCGGGCCCGCCGCGCTGCGCTGGCGGGTATGACCTACCGCGACTTCCTGCTGAAGGCCTGGAAGGTCGACCCCGCCGCGCTGCGTTACCTGCAGGGCGACACGCAGGGCTACTTCGGCGTCGGCATCGACGCGACCACCGCGCTCGACGCCTGGGCCGGTGGCCTGCCCGGTTTCGAGGGCCTGACCCTGGGCGAGGGCGTGGACGCACGCATGTCGCCCAGCGGCCGCCAGCTGATGGCCGGCCAGGACGAGTACGTCTACCACTTCCCCGACGGCAACGCCGGCGTTGCGCGGGCGCTGGTGCGCTCGCTGATCCCTTCGGCGCTGCCCGGCACAGGCATGGAAGCCCTGGTCGACGCCACGCTCGACCGCGCACGGCTGGACGCGCCCGACGAGCCGGTGCGCATTCGCCTGGGCGCCACCGTGGTGGGCCTGCGCCATCTCGGCCCGCCGGAGCGGGCCGAGGTGGCCGAGCTGCGCTATGTGGACGCCACCGGCCGGCTGCGCCTGGTGCGCGCCCGGCAGGTGCTGCTGGCCTGCTGGCACCGGGTGATTGCGCGCCTGACCGACGAACTGCCGGCCGCCCAGGTGACCGCGCTGAACGACCAGGTGAAGGTGCCGCTGCTCTACACCACCGTGCTGCTGTCCAACTGGCGGGCCTGGCAGCGCGCTGGCATCAGCAGCCTGGGTGTGGTCGACGGCTTCTGGGGCGATGTGGGCCTGGACTTTCCGGTCAGCATGGGCGCACAGCGATTCCCTCAGACCGCCGACGAACCGATCCTGCTGCACCTGGGCAAGGTGGTGGTGCCCGGCAACGGGGCGCCGGCGCGCGAGCAAGCCGCCCAGGGGCGTGCCCAGTTGATGGGCTGGCGTTTCGACTTCCTCGAGGGCCAGGTCCGCTCGCTGCTGCAAGGTGCCCTCGGCGAATTCGGCTTCGATGGCTCGCGCGACATCGAGGCCATCACCGTCAACCGCTGGGCCCATGGCTACAGCTACGAGTACATGCGCCCCTGGGACCGCTACTGGCCTGCAGGACCGCTGCCCTGCGAACGGGCTCGGCGCGGCTGGGGCCGGGTGGCGATTGCCAATTCCGACGCCGGCGCCTATGCCTACGCCCACGGCGCGATCGACCAGGCGACCCGGGCGGTCCAGGACTTGCTGCCGCATGCCCGATTGCCGCGCTGGCACCCCCGGCCCGGACCGAACCCCAAAGACCTGGGCCTCGCCTGAGCCCTCGAAACATGCAACACCAGAACCGACGCCCGATCCGCCCCCTCCCTCTGCTTTCCCTGTGGTGCCTGGCCATCCTGGCCTGGGGCACGGCCCACGCGGCCCCCACCGACCTGTCCGTCCAGACCACCGACGACGACCCGGCGCCGCCGTTGTGGACAGTCGGCCTGTTCACCGTGGCGGGTGACCACCCGGTCTACCCGGGAGCCGACCACCGCATCCAGAGCGCCGCCCTGGTGCCTTTCGCGACCTACCGTGGCCCGCTGTTGCGGATCGAAGGCGGCGCGGCCGGGGTGCGTGCGGTGCGCACGCCGCGCTATGAGCTGTCGCTCAGCGGCACGGCCTCGTTCGGCTCGGCCGGTGCAGATGTGCGCGCGCGCCAGGGCATGCCGGCGATCGGCACCCTGGCCGAACTCGGCCCGGGCCTGCGGGTGCGCCTGGGCGACCTGGAAGACGACACGCCACGCACCCGCTGGAGCCTGGAGCTGCCGCTGCGAGGTGTGTTCGACGTCGACCGCGACCTGCGCTACGTCGGCCTGAGCTTCGAACCGCAGCTCAATGCCAGCCTCCGGCTGCCCGACGGCTGGCAGGCCTGGTCCGTCTCGCTGCGTGCGGGCGCCCTGGTCGCCAGCCGCCAATTGAACCAGCTGTTCTACGGCGTGGCTCCCGCCTACGCCACACCGGCCCGCCCGGCCTACGCCGCCCAGCCGGGCTGGATCGCCAGCCGCCTGGGCGGCTCGCTGTCACGCCAGCTGTTGCCAGGTCTGCGCGCCTCGTTCCTGGTGGGCCTGGAAAGCGTGGCCGGCGCAGCCAACGAAGGCAGCCCGCTGGTCAAGCGGCGTTGGGACCACAGCGTTGGCGTGTCCCTGGTCTGGACGGCCTACCGCTCGGACGAACGCGGCGTGGAGTGAACGCACGCCCCAAGACAAAGGGCCACCCGGAGGTGGCCCTTCTGCATCACACGCAGGGGTCTCAGCGCTGGTGCAGCGGCACCACGTCGCGCGCGGCGGCGCCGACGAAGAGCTGGCGCGGGCGGCCGATCTTGTACTCGGGGTCGCCGATCATCTCGTTGAGCTGGGCGATCCAG
>JADMKA010000113.1 GCA_018780145.1 Vitreoscilla sp. | reverse complement strand
CACGCCCAGCTCGGCGCTGATCCCGCTGTTCCTGCTGATCTTCGGCATCACCGACGTCAACAAGATCGCCATCGCCAGCTTCGGGGCGATGCTGATCGTGCTGTTCAACAGTGCCTACGGCGTGATGAATGCCAAGAAGACGCGCGTGATGGCTGCGCAGATCATGGGTGTCTCGCGCTGGCATGTGTTCAAGGACGTGATGCTGATGGAGAGCCTGCCGCAGACCTTTGTCGGCCTGCGCAGCGCGGTGTCGATGGCACTGGTGATCGTCATCGTGGCCGAGATGTTCATCGGCTCCGAGACCGGCCTGGGCCACCGCATCATCGACGCGCAGCAGGTCTTCAACGTGAAGGAGATGTACACCTCCATCCTCGTCACCGGGGCGCTCGGCTACCTGCTGAACCTGCTGTTCCTGCTGACCGAGAAGAAGCTCATCCACTGGAGCGGGAAGGCCTGAGGTGGAAAGGACTCTCGCACGCATCGACCATGCGCGTCGCGGCAGGGGGTACCCGGCAGGGGCTCACGGTTCCGCGGTCGCCGCGGCCTGCCCGCACACCCCTTTGCCGCACCACCCTCTGCATGCGACGACGCACAACGCCCTACGGCAACGGCATCAGGCCGAACCTGACACGAAGGCACACCTGACATGACAGCCTCCCTACCCGCCTCGGTGTTGCCACCGCCCACCGCCGATACCGTTCTTACGCTGCGGGCAGCGCCGTCCACCCACGTCACCGTGCGCGGGCTGTGCAAGAGCTTCGCCGGGGTGCCGCTGTACACCAACTTCAACCTCGATCTGCCGCGCGGCGAGATCGTCTCGATCTTCGGGCCCAACGGCTGCGGCAAGTCGACGCTGATGAACATGATCGCCGGCCTGGTGCCGGTGGATTCTGGCGAGATCCTGTTCGACGGCAAGGCGCTGAAGGACACGCAGATCGGCTATGTGTTCCAGAACTACCGCGACGCGCTGTTCCCCTGGATCAGCGCCTGGGACAACATCGCCTACCCGCTCAAGCGCCAGGGCATGAAGGCCGCCGAGGTGAAGGCGCGGGTCGATGAGCTGGTGAAGCTGTTCGAGATCCGCTTCGATCTGGCGCGCTACCCCTACGAGCTCTCGGGCGGGCAGATGCAGACGGTCTGCATCATGCGTTCGATGGCCACGCGGCCCGAGGTGCTGTTCCTCGACGAGCCCTTCTCGGCGCTGGACTTCGAGATGACGCTGTTCATCCGCGCCAAGCTGCAAGAGGCCCACCTGGCCACCGGCACCACCATGGTCATCGTCTCGCACGACCTGGAGGATGCCGTCTTCCTGGCCGACCACATCCTGCTGCTGACACGGCGACCCACCCGCATCGCCGAGATCGTGCCCTTCGATCTGCCACGCCCGCGCGCCCCGGAGGCGGTGGCGGACCCGGAGTTCGTGCGCGTGAAGGCGCACACGCTGGAAGTCTTCCGGCGCGAAATGAACGCCTAGCGGTGCCCTCCATGCACGCCCTGACGCTCGAAACTTACCGCCTCACCAAACGCTTCGGCGCCTTCACCGCGCTGGACGGCGTATCGCTGACCGTGCGGCCGGGCACCGTGCATGCGCTGCTGGGCGAGAACGGCGCCGGCAAGAGCACCTTCGTGAAGAGCATCGTGGGCTACTACCGGCCTGACGATGGCGCGGTGCTGGTCGACGGCCGCGAGCAGGACATCCACTCGCCGGTGGTGGCCCGCCAACTGGGCATCGGCATGGTCTACCAGCACTTCACCGTGGTGCCGGGCATGACGGTGGCCGAGAACCTGCTGCTGGCCCGCGGCCGCATCCCGGCGGTGATCGACTGGCGCGCTGCACGCAGCGAGCTCAAGGCCTTCCTGGCCACTGCACCGTTCCAGCTCGACCTGGACGCCACGCCGCTGGACCTGTCGGCCGGGCAGAAGCAGAAGCTGGAGATCCTCAAGCAGCTGTTCCTGAAACCGCGCCTGCTGATCCTGGACGAGCCCACCTCGGTGCTGACACCGCAAGAGGCCGACGAGGTGCTGGGCGCGCTGCGCGACCGCGCGCATGCCGGCGACTGCTCGGTGATCCTGATCACCCACAAGTTCCGCGAGGTCACCGAGCATGCCG
>JADMKA010000228.1 GCA_018780145.1 Vitreoscilla sp. | reverse complement strand
CGGCCGCGACCTCGGAGAATCCGAGTACCTCGAGATCACCCAGGAGCGCATCGACGGCTTTGCCGCCGCCACCAATGACGACCAGTGGATCCACACCGACCCCGCGCTGGCAGCGAAAGGCCCGTTCGGCACCACGGTGGCGCATGGGTTTCTGACGCTGTCGCTGCTGCCCATCTTCTTCGAAACCTCGTTCGTGGTGGACGATGTCCGCATGGGCCTGAACTACGGCCTGAACAAGGTGCGCTTCCCGGCGCCGGTGCCGGTGGGCAGCCGGCTGCGGGGCCACTTCAAGCTGCTGTCCTACGAGCCGATCGAGGGCGGTGCCCAGATGGTGGTGGAGGTTTCGGTGGAGCGCGAGGGCTCGCCCAAACCGGTGTGCGTGGCCGAATCCGTCACCCGGCGCTTCGTCTGACGGCTAACATCGCCGTTTTGACGAAGCTTGCGCTGCCTTTGCGATGAAAGTCCTGCTGGTCGACGACCACCCGCTGATCCTCTCGGCCCTGAAGGCCATGATCGAGAACCTGAGCCCTGGCGTGGTGGTCAACGCCGCCTCCAGCGCCGCCGCAGCGCGCGCCGTGCTGCAGGCCGAACACGACCACGACCTGGTGCTGCTGGATCTGCAGCTGGGTGACGCCAACGGCTTCGAGCTGTTGACCGAGGTGCGCCGCACCGACCCGGAGCTGTCGGTGGTGGTGCTGTCCTCGTCCGACCGCGCCAGCGACGTGATCCAGGCCATCGACCTGGGTGCCATGGGCTTCCTGCCCAAGCGCATGACCACCGAGGATCTGGCCGAGGCCCTGCGCCTGGTGATTGCCGGCGGCATCTACGTGCCCACCATGACCTTGGGCCAGGCCCACGACGCGGATGAGCCGCGTTCGGCCCCCACTGCCCGGGCCCCCGCGCCGGACAGCATGCCGTCCTTCGAATCCATGGGCCTCACGCCGCGCCAGGCCGACGTGCTGACCCTGCTGCTGCAGGGCAAGTCCAACAAGGACATCGCCCGCCGGCTGGTGCTGTCGGTGGAAACCGTGAAGGACCACGTGCAGGCGGTGCTGCGCGCGCTGGGCGTCAGCTCACGCACGCAGGCGGTGCTGGCGGTGGGGCAGATGACGCAGCAGCGCCGCCACGGGCTCTGACCCGGGCAAGGCTCAGGCCGTGGGCGTGTACGCCAGCCGCACGTAGATCGGCGCGAAGGCCTCGGCCTGGGTCAGCTCCAGCAGGCGCTCGCGGGCCAGCTCCAGCATGGCGATGAAAGTCACCACCAGCACCGGCACGCCGCGTGCGGTGTCGAACAGGTCCTGGAACTCGACGAAGCGCTCGCCTTGCAGGCGGCGCAGCAGGCGGCTCATGTAGTCGCGCACCGAAAGCTGCTCGCGCGAGATCTTGTGGTGTTGGTGCAGCTTGGCGCGCTTGACGATGTCGGCCCAGGCGTCGCGCAGGTCCACCACCGCCACATCGGGGAAGCGGGTGGTCAGCGATTGCTCGATGGTGACTTGGGCGCGCAGGAAATCGCGGCCCAGCTGGGGCAGGGCGTCCAGCCGCGCGGCGGCGAGCTTCATCTGCTCGTATTCGAGCAGGCGGCGCACCAGCTCGGCACGCGGGTCCTCGGGCTCGGCGCCGTCCGGGCTCTTCTTGGGCGGCAACAGCATGCGCGACTTGATCTCGATCAGCATCGCGGCCATCAGCAGGTAGTCGCTCGCCAGCTCCAGGTTGTGCTGGCGGATCTGGTCCACGTAGCGCAGGTACTGGCGCGTGACATCCGCCATCGGGATGTCGAGGATGTTGAAGTTCTGCTTGCGGATCAGGTAGAGCAGCAGATCCAGCGGGCCCTGGAAGGCCTCAAGAAAGACCTCCAGCGCGTCCGGCGGGATGTACAGGTCGGTCGGCAGGGCGAACAGCGGCTCGCCGTACAGGCGGGCGACGGCGATGCCGTCGACCTCACGCGGCAGATCCACCTCGGGTGCCGCGGCGGGCGGCAACTCGGCGTCCATCGCGGCCGGGGCGGCCGCCCGCGGGTTCACTTCGGCCCGGTCTGGTAGACGTAGGGCTGTTGCGGCACGTCCGCCGCGCGGTACTCGGCTGCGGCTTCGCGGTCCTGCGGCTTGTCCCACAGCAGCGCGCGGCCGGCACGCTGCTCGGCTTCGAGCGTCGGCCGCTTGGCCTTCAGTTCGGCGATGAACTGCGTGACTTCGGATTGGTAGTGTTTCCAGAACAGCGGCATGGTGCGATCTTGACAGGGTGGGGCCGGCTCGGGCTGCGGCAAACCGGCATTCTAGAGCCCCAGGGGCTGACGCGGCGCACCACAACGGGGACATGACAGCCCTGTGACAGCCTGTCCTGAAGACTGCGATGCTGCAGTGCCGCATTTCACATTTGTACCGGAGGGTCTTGTCCCGATACTTCGAAGGACAGGCGGGTATTGGCTTCGCCACATCAGGACACACGAGATTCCCATGAGCTCCTTGCGCTTTCTGCATGAACTGAGTTTGCGCGCCCGGCTACTGGCCGTGGCGTTGTTGTGCATGCTGCTCGCCTTGTTGCCCAGCACCCAGCTCGCCCTTCGCTACAGCGACGACCTGGCCTTCGTGCGCGCCGAGCGCAGCGCGCTGCCAGTCAACGTGGCCTGGCAGACAACTCTGGCGGCATTCCGGCAGCACCGGGAGCTGTCTGCCCTGGCCCTGGCCACCCAACCGGAAGCCGAGCCGAAGCGCGCCGAAGCGGCCGAGCAGGTCCGGCGCGGCCTGGATCAGGTTGCCACTGCGCTTCGAGTCGCCGAGGCAAGCGACGAGCGCCTGGCAGAGGTGCCGGCCATCCGCCAAACTTTCGATGCCCTGGCAGCTTCCGTGGCCGGCAGGAAGGTCGATGTACAGCGCATGATGAAGGGGCACCGCGAGGTACTGGTCCGGGCGCTCGACGCTGTGGGACACCTGAATGCCGACCGGGCCCTGCTGCTTGACCCCGAAGCAGATGCCTATTTCGCGATCGTCGCGGGGCTGCAGGACAGCCCCCGTGTTGCCGATGCCTTGTCCGAGCTCAGCGCCGTGGCCAGTGCGGCGGCGGTAGACGACGTGGCACTGGTGGCAGGCGCCGTGGCGCGCTACCTCGAGGGCGCCGATGCGCTGCGCCACCATCTCGAGCGCGCCATCGTCGCGTCGCCCTCTGCCGCTCTCAAGCGTGCCTTGGACCAAGTGTCGCCCCAACAGGCGATGGTCACGAAGACGGTCGACGATGCCGCGCGCGACGTCAACTACCCGTTGCCAAAGATGGCGGCTGCCTTTGCCGACGCGACCGCGCTGCAGGCCAAGTTGTCCGAGGGCGTGCTGTCCAGCATCGAGGAAGCCTTGCGCGCCCGCGATGAGCGCCTCACCCAGCGCCGAGCACTGCTGCTGGTGCTGATCCCGCTGCTCCTGGCTGCAGTGGGCCTGATGCTGTGGCGCATCCTGCGTGGCGTCCTGGGCCCGGTGATGCAGACGGTCGTGGCCACCGAGCGCATCGCCGGGGGGGACCTGTCCGAGCCGGTCCCGGCTGGCCAGAACGACGAAATCGGGCGGGTCTTGAACGCGGTGGGGGCCATGCAGGTGCGGTTGCGCGATTTGCTGGCCGAGATCCAACGGGCAGCATCGTCGATGAGTCAGGCCTCACACGAGATCGCCGACGGAAACCAGGACCTGAGCCGCCGTACCGAGGACACCGCGTCGCAACTACAGCAGACCGCCAGCAGCATCGAGTCACTGGGTGCCACGCTGCGCAACAGTGCAGCCACCGCGCGCCAGGCGAACATGCTCGCCAACGAGGCGGCCGACGCGGCGCGTCGCGGTGGCAATGTGGTCGAACAGGTCGTGACCACCATCGGCGAGATTCATGCTTCGTCGAAGCGGATCGGCAACATCATCGGTGTGATCGACGGCATCGCCTTCCAGACCAACATCCTGGCGCTGAACGCCGCGGTGGAGGCTGCCCGCGCTGGCGAGTCGGGTCGAGGCTTTGCGGTGGTTGCCGCCGAGGTGCGCACGCTGGCCCAGCGCAGCGCCGACGCGGCCCGCGAGATCAAGAGCCTCATTGGCTCCTCCGTCGACTGTGTCGAGCTCGGGACCAGGCTGGCCCGCGACGCCGGTGGATCCATGACGCTCATTGTCGATGGGGTGGCCGGGGTGTCCCAGATGATCGGCGGTATCGCCGGCGACGCGGAGTCCCAGGCGCTGGAGATGTCGGGCGTGGTCGCTGCGGTCGGCGAGATCGACCGGATGACCCAGGGAAATGCAGCACAGGTGGAGCAGTCGGCCGCCGCCTCGGAGTCGGTGCGCGTGCATGCCGAGCGCATGCGCGACATGGTCGGGAGCTTTCGGATCTGAGTGCGCTGCAGAGCGTTCAGGTTGCCAAGCGCGACACCTGGTCGTCGAGTGCGTCGGCCACGGTCGGCACGATGTTCTCGGCGCCCAGCACAGCCTCGAAGCCCGATCGGCGCATCAGCCCCAGGGGCTGCTCGTTGACGTTGGCCAGCACCAGGCCGATGTTGCGCCGCTTCATGACGGCATGCAGCTGGCCCAGGGCGTCCAGGCCCGAGGTGTCCAGCGAGATCAGGCGGTGCATCTCCAACACGACGGCGCGCGTGCCCTCGGGGATCAATGCCGGCAGCGCTTCGATCTTGCCCACCGCGCCGAAGAACAGCGAGCCGAACAGTTCGAACACCTGCACCCCAGGCTGCAACTCGCCCGCCGGGTGCGGCGAGACCCGGAACAGCGTGCCCATGCGGTAGATGAAGAAGCCGCAGGCCAGCACCAGGCCCATCTCGACCGCCACGGTGAGGTCGAACACGACGGTCAGCACGAAGGTGCCCACCAGCACCGTGCGGTAGGGCAGCATGAAGTGCTTCAGGCGGGCGAACTCCCGCCACTCGCCCATGTTGAAGGCCACGAAGAGCAGGATGCCGGCCAGCGCGGCCAGCGGGATGTGCAGCGCCAGCGGTGCCGCCACCAGCACGATCCCTAGAAGCACCGCCGCGTGGATCATGCCGGCCACCGGGCTGCGGGCACCGGCGCGCACGTTGGTGACGGTGCGGGCGATGGTGCCAGTGGCGGGGATGCCACCGAAGAAGGGCGCGACGAAGTTCGCCACCCCCTGGGCCATCAGCTCCTGGTTGGGATCGTGGCGCGGCAGGTCGGAGAGGTTGTCGGCCACCCGCGCGCACAACAGCGACTCGATGGCGCCCAGCATCGCGATGGTCAACGTCGGGATCAGCAGCAGCTTGGCGGTGGCCCAGGTGAAATCGGGCAACTCGAAGGAGGGCAGGGATTGCGGGATGCCGCCGAAGCGCGAACCGATGGTCTCCACCGGCAGCGAGAACAGGCTGGCCAGCAGCGTGGCACCGGCCAAGGCGATCACGGTGCCGGGCACATGGGCAGCCGCGCGCCGGGCCTTGGCCAGCGCGCCCATGGGCGCCTTCGGCATCGCGTAGGTCTTGGGCCAGACGACGACGATCACCAGGCAGCCCAGCCCCAGCCCCAGGGCATAGGGGTTGAAGCTGCCGAGGTTCTGGGCCAGCACCCTGATCTGGGTGAAGAAATCGGCCGGCAGCTTGTCGATGCTCAGGCCCAGCAGGTCTTTCATCTGCGACAGGCCGATCAGCACCGCGATGCCGTTGGTGAATCCGATGACGATGGACACCGGGATGTAGCGCACGATCGCACCGAGCCTCAGCCAGCCCATCAGGAACAGCAGCACGCCGGCCAGCGACGTGGCGATCAACAGGTTCGCCAGGCCGTAGCGCTCGACGATGCCGTAGACGATGACGATGAAGGCGCCGGCGGGCCCGCCGATCTGTACGTTCGAGCCACCCAGCGCCGAGATCAGCAGGCCGGCGATGATGGCCGTGAAGATGCCTTGCTCGGGCTTGACCCCCGAGGCGATGGCAAAGGCCATGGCCAGCGGCAGGGCGACGATGCCCACCGTGAGACCGGCGCCGAGATCGGCCAGAAAGGTGCCGCGGCGGTAGCCGGCCAGCGCGTCAAGCAGTCGCGGGCGGAATCGGTGCAGTGAGACATTCAGGGCCATGGATCCTCCGGTTGGGCGTGGGCGCGGCGGCATGAAACCGCGCCGGAGGACCGCAGTGGTGCACGCGCGCCATGAACCGGCGCCGCGGCGACAGGCCGAAGACCAGGCTCCGGCACGGCAGCATCACCGCACCCGCATGCCCGGTTGCGCACCAGGGAAGGGCTCGAGCACGAAGATGCCCGGGTTGGCCTTTTCGTCGGCATGGCTGGCGGCCAGCACCATGCCCTCGCTGACGCCGAACTTCATCTTGCGCGGGGCCAGGTTGGCCACCATCACGGTGAGCTTGCCGATCAGTTGCTCGGGCTGGTAGGCGCTCTTGATGCCGGAGAAGACATTGCGCAGCCGGCCCTCGCCCACGTCGAGCGTCAGGCGCAGCAGCTTGTCCGAGCCTTCGACGGGCTCGGCGTTGACGATCTTCGCGATGCGCAGGTCCACGGCCGCGAAGGTGTCGATTCTGATCTCGTCCGCCAAGGCCTCGCCGCCAGGCGGCGGCGGTGCGGCCGCGGCGGGCGGCTCGAACAGCGCGTCGAGCAGTTTCTCGTCGACCCGCTGCATCAGGTGCTGGTAGCCGCCGATGGTGTGGGCGCCCAGCGGGCGGGCGGGGTCGGCGAAGGACAGCGGGCCGACATTCAGGAAGCCCTCGACCTGCGCCGAAAGCGCCGGCAGCACCGGCTTCAGGTAGATCGTCAGCAGGCGGAACGCCTCGATGCAGGTGCTGCACACGTCGTGCAGCGCGGCGGCGTTGTCGGGGTTCTTGGCCAGTTCCCAGGGCTTGTGGGCGTCGACGTACTCGTTGACCTTGTCGGCCAACGCCATGGTCTCGCGCAACGCCTTGCCGTACTCGCGCTCTTCGTAAAGCTCCTCGATGGTGGCACGGTGGGCGCGCAGGGTCTCCAGCAGGCTGGAGCCCTCGACACCGAGATCGCCCGACAAGGTGCCGCCGAAGCGCTTTGCCAGGAAGCCGGCGGCGCGGCTGGCGATGTTGATGTACTTGCCGACCAGATCGGAGTTGACGCGGGCGACGAAATCGTCCGGGTTGAAGTCGATGTCCTCGACCCGGGCGTTCAGCTTGGCGGCGATGTAGTAGCGCAGCCACTCGGGGTGCAGGCCCAGCTCCAGGTACTTCAGCGGCGAGATGCCGGTGCCGCGGCTCTTGCTCATCTTCTCGCCGCCGTTGACGGTGATGAAGCCGTGCACGAAGACATGGTCCGGCACCTTGCGGCCCGAGAAGTGCAGCATCGCCGGCCAGAACAGCGTGTGGAAGGTGGTGATGTCCTTGCCGATGAAGTGCACCTGCTCCAGCGCGGGGTCGGCCAGCAGGGTGGGCATGTCGATGCCGCGCTTGCCGCAGTAGTTGGCCAGCGAGGCCAGGTAGCCGATGGGCGCGTCCAGCCAGACGTAGAAGTACTTGCCGGGCGCGTCGGGGATCTCGATGCCGAAGTAGGGTGCGTCGCGCGAGATGTCCCAGTCGCCCAGCGCGGCCTTGCCGTTTTCGTCGGTGACGAACCACTCCTTGATCTTGTTCAGCACCTCGGGCTGCAGGCGGCCGGGCTCGTTCATCCAGCCCTGCAGGAACTCCACGCAGCGCGGGTCGGAAAGGCGGAAGAAGTAGTGCTCGCTGGTCTTCAGCACCGGCGTCGCGCCGGAGAGGGCCGAGTAGGGGTTCTTCAGGTCGGTGGGGGCATAGACGGCGCCGCAGTTTTCGCAGTTGTCGCCGTACTGGTCCTTGGTGCCGCACTTGGGGCACTCGCCCTTGATGAAGCGGTCGGGCAGGAACATGCCCTTGTCGGGGTCGTAGAACTGCTCGATCGTCTTCACGTCGATCAGCTGGTTCTCGCGCAGCGCGAGGTAGACCTCTTTCGCCAGCGCATGGTTCTCGGGCGCGTCGGTCGAGTGCCAGTTGTCGAAGGCGATGTGGAAGCCTTCGAGATAGCGCGCCCGGCCTGCGGCCACGCCGGCCACGTAGGCCTGCGGGCTCTGGCCGGCCTTCTCGGCGGCGATCATGATCGGCGCGCCGTGGGTGTCGTCCGCGCAGACGAAATGCACCTCGGCCCCACGCATCCGCTGGTAGCGCACCCAGATGTCCGCCTGGATGTACTCCATCATGTGCCCGATGTGGAAGGGCGCATTGGCGTAGGGCAGGGCGGTGGTGACGAAGAGCTTGCGGGTCATGGCGTCATGGGGATCGGCGAATGCGGATTCTAGGTGCCGGTGCTAGATTCGGTGCGAATGAAGCCTGCTCTGCGGATCATCGTTCTGGTCCCGGCCCTCGCTCTGACCGCCTGTGCGAGCCGTTACGGCCCCAGCGACCTGGCCGCCGGCGCGTCGCGCGACGCGGTGCGCGAGCGCCTGGGCGAGCCCACCGGGCAGTACGCGTTGCCCGGGGGCGGGCTGCGGCTGGAGTTCGCCGGCGGCCCCTTCGGCAAGCACACCTACATGGTCGAGATGGCGGCGGACGGCCGTGTGAGCGGTTGGACCCAGGTGCTGACCGAGGCCCACTTCAACCGGGTGGTGCCCGGCATGCAGGCCGACGAGTTGCGCCGCCTGCTGGGCCGGCCCGGCGAGGTGGCGGGCATCTGGCGCGGCGCCAGTGTCTGGTCCTGGCGCTACGAAACGCCGTTCTGCCAGTGGTTCCGGGTGACGCTGGAGCCCGACGGCACGGTGCGCGATGCCGGCTATTCTCCCGACCCGCTCTGCGAGGTCAACGACAATGAGGACCGCACCCGATGAAGCCGACCCGCCTGTATGGCATCCCGAACTGCGACACCGTCAAGAAGGCCCGCGCCTGGCTGGTGGCACAGGGCGTCGAGCACGAGTTCGTCGATTTCAAGAAGGCCGGTGCGAGCGCGGGTCAGTTGCAAGGCTGGTGCGATGGGCTCGGTTGGGAGCGGGTGCTGAACCGCCAGGGCACGACCTGGCGCAAGCTGGACGGAGCCACCCAGGCGGCCGTGGTGGATGCCGCCAGCGCCTGCGCGCTGATGCAGCAGCAGACCAGCGTGATCAAACGGCCCGTCGTCGAATGGGCCGACGGTGCGCTCACCGTTGGTTTTTCTGCGCCCGACTGGGAAGCCCGGGTCAGGCGCTGAGCGGCCCGGCACCGCTTGTCCCATTCAACTCGACGGCAGTTCCAGGATGAGTGGAACGCCGCGCGACCAGGCGGCTGCCTCCTCGCGAAGCAGGTGCACGGCACGTGGATGGGCGCCTGCCCACTCGGGGTTCCAGCGCAGCCGCGCCGTCGCCCCCTTGCGCTCGATGTGGATGGCCAGGGGGTCGATCTCGGCCCGCGCGTGGCACTTGATGGCCGCCAGGCGCAGGCACAGCAGCTGCCAGGCCACGTCGACGTCGGTCATGGCGGGTTCCATCTTGCGCAGGCCGCCGCGCTGGCCCAGCACCAGGTCGGCCACGCGGCGCTGCTGGCTCTGCGAGAAGCCGGCCGCGTCCACATGGGCGACCAGGTAGGCGCTGTGCCGGTGGTGGTCGTGGTGCGAGACCATCATGCCGACCTCGTGCAGCTCGGCCGCCCAGCGCAGCTCGTGCTGGCGTTCGGCGTCGGCGGTGGGTTCGACCTGCGCGTGCCAGCGCAGGGCCAGGTCGCGCACCCGCTTGGCCTGGGCGGTGTCGACACCAAAGCGCTTCTGCAGCAGGCGCACCGACTCGTCGCGCAGATCGTGTCCGCGCGCGTGGTGGCGGGCCAGCAGGCGGTCGTGCAAATCCACGATCACGCCCTGGCGCAAGGCGCCCTTGGCCGGCAATAGCTCGGCGATGCGGAAGTGCGTGGCCAAGGTGTAGAGGATGGCCAGCCCGCCGCCGAACACCGCGCGGCGCTCGGGCTTGAGGCCCGGCAGCGCGAGGCGGTCGATCGAGCCGGCGGCGATGCACTCGCCGATCAGCCAGCGCAGGCCGTCCGGCGTGATGCGGCCGTCGGTGCGGCCGGTGGCGGCCAGCACCTCGGAGACGGCGCCCGCGGTGCCCGAGGAGCCCAGGGCCTCGTGCCAGCGCGAGGGGGTGAACTCGGCCAGTGCCTCCTCCAGCTCGGCACCAGCGGCCACCTGGGCGGCACGGAAGGCCTCGGCGCTGAAGCGGCCCTCCGGGAAGTAGCGCATCGACAGGCTGACGCTGCCAACCTGGAACGACTCGGCCTGCGTGGGTATCCGGCCGCGCCCGAGGATCATCTCGGTGGAGCGGCCACCGATGTCGATCACCAGGCGCTTGTCGTCCGAGGGCTGCAGGTGCGAGACGCCGGCGTAGATCAGGCGGGCCTCCTCGCGACCCGAGATCACCTCGATCGGCAACCGCAGCGCGGCCTGCGCGCGGGCCAGGAAGGCATTGCGGTTGCGCGCTTCGCGCAGCGTCTGGGTCGCCACCGCGCGCACCTGCGTGGGCTCCAGGCCGGTGAGGCTGGCGCGAAAGCGCGCCAGGCATTGCAGGCCGCGCAGCGTGGCGTCCTCGGTCAGCAGGCCGTCGGCATCCAGGCCCGCGCCCAGTCGCACGGTCTCCTTCAGGTAGAGCTGGCGGCGGTAGCGGCCGTCGCGAAGCTGGCCGATCTCCAGCCGGAAGCTGTTCGACCCCATGTCGATGGCGGCCAGCAGGCCGGTGGGTGAGGGCAAGGTGTGATGCATGACAACGAATTGTGCAGGCGTCGCCATGACAGCCCGGGCAGAATCCCCCGGCAGGTATCCGTTCCCGGAGGGATTTCAGGTGATTCGCATGACCAAAATTGATCCTCGCGCGGCCCGTTTGTGGCAAGCGCGAGGCCGCCGTTTCACGCTGAAATGGGTGGCCACAGCGGCACTGGCCGGCTGCGGCGGCGCACTCGCGCCCGAGGCCGCCTCGCTGACCGAGGAAGATCGGGCGGCCGACATGGCCGCGCCGATCGACCATGGCGCCGGCCCTGGCGTGGCGCCGGTGCCGGACGATCGGAGGTCAGCGCTTGCCGCCGAGGCGGTGGCGGCGATACCGCCCGGCCCTGTTGATGTTCATCTGAAGGGGCAGTTCGGCCCGGCCTTCAACTGGCCCATCATCCCGCTGCACACCGTGCTGCTGGCCGATGGCCGCGTGCTGAGCTACGGCAGCAAGCCCGATGGCTTCCAGGGCGGGCAACTGCACTACAGCGTCTGGGACCCGGCTCTGGGCACGGCGGGCGCCGCCATGCAGTTGTTGCCCAACGCCACCGGGACCGACATCTTCTGCGCCGGCCAGGTGCTGCTGCCCGAGAGCGGCAACGTGCTGCTGGTGGGCGGCGACCGCATCGTCAATGGCCAGCGCAACTACGCCAACAACGAGGTCAACGTCTTCACCCCGGCGGACAACGCCTTGACGAAGCAGGCCCAGTCCATGGCCTACCAGCGCTGGTATGCCACGGTCGTCACCACCGCAGCCGGCGAGCAGGCGGTGATCGGCGGGCGCATCGACAGGGTCTACGAAGGCAATGCCCAGTACCCGCCCACCGACGACACCTACGCCAGCACGCCGGAGATGTACAACGCGGCGACCGGCTGGCGCACGTTGACCACGGCCGCGAGCGACAACGCCTACGGCGCCATCGGCCAGAGCTGGAACTACCCGCGCGCCTGGTGGGGCCCGAAGGGCTCGGTGGTCATGGTCACGCCGGTCGGCAAGATCATGTCGCTGGATGTGGCCGGCACCGGGGCGCTCACCCAGTGGGCACCGGCTGGCACGGTGCCGCAAGGGGCCTACAACCTGCCGGCCGCCATGTACGCGCCGGGCAAGGTGCTGGCGGTGCGCCAGGGCGGTGTGGCCACGCTGGTGGACTTCAACGGCGCCACGCCGGTGATCACGCCCACCGCACCGCTGTCGGCCGACCGCCAGTTCGGCAATGCCACGCTGCTGCCGGATGGCCGCGTCTGGGCCAACGGCGGCTCGACCACCGGGAACGACCTGGTCGGGGCGATCTACGACTCCGAGGTCTGGTCGCCCGCCACGGGCACCTGGACAGCCTGGGCCAGCGCCAGCAAGCCGCGGCTGTACCACTCGATCTCGATGCTGATGCCCGACGGCACGGTGCTCACGGGCGGCGGTGGTGCGCCCGGCCCGGTGATCAACCTGAACGCCGAGATCTTCTACCCGCCTTATCTGTACAAGACGGACGGTTCCGGTCTTCCGGCCAAGCGGCCAGTGATCGCCGCCGCGCCCACGGCGGCCACCTGGGGCCAGAAGATCGCGCTGCAGATGGCCACCAAGACCGCGATGTCGCGGGTGACGCTGGTGCGTTTCGGCGCGGTGACACACGCCTTCAACAACGACCAGCGGTTCCAGGACCTGACGTTCACGCAGATCGGCAAGAAGCTCAACGTGAAGCTGCCCACCACGGCGAACACGGCCCCGCCTGGCTTCTACATGGTGTTCGTGCTGGATGCGCAAGGCGTGCCCTCGGTTGCACGCGTGCTGCGAGTAGGGGCATAGCCACTTCTCCCAGAATCCGCGGGTCCGCAACTTTCCGAGACGGAGACCCTGGCATGGACGAGACGAGTCTTCTGGGAGACGTGAACGCGCTGGTTCCCCCTTCGCGCGAGTTCTCGCGGCGCGATTTCGTGCGCACTTCGGTGGGGACAGGCTTTGCGGCGGCGGTGCTGCCCGTCTGCGCACAGACGGTGGTCAAGACCGACAGCGCGGGCCTGGTGGTCGGCGAGGTGACCATCCCCGTCGGCAACTTCAAGATGCCGGCCTACCGGGCCGCGCCCGAGGGCAAGACCGGCCTGCCGGTGGTGCTGCTGATCAGCGAGATCTTCGGCGTGCACGAGCACATTGCCGACGTGGCCCGGCGCTTCGCCAGGCAGGGCTATTGCGCCATCGCCCCCGAGCTCTTCGTCCGGCAGGGCGACGCCGGCAGCTATGGCGAGATCGCCAAGCTGATGAGCGAGGTGGTTGCCAAGGTGCCCGACGCGCAGGTGATGGGCGACCTCGACGCCACCGTCGCCTGGGCCAGGGCCCAGGGCATGGACACGGGCAAGCTGGGCATCACCGGCTTCTGCTGGGGCGGCCGCATCACCTGGCTGTATGCGGCGCACAACCCGGCGCTGAAGGCTGGTGTGGCCTGGTACGGCCGGCTGGTCGGGGCAGCGTCCGAGCTGACGCCCAAGCACCCCCTGGACCTCGTCGCCGGCCTGAACGGCCCGGTGCTGGGCCTGTATGGCGGGCAGGACGCCGGCATCCCGCTTGACACGGTTGATAAGATGAAAGCTGCATTGGCCGGTGGCAGTGCGGCCGCGAGGAAGAGCGAGTTCGTCGTCTACCCCGACGCACCGCACGCCTTCCACGCCGACTACCGCCCGAGCTACCGCAAGGACGCCGCCGACGACGGCTGGAAGCGCTGCCTGGCATGGTTCAAGGCAAACGGCGTGGCCTGATTCCACCCGTTTCACCGACACCGCCGCGCCCCGATCGGGCGCGGTTTTCGTTTCAGAGAAGGCCCTGAATGACCCTGATGTACATCGTTGCAGCCACCCTGCTGGGGGGCCTGCTGTCGGTGGTGATCGCCGCGTCGCTGACCTTCGCGGTGCTGGGCCGCCTGGTCAAGCACCTGGTCAGCCTGTCCACCGGCGTGTTGCTGTCGACGGCCCTGCTGCATGTGTTGCCCGAGGCGTTCGAGAGCGGGGCCGACACCCACTCGCTGTTTGCCACCTTGCTGGCCGGCCTGCTGTTCTTCTTCCTGCTGGAAAAGGCCGAGCTCTACCGGCATGCCCACCACCACGAGGGCGACGGGCACGACCACCACCACGACTTCGACGCCGAGCAGGCCGGCCGGGGCGGCATCTCGGTGCTGGTGGGCGACAGCATCCACAACTTCTGCGACGGCATCATCATCGCCGCGGCCTTCCTGGCCAGCCCCGAGCTGGGCGTGACCACGGCACTGGCCATCATCCTGCACGAGATCCCGCAGGAGGTGGGCGACACCATCGTGCTGATCAACGCGGGCTTCAGCCGCCGCAAGGCGCTGCTCTACAACGCCGCTTCCGGCCTGACGGCGGTGGTGGGCGGCGTGCTGGGCTACTTCGTGGTCGGATCCTGGCAGGGCATGTTCCCGTACCTGCTGGTGGTGGCCTCCAGCAGCTTCATCTACGTGGCGGTGGCCGACCTGATCCCGCAGATGCAACGCCACCTGCCGTGGCGCGACATCGTGTCGCAGGTGGCGTGGATAGGCGCCGGCCTGCTGCTGGTGGTGGCTGCAACGCGCCTGATGCAGGCGCATTGACGCCGGGCCTCACTTCACGACCAGGATGGGCACGCTGCTGTGCGTCAGCACCTTCTGGGTCTCACTGCCCAGCAGCAGGGCGCTGACGCCGCGCCGGCCATGCGAGGCCATGACCACCAGGTCGCAGCCCTGGGCCTTGGCGTAGTCGGTGATGGCTTCCCAGGGGTGCAGGGCCTCGATGGTGCTGGCACTGCAATCCAGGCCCGCCGCGCCCGCAGCGTCCACCACGACCTTGACGCGCGACGCGGCGATGCGCTCTTGCGCGTCGTAGAACTCCTGCGGCGGCACCGGTTGCATCTCGGAGATGGCGCTGTAGGGGAACGGCTCCTTCACGCAGATGGTGGAGAGCTTGGCCCCCAGCGTCTTGGCCAGCGTGATGGCGGTCTGCACCGCCTTCTGGGTGATGTCGGAGCCGTCGGTCGGGACCAGGATGTTGCGGTACATGCTGCACTCCTCTCAGAGCTTGCCGGGAATGCCGGCCCATGGGAGAAGTGTTGCGCGTTTCGCGGCCGCTGTCTTGATGATCGTCAAGGGCGCCGGCGGTTCAGCCGACGGCCACCGGCCGGGCCGCGTCGCTCGACCATTCGCTCCAGGAACCGGGGTACAGCGCGCTGCCGGTCAGCCCGGCCGCCTCCATCGCCAGCAGGTTGTGGCAGGCGGTGACGCCCGATCCGCACTGGTGGACGACCTCGCCGGGCGCCACGCCGAAGGCCTCGAAGGCCTCGCGCAGCGTGGCCGCGTCGAGGAAGCGGCCGTTTGCCGCCAGGTTGTCCTTGAAGAAGCGGTGGCGGGCTCCAGGGATGTGGCCGGCGCGGGCGTCCAGCGGTTCGACCTCGCCGCGGAAGCGCTCGCCGGCCCGGGCATCCAGAACCGCCAGCCGGCCCAGGCCTTGCCAGAGGCCGGCGGCGTGCACCGTGGGCATGCCTGGAGCACGCAGAGGGTAGGCAGCCAGAGACGTTGGTGCCTGCGCCGCGCCCGATTCGACCGGGCCGTTGACTGCGAGCCAGGCCTGCGGGCCGCCGTCCAGCACCGCCACCGCCGTGTGGCCCATCCAGCGCAACAGCCACCACGCGCGGGCGGCGTAGGGGCCGCCCTGAGCGTCGTAGGCCACCACCGGGGTGTCGGGCCCGATGCCCCAGCCCGCCAGGGTGGCTGCAAAGGCTTCGCGGGTCGGCAAGGGGTGGCGGCCGCCGTCGATCGAGCCACG
>JADMKA010000068.1 GCA_018780145.1 Vitreoscilla sp. | reverse complement strand
GTTCGAGAACGCTCGTCGAGCGTAGGTCGGTGTCAACAGAACCG
This sequence comes from Vitreoscilla sp., assembly GCA_018780145.1. GTDB lineage: Bacteria > Pseudomonadota > Gammaproteobacteria > Burkholderiales > Burkholderiaceae_C > Ideonella. The sequence goes on along the minus strand of JADMKA010000068.1, from coordinate 2,076 downwards.
GCAGCAGCCCAATGAGCCTCGCCGCTTTGGCGCGAGCGCTCAGACTCAGCGTGGGCGAACTGCACGCGCTAGCGGAACGGGCTGATCAGAGCTACCGCACCGTCAAGCCCGAACCTGGATCCACGCGCCAGACGTTCGACGCACTGGGGCAACTGAAAACGGTGCATCGCAGAATCAAGGAAGTTGTATTCGTCAACGTCTACTTTCCCGAATACCTCCAAGGTAGCCTGAAGGGTCGGGACTACGTGACCAATGCGCTGCTGCATACGAACAAGCAGCTGCTTGTCTGCGAGGACGTGAAGAAGTTCTTTCCGTCTGTCACAGCCGCGCTCGTCGAAGACGTGTGGCACGGGTTTTTTCGATTCGCGCCTGAAGTGGCGAAACTTCTAACAAGACTGACGACGAAGAGTGGACACCTGCCACAAGGTGCGATCACGAGTTCCTACATCGCAAACCTCGTGATGTGGCGGCATGAGCCGCTGCTTCAAGCCAAGTTCGCTGCTCGCGGCATTACCTACTCTCGGTATGTAGACGACATGGCAATGTCTTGGTCCTGCCACGTAGACAAGGAAACGCAGACTTGGGTGATCGCGCAGGTGTACGGAATGCTCGCACAGCATGGGCTGAAGGCCGGGCGCGCCAAGCATGAGGTTTTCTCGGCTTCAGAGCCGATGATCGCGACGAAGCTGATCGTCAACCGCAAGCCTTCACTGAGCGCGAAAAAGCGGTCGCAGGTTCGCTCCCAAGTTTACCAACTTGAACGGGCGGAAGAAGACGGCACCGAGACAATGAGCGTTGATGCGCTAGCCATCAAAGCCTCACAACGAGTCGGCCAGTTAGGTCGATTCCATGTCACACAAGCGGCGCACCTCCGAGAGCGTGTGAAGGCCGTTCGGTCCAGGCTATCCGTCGAAGCGAATGCTGCTATCTCTATGCCCACTGAGACACCGACCACGCCGTCGCCTGAAGACCTCAGTGACGCACCAGCTCCCTGGGAGTGAATCTGCGCGACTAGTAATCGTCGGGGACCTACGGCGGTTCTGCTTCGCAATGCTGAAGTTCGTGCGGCCAGCGGTCGCCAAGCCCACCGAGCGCCTGATGTGGCTCAGCGTGAGTTCGGCCCGGCGCGGCCACTGGCCGCAAACGCTGCATAGCAGATGGTGCTACGGGAGACCTTGAACATTGGCGTCGGGTCGACACCTGTCACGGGCCGAGCAGGGCCACAACCCGCAGCAATCAGTCCCCGGCCATGTGGCCCGCCCGGTGAACGGGCCGTTGTCAGTTGCCAATGGCCAGCTGCCTCTCGACACGTTGCTTGGGGAATCGAGATCCCCCAGACTCGATGCAACTCAAGCGCAAGCCGCTGCCTGAAAGACAGGCATCCTGCCGAGCGGATGTCTGGCAAGCAGGCACCTCTTCCGCAGCGCTGATGCCTTCGGATGGCCCGCAGGGTGCATCGCCAGGCGAAATGCGCCAGCGTGGCGGCGAATTCCCCGTAGTTACCCCAGCGCACCCCATCTCGGCACAGCCATTGCGTTTCCAGCGGACATCCCCGCTCACAACGGGCCACGAGCCCCAGGAGACAAGCACCCATGCAGCGCCGCCATCTTTCCCGACGCCCCCTCGTCCTCGCCCTCATCACGCTGGCCGCGGGTGCCGGCTGGCTGGCCGCCGTGCCGGCCCTCGCCGCCGGCGGCGAGATCCGCATCGCCCACGTCTACAGCAAGACCGGCCCGCTGGAGGCCTATGGAAAGCAGACGGCGCTGGGGTTCCAGATGGGGCTGGACTATGCGACCGGCGGCACTTTTGTTGTGGCGGGCAAGAAGCTGGTCGTCATCGAGAAGGATGACCAGGGCAAGCCGGACCAGGGCAAGAGCCTGCTGGCCGCCGCCTATGGTGACGACAAGGTCGATCTGGCCGTAGGCCCCACGTCGTCCGGCGTGGCGCTGGCCATGCTGCCGGTGGCCGAGGAGTACAAGAAGATCCTGCTGGTGGAGCCGGCGGTGGCCGATTCGATCACTGGCGACAAGTGGAACAAGTACATCTTCCGCACCGGCCGCAACAGCAGCCAGGACG
>JADMKA010000264.1 GCA_018780145.1 Vitreoscilla sp. | reverse complement strand
CCAGGGCCGGCCGAAGATGTTCTACAGCCAGCGCATCCACGACAAGTGCTACCGGCGGCCGCACTTCGACGCCGGCCAGTTCGTCGAGTCCTGGGACGACGAGAGCGCGCGCAAGGGCTACTGCCTCTACAAGGTGGGTTGCAAGGGTCCGACCACCTACAACGCCTGTTCGACCACACGCTGGAACGAAGGCACCAGCTTCCCGATCCAGGCCGGCCATGGCTGCATCGGCTGCAGCGAGGACGGTTTCTGGGACAAGGGCTCCTTCTACGACCGCCTGACCGACATCCACCAGTTCGGCGTCGAGGCCAACGCCGACCAGGTGGGTGCCACCACGGCCGGCGTGGTCGGCGCAGCGGTCGCCGCGCACGCCGCGGCGTCGGCCATCAAGCGCGCCACGCAGAAGAACACCCAGACCAGCGACGCGGGGCACTGAGGCGCACGCCAACCGTCACGCCACCCGACACGCCAACGCCCACCGCAAAGGATTCCCCATGGCTGCCTACGCCACCCAAGGCTTCAACCTCGACGACAGCGGGCGCCGCATCGTCGTCGACCCGGTGACCCGCATCGAGGGCCACATGCGCTGCGAGGTCAATCTCGACAAGGACAACGTCATCCGCAATGCCGTCTCCACCGGCACGATGTGGCGCGGGCTGGAGGTCATCCTCAAGGGCCGCGACCCGCGCGACGCCTGGGCCTTCGTCGAGCGCATCTGCGGCGTCTGCACCGGTTGCCACGCGTTGACCTCGGTGCGGGCGGTCGAGGATGCGCTGGACATCCGCATTCCCAAGAACGCCCACCTGATCCGCGAGATCATGGCCAAGACGCTGCAGGTGCACGACCATGCCGTGCACTTCTACCACCTGCATGCGCTGGACTGGGTGGACGTGGTGTCGGCCCTGAAGGCGGACCCGCGCAAGACCTCCGAGCTGCAGCAGCTGGTCTCGCCATCGCATCCCCTGTCCTCGGCCGGCTACTTCAGGGACATCCAGAACCGGCTGAAGAAGTTCGTCGAGAGCGGCCAGCTCGGGCCGTTCATGAACGGCTACTGGGGCAACAAGGCCTACGTGCTGCCGCCCGAGGCCAACCTGATGGCCGTGACGCACTACCTCGAGGCGCTGGATCTGCAGAAGGAGTGGGTCAAGATCCACACCATCCTCGGCGGCAAGAACCCGCACCCGAACTACCTGGTCGGCGGCGTGCCCTGCGCGATCAACATCGACGGCAACGGCGCTGCCGGTGCCCCGATCAACATGGAGCGGCTGAACTTCATCAAGGCCCGCATCGACGAGATCATCGAGTTCAACAAGAACGTCTACGTCCCCGACGTGCTGGCCATCGGCACCCTCTACAAACAGGCCGGCTGGCTGTACGGGGGCGGCCTGTCGGCAACCAACGTGAGCGACTACGGCACCTACGAAAAAGTGGCCTACGACCCGCGCACGCAGCAACTGCCCGGCGGTGCCATCCTGGGGGGCAACTGGGACGAGATCCACCCGATCGACCCGCGCGATCCCGAGCAGGTGCAGGAGTTCGTCAACCACAGCTGGTACACCTACGCCGACGAGAGCAAGGGCCTGCATCCGTGGGACGGTGTCACCGAGCCGAACTACGTGCTGGGGCCGAAGGCCAAGGGCACGCGCACGAACATCCAACAGATCGACGAGACCGCCAAGTACTCGTGGATCAAGTCGCCGCGCTGGCGCGGCCATGCGATGGAAGTCGGCCCGTTGTCCCGCTACATCCTGGGTTATGCCCACGCGCTGAAAGGCAACAAGTACTGCCAGCGCGTGAAGGAGCAGATCGAGTCGTCGGCGGTGGCGATCAACAGCGCCATCCCGAAGGCGCTGGGTCTGCCCGAAACCAACTACAGCGCCAAGCAGTTGCTGCCCACCACGATCGGCCGCACCCTGGCCCGTGCGCTGGAAGGCCAGTACTGCGGCGAGATGATGCTGGACGACTGGAGCGAGCTGGTGGCCAACATCAAGGCCGGCGACACCGCCACGGCCAATGTCGACAAGTGGGATCCGAAGACCTGGCCGAAGGAGGCCAAGGGCGTGGGCACCGTGGCCGCGCCGCGCGGCATGCTGGGCCACTGGATCCGCATCAAGGACGGCCGCA
>JADMKA010000177.1 GCA_018780145.1 Vitreoscilla sp. | reverse complement strand
GCGCAACCTTGCCAAGGTTGAGGTCGCGAGTTCGAGTCTCGTTTCCCGCTCCAGACATGCCCAAGGGAAGCTGCAACGCAGCTTCCCTTTCTTCATGGGCCAAGCGCCTCGGCCGATAATCCGCCGGCCCGCCCGGATGGCGAAACAGGCAGACGCAGCGGACTTAAAATCCGCCAGACCCGAAACGGTCTATGCGGGTTCGATCCCCGCTCCGGGCACCACGGTTGCCATTCAGACGTCGACATGGTCGATCGTGCCGGCAAAGCCCAACCAAGGCCGCGCTACTCGGGCCATCGCCTCGGGATCGCCGGTGGTGCTCAGGCGCATCGCATCCGGTGTCACGTCGATACCCAATGCCGCCCACAAGGTCGCCGCTCGATCGGCCACGGCATGTGCTGTGTCGATGAAGCGCGTGCCTTCGGGCAAGGCGGCGCGCAACGGATCCGCCACGAACGGGTAATGGGTGCAACCCAGCACCACGGTGTCCACCTTCGCGTCACGCAAGTCGGCTGCAAAGTGCCGCACCATCGCCAGCAGGGCGGGGTCGTCGAGCGTGCCCTGCTCGATCGCCTTGGCCAGGCCCGGGCAGGGCAGCAGGTGCCAATGCGCATTCCCGCGGTGGCGTTGCAAGAGCTCGGCAAAGCGCACGCTTGCCAGCGTGCCCGGCGTGGCCATCACGCCGATGCGGCCATGCGGCGACAAGGCCACAGCCGGCTTGATGCCGGGCTCCACCCCCACCACCGGCAACTCGGGCCACAACGCGCGGATGCGGTGAACGGCCAGTGCGGTGGCGGTGTTGCAGGCGACCACGATGACGCGGGCGCCCTGCGCCAGCAGGTGCCGGGTGATGGCCTCGCTGCGCGCCTCGACATGCGCTGGGTCGCGTTCGCCATAGGGCGCGTGGGCCGAGTCGGCCAGGTAGCGCAGCGGCACGCCGGGCAATCGCGCATGCAGCGCGCGCAGCACCGACAAGCCGCCGACGCCGGAGTCGAACACGCCGATGCAGGGTCGGGGTGAGGATTCGGGTTTCATGGGTGAGTTGGGGCGCCGGGGCGTGAGGGCCCTCTGCCAGAATCACTGCCAAATCACCGCGGGGAGCGTGGCATGGAGGCGAACATTCGCAGGCGCTGGATCGGCATTGTCGCGTCAGTTGCGGCGGCTGCCGTGTTGGCTGTGGGTGGCTGGTGGCTCTACCAGCGGCAGCAGGCGGGCCCGGCGCCCGCACTGGCTGCGGATCCCGGCCAGCCGTTCGCGGCGCTCGAATGCAAGCCCCGCCTATTCGACGACCAGCCCGCGCTGGCGGTGGTCTTCACCCAGCCGGTCGACGGGCGGCAGAAGCTCGACGAGCTGATGCGGGTCACCGACCTGGGTCCTGTCGCGCCCAGCCCGAAGTCGGCTGCCGCTTCGCAGACCGAAGGCAAGATCCTCCAGGGCGCCTGGGTGATCGGCGACAACCCGCGCGTGGTTTACTTCCCGGCCATCCAGCCGCAACGCCGCTTCAAGGTCGAGGTGCAGCCCAACCTGCTGTCGCAGGACGGTGCCAAGCTCGCCGAGGGCAAGACCTGCGAGCTGACGAGCGAGGCCATGCCGGCCTCGTTCTATTTCGCCAGCCGAGGCGTGGTGCTGCCTGCCGGGCAGAACGGCGGCCTGCCGGTGGTGACTGTCAACGTGCCCGAGGTGGATCTGCAGTTCCTGCGCGTCGAGCCGCAGGCCATGCCGCGCTTCCTGGAACGCGTGGCCGGCGTGCGCCGGGCTGCTTCCGGGGGCGACCAGACCGAGGAAGGCGGCGAGGGCGACGAAGGCGGCTACGAAGGCGGCTACGAAGGCGGCTACGGCAACGGCCGGCGTCTCAAGGGCCTCGTGGGTGGATGGGAGCTGGACCAGCTGCGCGCCAGCACCACCAGCGTGTACCTCGGCCGCTTCAGCACCGAGCCGTCTCCCAACAAGCGACGCGTCAACTTCATTCCGGTCGAGGGCATCAAGGAGCTGCAGGAGCCGGGTGTCTACATCGCGGTGATGAACCAGCCGGGTCGCTTCGCCTACGACTACCAGGTGACCTACTTCTATGTCACCGACATCGGGCTGCAGGCGCACCGGTACAGCCGGGCCCTGGACACCTTCGCCACCTCGCTGAAGGCTGGTACCGCGTTGTCGGGTGTCAGCTTCGAGCTGCTCGACGAGAACGCGCGTTCCCTGGCCAAGGCCGAAGGCGACAGCGAGGGGCATGCCCGCTTCGACAGCGTGCCGGACGGCGCCACGCTGCTGGTCGCCCGGCGCAGCACCGGTGGCAGGGTGGAGATGAGCACCCTGGTGCTGCGCGAGCCCGGCCTGGACCTGTCGGAGTTCGACATCGGTGGCCACCCGTCGCGCAGCGTGAAGCTCTTCGCCTATGCCGGCCGCGATTTGTATCGCCCCGGCGAGCGGTTCACCCTCTCGGTGCTTGCACGCGATGCCGACGGCCGCCTGCTGGCGCCGCAGCCGCTCAGTGCCACCCTCAAGCGCCCGGACGGCCGCACGGTGGCCACCGAGACCTGGCGCCCGCGCGACAAGCAACCCGGCTACCTGCAGCAAGGCATCGAGCTGCCGGCCGATTCGCAGACAGGCGCCTGGCAGCTCGAGCTGCGTGCCGATCCCGGCGCCAGGCGGCCGGACACGGTGTGGAAGTTCCAGGTCGAGGAGTTTCTGCCCGAGCGCATGAAACTGGATCTCAAGACCACGAAGCCGGTGCTGATGGCCGGCGAGGAATTCGAGGTCAAGGTGCGGGGCGACTACCTCTTCGGTGCCCCGGCCTCGGGCAACCGCCTCATCGTGTCGGCCACCACCGAACGCCAGCGTCTGGCCTTGCCGCAGAAGTGGCCGGGCTTCGTGTTCGGCGACTTCGCCGACGACCAGAAGAAGAAGCGCGAGGAGGTCGGTGACCTCAGCCTGGATGACCAGGGCGAGGCCGAGGTCAGCCTGCCGGTGTCGCTGCAAGGCGTGCAATCGCCGATGCAGGTACGCGGCTCGTTCAGCCTGCTGGAAAGCGGTGGCCGCCCGGTCGTGCGCTCGATCGAGCGCAGCGTCTGGCCGGCGGCCAAGCTGCTGGCGCTGCGGCCCTTGTTCGACCGCGACGTGGCCCCCGAGGGCGGCAAGGCGGCTTTCGAGCTGACCCGTGTGGATGTCAATGGCCGGCCGCAGCCCGCCAAGAACCTGCCCCTGCGGCTGGTGCGCGAGGAGCGCGAGTACCACTGGCGCTTCGACGACCAGCGGGGCTGGCAGTCCGGCTTCACCGAGACCGAGGAGATCATCGAGTCCGGCGCCGTGGCCCTGGTGGGCGAACGGGTGCCTGTCAGCGTGCCGGTGCGCTGGGGACGCTACCGCCTGGAGGTGGACGACCCCGAGACGGGGCTGACGCTGCGCTACCGTTTCTACGCGGGCTGGGGTGCGCAAGAAGCCGAGGACATGGGCAACCGCCCCGATCGCGTGCAGATGAAGCTGGCCAAGGCGCCACTGAAGGCCGGTGACACGGCCGAGCTGACCATCACCCCGCCGCATGACGGCACAGCGCTGGTGGCGGTCGTCGGCGACAGCCTGCTGTGGAGCCGGCGCATCGAGGCAAAGGCCAGCGGGGCGGCCATCTCCATTCCGATCGACCCGGCCTGGGCGCGCCACGACCTGTACGTCACCGTCACGGCGTTCCGCCCCGGCAGCCAGGGCGACCGCGTGACCCCGGCGCGTGCCGTCGGCCTGGTTCACCTGCCGCTGGCGCGCGGCGACCGCCAGCTCAAGGTGGCGCTGACGGCACCTGCCAAGGTCGAGCCGGAGAAGCGTGTCACGGTGAAGGTCAAGGTCGATGGCCTGGCCGGCCAGGCCGGCATCGTCACGCTGTCGGCGGTGGACGTGGGCATCCTCAACATCACCCGCTACAAGTCGCCCGACGCGTTCGACTTCTTCTTCGGCAAGCACCGCTTTGCACCGGAGTTGCTGGACATGTACGGCAAGTTGATCGAGAAGACCGACGGCACGCTGGCCAAGCTCAAGTTCGGCGGCGACGCCAAGTTGCGCGACACCCAGAGCATGCCCAAGAAGGTCAAGCTGATCGATCTCTTCAGCGGCCCGGTGGCGCTCGATGCGAAGGGCGAGGCCGACGTTGCGCTGGACATCCCGGATTTCAACGGCACGCTGCGGCTGATGGCGGTGGTCTCCGCGCCCGAACGCTACGGTCGCGCCGAGCGCGAGATGGTCTCGGCTGCGCCGTTGGTGGCCGAACTGGCCATGCCGCGTTTCATCTCCCCGGGTGACGCGGCCACCCTGGCGCTGGATGTCACCAACCTCAGCGGCGCGGCGCAGGAAGTCACGGTGCAACTGGAAGGGGCGGATCCGGTTCGCATTCGCGATGGTGTCAAGACCCTGAGCCTGAAGCATCAGCAGCGTGCCACGCTGCGCTTCCCGGTCGAGGCCACCGACGCCTACGGCCTGGGCCGGCTGCGCCTGCGGGTCGCCAGCGCCAGCGGCCTGAAGATCGTACGCGAGGCGGCGCTGCAGGTTCAGCCCCCGGTGCCACAGGAGCGCGAGGCCCGGCGCCTGAAGCTCGAGCCCGGCGCCAGCACGAAGGTGGATGCCGGCCTCATCGAGAAGTACTTCAAGGCCTCGGCCGCGGTGAGTATCAGCGTCTCGAACAAGCCGCCGCTCAACATCAACCGCCTGGTGCAAGGCCTGCTGGACTACCCCTACGGCTGCCTGGAGCAGACCACCAGCGCTGCCTACCCGCATGTCTTCATCGACGAGGCGGCGGCAAAGGCCTATGGCTTGAAGCCACGTACCCGCGATGAGCGAGCACGCTTCATCGAAGGCGCCGTGGCCCGGTTGGCGGGCCTGCAGAAGTCCAACGGCGGCTTCACGCTGTGGGGTGGCGGCGCCTATGAAGCCTGGCTGTCGGCCTATGTGATGGGCTTCCTGCAGGACGCGCGTGCCCAGGGCTTTGCCGTGCCCGACAGCATGACGAAGACCACGCAGGACTGGCTGCTGCAGCAACTCCAGCAGGCGCCGAACCGCTTCCCGACGCTGCCGCGCGAGATGCGAGCCGATGCGGCGAGCGCCGCCAGCGCGCCAGGCATCGCCACCAGCTACAACGACCGCGACTACTCGCTGGTGCGCGACAGCCACCAGCGCTTCGCCGAGCTGGCCCACATCGGCTACATCCTGGCGCGCGACCAGAAGGCGCCCTTGGCGATGCTGCGCTACCTGCATGACCAGGTGCGCGACCGTGCCCGCTCGCCGCTGCCCCTGGTGCACCTGGGGTTGGCGCTGAAGCTGATGGGCGACGAGGCACGCGCCAAGGTGGCGATCGACGATGCGATGAAGCGGCCGTACGGCATCCAGTCGCGCCGCTTCGGCTGGGGCGAGGAGTGGCTGGGCGACTACGGCTCGTCGGTGCGCGATCTGGCGCTGAGCTATGCCCTGCTGGCGCGCCACGAGATCGTACACCCGCGTCGCGAGAACCTGCTTTTCGAGCTGGCCGAGAAGGTCGGCGGCCGACAGTACTACTCCACCCAGGAGCGGCTCTCCCTGGTGCTCGCCGCGCGCGCGGCCGGCGGAGATTCGTCCGGCGAGTGGACGGCCCTGCTGAAGGTGGGCGACGCCGTGCAGGCGCTGGCGTCCAAGACCACCGAACTGCGCAGCCTGGACGCGGCCAGCCTGGCCCGCGGCGTCACCCTGACCAACCAGTACAAGGCACCTCTGTTCGTGGAGCTGGAGGCCAGCGGCTTCCCGACCAAGGCGCCGGCACCTCGCAACGACGTGATCGAGGTCCAGCGCGATTGGTTCGAGGCCGACGGCCGCGCCTGGGCCAACCGCCCGCTGAAGGTGGGCGACATGCTCGTCGTGCGGCTGCAGGCGAGGGCGCGGCAGCGCATCGAGGACGCACTGCTGGTGGACCGCGTGCCGGCCGGCTTCGAGATCGAGAACCTGAACCTGTCGCAGGGGCCGCAGGCCGGGGACTTCACCGTCGGTGGCGTCAACGCGGCGGTGGCCATGGCCGACGACCGCATCAAGCACCGCGAGTACCGCGACGACCGCTACGTGGCAGCCGCCAGGCTGGACAACCGCTGGCTGACGGTGCTGTACATGGTGCGCGTCGTCAGCCCGGGCCGCTACGTCGTGCCGGCCACCTTCGCGGAGGACATGTACCGGCCGGAGCTGCGTGGCATCGGGGCGGCCGAGAACGCGATCACCATCACCGACCCACGCGGCGCGCCGCCGAGCGAAGCGCCGCGCTGAGCGAGCAGGGCGCCATGCTGCGACGAACCCGGTGGACGCTGGCGGCCTTGCTGGCCGCGATGCTGGTGCTGGATCTCGCGTTCCCGCCACCGATCCCGCCCGGGGACCGCGGCGTGGTGGTGGCCGCACGCGACGGCACGCCACTGCGCACCTACGCCAGCCCGGACGGCATCTGGCGCCAGCCGGTCACGCCGGACGAGGTCTCGCCGCTCTACCTGCAGGCCCTGCTGGGATACGAAGACCGCTGGTTCTACGCGCACCCTGGCGTCAACCCACTGGCGCTGGCGCGCGCTGGTTGGCAATGGGCCCGCAACGGCCGGGTGGTGTCCGGCGGGTCCACGCTGACGATGCAGGTGGCCCGCTTGATCGAGCCCCCCGCTGCGGCCGAGCGCCGCAGCCTTCGTGCCAAGCTGCGGCAGGTGGTGCGCGCGCTGCAGCTCGAACTGCGTTTGTCCAAGCGCGAGATCCTCACGCTCTACCTGAACCATGCGCCAATGGGTGGCATCGTCGAGGGCGTGGAGATGGCCAGCCGCAGCTACTTGGGCAAGCCCAGCCGCACGCTGAGCCCGGCCGAGGCGGCCCTGTTGGCGGCCATGCCGCAGGCACCCTCCCGCCTGCGGCCGGACCGTGCGCCAGAGGCCGCCCAGGCCGCGCGCGACAAGGTGCTGGCGCGGCTGGCGAAGCAGGGCACCTGGGATGCTGCGACGGTGGCCGACGCGCGCATCGAGCGGGTGGCGGTGCAACCATTGCGCGCCCACTGGCTGGCGCCGCTGGCCGCCGAGCGGGTGCGGCAGTCGGCCCGGGCCACGGCCGGCGGTGCGTTGCTGCACACCACCATCGATGTCGAACTGCAGGCCGGCATCGAACGGCTGCTGCTCGACAAGACCAATGGCCTGCCGCCCAAGGTGTCGATCGCCGCGCTGGTGATGGCCAATGACTCGCTGGAGGTGCTGGCCTACGCCGGCTCGGCGGATTTCAGCGACCGCGAGCGCGCCGCCCATGTCGACATGGTGCGCGGCGTGCGCTCGCCCGGCTCGACCTTGAAGCCCTTCCTCTACGCGATGGCGCTGGACGATGGCCTGATCCACTCGGAGAGCCTGCTGGTCGATGCGCCGCAGTCCTTCGGCGGCTACCAGCCGGGCAACTTCCAGGCGAGTTTCAGCGGGCCGGTCAGTGCCTCGGAGGCTCTGCAGAAATCGCTCAACGTGCCGGCGGTGGATCTGCTGGACCGGATCGGCCCCGCCCGCCTGGCGGCGCAGCTGCGGGCCGGCGGCTTGCGCCTGCGCATGGAGCGTGGTGCCACGCCCAACCTGAGCCTGATCCTGGGCGGTGCCGGCACCACGCTGGAGGAACTGGTGGGGGCCTACCGGTCGCTGGCACGCGGTGGCCTCGCCGGACGGCCCCGCCTGCTGCCCTCGGCGCCGCGGGTCGAGGCCCGCCTGATGAGCGAGGGGGCTGCCTTCATCGTGCGCGACATCCTGGAAGGCGGCGGCCACCCCGACCGGCCGTTCACCGAGGGAGCGCGCCGCCTGGCCTGGAAGACCGGCACCAGCTTCGGCTTTCGCGACGCCTGGGCGGTGGGCGTGACCGACGAGGTAACGGTGGGTGTCTGGGTCGGCCGGCCCGACGGCACCCCGAACCCCGGCTTCTTCGGCGCCAACACGGCGGCACCCTTGCTGCAGGAGGTGCTGGCAGTGTTGCCAGTGCACTCCGGCCCGGCCATGCGCGCCCGGCCGGCCAGCGTGTCCGCCGCCGTCACCTGCTGGCCGTTGGGCTTGCGTCTGGAGAGCACCGACCCGGCGCACTGCGCGCAGCACCGCGCTGGCTGGGTGTTGCAGGGCACGGCGCCACCGACGCTGCCCGACCGCGGACGCAGCGGCGGTCTGAACCCTTCCGCGAACTGCGCCGAGGCCCTGTGGCCGGCCGCGCTGGCGCCTTGGGTGGGCACGGATCGGCCCGGGTGCGGCGGCGGCACCCAGCTGCGCATCGTGGGGCTCGACGCAGGCGCCGTGCTGCGGCCGGTGCCCGGTGCGCGGGCCGTCCATTTGCAGGTGTCGGCCCAGGGCGCCAGCGAGGCGCCCTTGCTGTACTGGTTGCTGGATGGCCTGCCTCAGCACGCCAGCGACGGTGGCACCCGCCTTGGGCTGCAATTGCGGCAGCCCGGCGAGCACCATCTCACCGTTCTCGATGGATCCGGCCGATTCGCGCGGGTGCCCTTTCGCGTCGCTGGGCTCTGAACTGTCGCCGAAACGATAGACGTCCCTGGAGAGCGCAGTCTAAAATAGCACGATCGTTCGATTTATCGTGTCGACCGGCAGCGCGCCCCAACCGGGGGCCTAGAATCCAGTTTACGTAAACGTCAATTCGAGTCCCAAGGAGCATCGCGTCATGAAGGTACTGGTACCCGTCAAGCGCGTCGTCGACTACAACGTGAAGGTACGCGTGAAGTCGGACGGCACGGGGGTGGACATCGCCAACGTCAAGATGAGCATGAACCCCTTCGACGAAATCGCCGTCGAAGAGGCCGTGCGGCTGAAGGAGAAGGGCGTGGTCACCGAGGTGATCGCCGTCTCCTGCGGCGTCACGCAGTGCCAGGAGACCCTGCGCACTGCCATGGCCATCGGCGCGGACCGCGCCATCCTGGTCGAGACCGATGTCGAGTTGCAGCCGCTGGCGGTGGCCAAGCTGCTCAAGGCCCTGGTCGACAAGGAACAGCCCGGCCTGGTGATCCTGGGCAAGCAGGCCATCGACGACGACTGCAACCAGACCGGCCAGATGCTGGCCGCGCTGGCCGATCTGCCTCAGGCCACCTTCGCCAGCAAGGTGGAAGTGGCCGACGGCAGCGCCACCGTCACCCGCGAGGTCGATGGTGGCCTGGAAACCCTCAAGCTCACGCTGCCGGCGGTGATCACCACCGACCTGCGCCTGAACGAGCCGCGCTACGTGACGCTGCCCAACATCATGAAGGCCAAGAAGAAGCCGCTGGAGGTGGTCAAGCCGGCCGATCTGGGGGTGGACGTGACGCCGCGCCTGAAGACCCTGAAGGTGTCCGAGCCGCCCAAGCGCGGGGCCGGCATCAAGGTCCCGGATGTCGCCACCCTGGTGGCCAAGCTGAAGAACGAAGCCAAGGTGATCTGACCATGACCGCACTCGTCATTGCCGAACACGAACACGGCACCCTCAAGGGCGCCACCTACAACACGGTGACCGCCGCCATCCAGTGCGGCGGCGACGTCCACGTGCTGATCGCCGGCCACAACGCCGGCGGTGCGGCCCAGGCCGCGGCGCAGATCGCCGGCGTCAGCAAGGTGCTGCTGGCCGACGGCGCCAGCCTGGCCGAGCAGCTCGCCGAGGACGTGGCGGCGCAGGTGCTGGCCATCGCTTCGGGCTACACCCACATCCTGTTTCCCGCCACCGCCCACGGCAAGAACGTGTCGCCCCGCGTGGCCGCCAAGCTCGACGTGGCGCAGGTCAGCGAGATCAGCAAGGTCATCAGCGCCGACACCTTCGAGCGCCCGATCTACGCCGGCAACGCCATCGCCACCGTGCAGGCCACCGATGCGGTGAAGGTCATCAGCGTGCGCACGACCGGCTTCGACGCCGCCGCGACGGGCGGCTCGGCCGCCATCGAGAACGTCGCCGTGGCGACGGGCAACGGCAAGTCCAGCTACGTCGGCCGCGAGGTCACCAAGAGCGACCGGCCCGAGCTGACGGCGGCCAAGATCATCGTCTCGGGTGGCCGGGCGATGGGCAGCAGCGAGAAGTTCAACGAGGTGCTCACGCCCCTGGCCGACAAGCTGGGCGCGGCGCTGGGCGCCAGCCGGGCGGCGGTGGACGCGGGTTACGCGCCCAACGACTGGCAGGTGGGGCAGACGGGCAAGATCGTCGCGCCGCAGCTGTACGTGGCCTGCGGCATCAGCGGTGCCATCCAGCACCTGGCCGGCATGAAGGACTCCAAGGTGATCGTGGCGATCAACAAGGACCCCGAGGCGCCGATCTTCAGCGTGGCCGACTATGGCCTGGAGGCCGACTTGTTCACCGCGGTGCCCGAACTGATCGCTGCACTCTGAAGCGGCTGCGCCTGCCGCTGCGCCGCGCCAGCGCGGTGCGATCCACACGAAAGGGCGCCCAGCGTGGCGCCTTTTTTCATGCCCAGACAGGAGACATTCGATGACCTACCGCGCCCCCGTGAAGGACATGCTGTTCGCGATGAAGGAACTTGCGAACATCGACGCCGTGGCCCAGTTGCCCGGTTTCGAGGACGCTGGCTACGACACCGCCCAGGCCGTGCTCGAGGAATGCGCCAAGCTCAATGAGGGCGTGGTCGCCCCGCTGAACTGGGATGGTGACCTGAACCCGTCGTCCTTCAGCGATGGCCAGGTCCACGCCACGCCCGGGTTCAAGGCCGCGTTCCAGCAATACGCCGCCGGGGGCTGGCAAGGCATCCACCACCCGGTGGATGTGGGTGGCCAAGGCCTGCCCAAGCTGATCCACGCCGCCTGCATGGAGATGGTCAACGCTGCCAACACCAGCTTTGCCTTGTGCCCGCTGCTGACCGATGGCGCGATCGAGGCGATCCTCACCGCCGGTTCGGACGAGCAGCGTGCCGCCTACATCCCGAAGATGATCGACGGCACCTGGACCGGCACGATGAACCTGACCGAGCCGCAGGCCGGCTCGGACCTGTCCATGGTGCGCACCCGGGCCGAGCCGCAGGCCGACGGCAGCTTCCGGCTGTTCGGCACCAAGATCTTCATCACCTGGGGCGAGCACGACATGGCCGAGAACATCGTCCACCTCGTGCTGGCCCGCGTGAGCGGCGCGCCCGAGGGCGTGAAGGGCATCTCGCTGTTCATCTGCCCGAAATTCATGCCGAACCCGGACGGCTCCAACGGCGCGCGCAACGACGTGCACTGCGTCAGCATCGAGCACAAGATGGGCATCAAGGCCAGCCCGACGGCCGTGCTGCAGTACGGCGACAACGGCGGCGCCGTCGGCTACCTGATCGGGCAGGAGAACCGTGGCCTGGAGTACATGTTCGTGATGATGAACGCGGCGCGCTTCGGCGTTGGCGTGCAGGGCATTGCCGTGGCCGACCGGGCCTACCAGCGTGCCGTGGCGTACGCACGCGACCGTGTGCAGTCGCGCCCGGTGGACGGCTCCATGAACAGCGCCGCGCCCATCATCCACCACCCGGACGTGCGCCGCATGCTGTTGACCA
Organism: Vitreoscilla sp.; assembly: GCA_018780145.1. GTDB lineage: Bacteria > Pseudomonadota > Gammaproteobacteria > Burkholderiales > Burkholderiaceae_C > Ideonella. The sequence continues at coordinate 4,231 of JADMKA010000177.1, read as the reverse complement.
TGCGTGCCTACACCGAGGGTTGCCGCGCCATGGCGATGGTCGGCGCGGCCGCGTTCGACGCCTCGCACCACCACCCGGACGCCGAGGCGCGCAAGCAGAACCAGGCCTTCTACGAGTTCCTGGTGCCGCTGATCAAGGGCTTCTCCACCGAGATGAGTCTGGAGGTCACGTCGCTGGGCGTGCAGGTGCATGGCGGCATGGGCTTCATCGAGGAAACCGGCGCTGCCCAGCACTACCGCGACGCCAAGATCCTGACCATCTACGAAGGCACCACGGCGATCCAGGCCAATGACCTGGTGGGCCGCAAGACCATGCGTGACGGTGGGGCCACGGCACGTGCGATCGCGGCGCAGATCGAGGCCACCGAGGCCGCGCTGGCCGCGCGCACCAGCGCGTCGGCCCGGGCCATGGCCCACCGCCTCGGGGCGGCCCGCAAGGCCTTCCTCGATGTGGTGGCCTTCGTCGTCGGCGGCACCAAGTCCAGCCCCAACGCGGTGTTCGCCGGCAGCGTGAACTACCTGATGCTGGCAGGCAACCTGGTGGCCGGCTGGCAGATGGGCCGCGCGTTGATCGCCGCTGAAGATCGCCTCGCGGCGGGTGACGAACCCGCGTTCATGAAGGCCAAGATCGCCACCGCGCGTTTCTATGGCGACCACATCCTTTCCAAGGTGCCCGGCCTGCGCGACAGCATCGTCGAAGGCGCCGACAGCATCACCGACATGGCTCTGGAGGCCTTCTGATGGCATTGCCCCCCGTTCTGGCGAACCTGCCGCTGCCCATCATCGGCGCGCCGCTGTTCATCATCTCCAACCCCAAACTCGTCATCGCCCAGTGCAAGGCCGGCGTGGTGGGCTCGATGCCGGCGCTGAACGCACGCCCGGCCGAACTGCTCGACGAGTGGTTGGCGGAGATCACCGAGGCCCTTGCCGCCTACAACGCCGCGAACCCGGACAAGCCGGCCGCACCGTTCGCGATCAACCAGATCGTGCACAAGAGCAACGAGCGCCTGGAGCACGACCTGCAGGTCTGTGCCAAGTACAAGGTGCCGATCATCATCACCTCGCTGGGCGCACGCACCGACGTCAACGATGCGGTGCATGCCTGGGGCGGCGTGGTGCTGCACGACGTCATCAACAACGCCTTCGCGAAGAAGGCGATCGAGAAGGGCGCCGATGGCCTGATCGCGGTGGCCGCTGGCGCTGGCGGCCATGCGGGGGTGAAGAGCCCGTTCGCGCTGATCCAGGAGATCCGCGAGTGGTTCGACGGCCCGGTGGCGCTGTCCGGCGCCATGGCCACCGGCGGCGGCGTGCTGGCGGCGCGGGCCATGGGGGCGGATTTCGCCTACATCGGCTCGGCCTTCATCGCCACCGAGGAGGCCCGCGCGCCCGAGGCCTACAAGCAGGCCATTGTCGACGGCAGCAGCGACGACATCGTCTACAGCAACCTGTTCACCGGCGTGCACGGCAACTACCTGAAACCATCCATTCGAGCCGCTGGCCTCGATCCCGACAACCTGCCCGAAAGCGACCCGTCCAAGATGAACTTCGGCGGCGACGCCAAGAAGGCCTGGAAGGACATCTGGGGTTGCGGGCAGGGCATTGCCGCGGTGAAAGGCGTGCAACCGGCCGGCGACCTGGTTGCCCGTTTGGCGCGCGAGTACCGCGCCGCTCAGTCTCGCGTCGCTGCCTGAGTCAGCCCGGTTCGGTCACCAGGCTGGCATCACAGCCGGTGGCCGACGAAATCCAGCGACGGGCCAGGCGAGCCACCAGTGGCGACACGGCCGCCGGCAATGCCGGTATCACGCTGCCGGGGGCGCTCACCATTCCACAGCGGTAGCGCGACGCCGCTTCGTCCCAGAGCAAGGCGCGGCAGGGTCCGGAAAGGCGCCCGCTGACCAGCACCCCCAGCGGGCAGGGCTCGGCGGCGCAGCAGATGCCGCAGCCATTGCAGGCCGCGCCCACCGCCGGCTTGGCCGGCGCAGCGGGGTGCAGGTGGATGACCCGCAGGGGTGAGCGCGTCTGTGTCACATGCGCCACTTTGCGCGCGTTCAAGGTGCGTCTGTCAGCAAACTAGAGGGTTTGTGGGTGCGTAATTCCCACCACGAGAGCAAGACACGGCGGTGTTAAAGTCCCGACCGTGAGAATTTAAGTTCCTTCTGTGTCCCCTTGCTGGTATCCCGAGACAGTACAGCAAGGCGGGTCGCAATCCGCCAACCGGTCGAGCCGGGCCGCGGAAGGTTGATCAACCCATCGGAGCTCTGGAAACCGGAGCGAAAGGTGAGCGAAAGATGATGCAGCAATACAGGTCGAATTCGTACCTGTTCGGCGGTAACGCGCCGTACGTCGAAGAGATGTACGAGGCCTACCTCGACAACCCGGGCGCCGTGCCCGACAACTGGCGCGCCTACTTCGACGCGCTGCAGAACGTGCCCGCGACCGACGGCTCCGACAGCCGCGATGTGGCCCACGCCCCGGTGATCGAATCCTTTGCGCAGCGCGCGAAGTCGAACGCGTTCGCCGTCAAGGCCAGCTCGGCCGATCTGGCGGTGGCCCGCAAGCAGGTTCACGTCCAGTCGCTGATCGCTGCGTACCGCTTCCTCGGTTCGCGCTGGGCCGACCTGGATCCGCTCAAGCGCACCGAGCGCCCAAAGATTCCCGAACTCGAGCCGGCGTTCTACGACCTGTCCGAGTCCGACATGGACATCACGTTCAGCGCCGCCAATACGTATTTCGGCAAGGCCGAAAACATGACGCTGCGCGAGATCATGCAGGCACTGCGTGAAACCTACTGCGGCTCGATCGGTGCCGAGTTCATGCACTGCTCGGATCCGGCCGAGAAGCGCTGGTGGCAGGAACGCCTGGAGAGCGCCCGCAGCAAGCCGGTGTTCACCGGCGACAAGCGCCGCCACATCCTCGACCGGCTGACGGCCGCCGAGGGCCTGGAGCGCTACCTGCACACCAAGTACGTCGGCCAGAAGCGCTTCTCGCTGGAAGGCGGCGAGAGTTTCATCGCCTCGATGGACGAAGTGGTTCAGCGTGCCGGCGAGAAGGGCGTGCAGGAGATCGTCATCGGCATGGCCCACCGTGGCCGCCTGAACGTGCTGGTGAACACCCTCGGCAAGGCGCCGAAGGATCTGTTCAGCGAGTTCGACCACACCGCCCAGGAGGAATTGCCGGCCGGTGACGTGAAGTACCACCAGGGCTTCTCCAGCGACATTTCTACCGCCGGGGGCCCGGTCCACCTGAGCCTGGCCTTCAACCCCTCGCACCTGGAGATCGTGAACCCGGTGGTCGAGGGTTCGGTCAAGGCCCGCATGGACCGCCGCGGCGACAAGGAAGGCACCCAGGTGTTGCCGGTGCTGGTGCACGGCGATGCAGCGTTTGCCGGCCAGGGCGTCGTGATGGAGACGTTGGCGCTGGCGCAGACCCGCGGCTACTACACCGGCGGCACGCTGCACATCGTCATCAACAACCAGATCGGTTTCACCACGAGCGACCCGCGCGACTCGCGCTCCACGCTGTACTGCTCGGACGTCGTCAAGATGATCGAGGCGCCGGTGCTGCATGTGAACGGTGACGACCCCGACGCGGTCGTCTGGTGCACGCAACTCGCCCTCGACTACCGCCAGCAGTTCAAGAAGGACGTGGTGGTCGACATCATCTGCTTCCGCAAGCTGGGCCACAACGAGCAGGACACCCCGGCGCTGACGCAGCCGCTGATGTACAAGACCATCGCCAAGCACCCCGGCACCCGTCGGCTGTACGGCGACAAGCTGGTCGCCCAGAACGTGCTGCCGGCCGAAGGCCCGGACCAGATGGTGAAGGACTTCCGCGCCGCCATGGACGCGGGCAAGCACAACTACGACCCGGTCCTGACCAACTTCAAGAGCAAGTACGCGGTCGACTGGCAGCCCTTCCTGGGCCGCAAGTGGACGGATGCCGCCGACACGGCGCTGCCGCTGGCGGAGGTCAAGCGGCTGGCAGAACGCATCACCACGGTGCCGGCCAACTTCAAGGTCCACCCGCTGGTCGAAAAGGTGCTGGCCGATCGCGCCGCCATGGGCCGTGGCGAGATCAATGTCGACTGGGGGATGGGCGAGCATCTTGCCTACGCCTCGCTGGTGGCCTCGGGCTACCCGGTGCGCCTGTCCGGCGAAGACTGCGGGCGCGGCACGTTCGTGCACCGCCATGCCGTGCTGCACGACCAGAACCGCGAGAAGTGGGACATCGGC
>JADMKA010000178.1:11269-15806 GCA_018780145.1 Vitreoscilla sp. | reverse complement strand
CCGACACGCCCGAGGCGCTCGACGCCGCGCGGGTGATCTTCCGCGAGTACGCCGGCTCGCTGGCGGTCGACCTGTGCTTCCAGGGTTTCGACGACGAACTGGCCCAATTGCCCGGCGAATACGCCGAGCCCGGCGGTGCGCTGCTGCTGGCCTGGGTGGACGGCGCGCTGGCCGGCTGCGGCGCGTTCCGCCCGCTGGTTGATTCGGACTACGCCAACGCCTGCGAGATGAAACGCCTTTACGTTCGCAAGGCTTTCCGCCGTTTCGGCCTCGGCCGCCTGCTGGCCCAGGCCCTGCTCGATGCGGCCACGCAGGCCGGCTACTCGGCCATGCTGCTGGACACGCTGGACGACATGGAAGCCGCACGAGAGCTCTATGCCTCGCTGGGATTCGAGGAGATCCCGCCCTACTACTTCAACCCGATCCCCGGGGCGCACTACCTGAAGGCCGAGTTGATGCCGGGCACCCGTTCCTAGGGAGCTGTGAGCAGGCTCGCGGCCAGGCACAGGTCGTCCCAGGCCTTGGCTTTGTCGGCGGGCTGGCGCAACAGGTAGGCCGGGTGGTAGGTGACCACGACCGGCACGCCCTGGTAGCTGTGGACGCGGCCACGCAGGCGGCCCACCGCCTCGTCGCTGCGCAGGATCTGCTGGATCGCAAAGCGGCCCATGGCCAGGATGACGCGCGGCTGCACCAGCGCGATCTGGCGCTTCAGGAACGGTTCGCAGCGGGCCAGCTCGGCCGGCTCCGGGTTGCGGTTGCGCGGCGGACGGCACTTCAGCGTGTTGGCGATGTAGACCTGCTTCTCGGGTGGGCCCGGCTGGCGGGTGAGTGCCAGTGCGCGCAGCATGTCGTCGAGCAGTTGGCCGGCCGGGCCGACGAAGGGTTCGCCCGCCCGATCCTCCTGCTCGCCAGGTGCCTCGCCGACGATCATCCAGTGCGCCCGTTCGTGGCCGACGCCGAACACCGTCTGGGTGCGAGCGTCGCACAGTGCGCAGGCACGGCAGCCGGCGACCGCGGCACGCAGCTCGGGCCAGCCCAAGGTGGCGACGGCACTGGCCTCCTCCATCGGCACCGGTGTCGGCGCCGGGGGTGGCACGGGAGCCGGCACGCGGGGCGCCCGCGCCGGCTCGGCAGCTGCCATCGCCGGTGGCTCGTCCCGCAGCGGTGCTGGCGGCGCCCAGACCGTCAGGCCCATGGCCTGCAGCATCTGCCGCTGGCGCTCGGACCAACTCATGGCGCCTCCCCAGCTGCGGGCGCAAGTGGCAAGCGCATCACGATCGCATGCTCGCGCTGGCCGTGCGCCGCGGGGTAGTACCCCTTGCGCAGGCCGATGGTTTCGAAGCCCCAGCGCTCGTAGAGCCGGCGCGCCCGCTCGTTGCTTTCGCGCACCTCCAGCCACAGTTGCGCCGCCTTCAAACGCCGGCCGGCTTCGGCCACCTCGGCCAGCAGGGCACGCCCGTGGCCCCGGCCCTGAAAGGCCGGCGCGACGGTGATGTTGAGCAGGTGCAGTTCGTCGACACCGGGCATGGCGACGAAGTAGCCGACCAGCGCATCAGGCGACTCGAGCACCTGCGCCAGGTAGCCCGCTGCCAGCGAATCGGTGAAATGCCCACGCGACCACGGGAAGCCATAGGCCTGGGCCTCGAGATCGACCACGCGATCCAGATCGGACACGGTCATGGCGCGCAGCCGTAGCGCCGGCTGCTCGGCGGGTTGGCGGCGCGCACTCATGTGCGCGGCTCGCTGGCAGCAGCGCGCTGGGCCTCGCGCTCGGCTGTGGTGAGGGCCACCTTGTCGCGCACGTAGACGGGCAGCGCGGCAGCCGCTGGCAGGCTGCTGCCGGCTGCAAAGGCGTGGCGCGCCAAACGCAGCAGCGCGGCCGCGCGGTCGGCCACCTTTGGCCAGAGTGTGGCGTTGCCCCACGGCAGGCGGCCTGCGAAGGCCTCGATGGCACTGCCCGCCAGATGGGCGGGTGCGCTGTTCGGGGCCTGCCACTGAACCGCCAGGCCGGCCAGATCCATCAGAGCGGGCGGGATCCGGGTGTGCCACTCGACACCGTCAAACCGGTAGGCCGCTGCATAGACTTCGCCCATGCGGGCGTCCATGGCCACCCAGAGCTCGAATGGCGAGCCGGCCGCGACGCCCCGGGCCTGCGCCCGTGCATCCTCCGCGACGATCAGCAGGCTGTCGATCGGCAGCACCGGGCAGCCGATGCCGTAGGCCAGGCCCTGGGTCACCGAGACCGCCGTGCGCAGGCCCGTGAAGGCACCCGGCCCCTGGCCGAAGGCAATGGCGTCCAGGTCGGCGGGCTTCAGGCCGCGGCGTGCCAGCAGTTCCAGCGCCTGCGGGATCAGGGTTTCGGAGGCCCGCGCACCGCCTTCGGCGTTCAACACCGCCGAGTGCTCACCGTCGGCAAGGCCCACCGCCATCTGCTCGGTGGCGGTGTCCAGGGCCAGCAGTCTCATGCGGGCCGCCCCGGCAGCCGGGCGCCAGCGAAACGCGAAAGAAACCGGGGCGTGGACATCGTGTCAGTGTAGCCGTGCGAACATCCCGGCATGCCCTCACGCTCCCGCCTGCCCGGCCTGCGGCCGCGCCTTGTGCGCGTGCTGATGGCCTTGGGTTCCCTGCTCATCGGCAGTGCCGCGGCGCAGGGCCTGCCGATCGAGGTGGAGGCAGCGCTGCGCAAGGCGCGCCTGCCCACGAGTGCCCTGTCGGCGGTGGTCCAGGAGGCGGGCAGTGGCGAGCGCCTGCTGGCCTGGAACGAACACGAGTCCGTCAACCCCGCCTCGGTGTTCAAGCTGTTCACCACCTATGCGGCGCTGGATCAGTTCGGCCCGGCCTGGAGCTGGTCCACGCCGGTCTATCTCAGTGGCGCGCTGCGCGACGGTGTGCTCGACGGCTCGGTGGTGATCCAGGGCCGTGGCGACCCGAAGCTGGTGGTCGAGCGGATCTGGTTGCTGTTGCGGCGGCTGCAGCAGATGGGGGTGCACGAGATCCGCGGCGACATCCTGCTGGACCGATCGGCGTTTGCCCTGCGCGACCGCTCGCCGGGTGAGTTCGATAACGAGCCCTTCAAGCCGCAGAACGTGCAGCCCGACGCGCTGCTGCTGAACTACAAGTCGGTCACCTACAGCTTCAGCCCGGACGCCGCGCGCGGTGTGGCCACCGTGGCGGTGGAGCCGGCGTTGGCCGGCGTGCAGGTGGACGCCAGCGTGCCGCTGTCACCGGGCGCCTGCGACGACTGGCGGGCCGCGCTGAAGCCGTTGTTGACCGACCCCTCGCGGGTGCGCTTCGGCGGCGCCTACCCGGCCAGTTGTGGTGAGCGCAGCTGGCCGCTGGCGCATGCCGACCCACGGGCCTACAACGCGCGCCTGGTCGAGCAGCTCTGGCGCGAGCTCGGTGGGCGCCTGGGCGGCACGGTGCGCGACGGCCCCGTCCCCGCAGGCGCCCGGCTGGCTTTCGAGTTGCCTTCGCCGGCGCTGGCCGAGGTGGTGCGCGACATCAACAAGTACAGCAACAACGTGATGGCCGAGCAGCTCTTCCTGAGCCTGGCCATGCCGGCCCCGACCGCGGCGCCTCCGGCGGCCAGCGGCACCGCCAGCGCACCGGCCGGCGTGCGCCTCGAGGATGGGCGCGAGGCCCTGCGGCGCTGGCTGGGATCGCGCTTCGGCGACGAGGCGGTGCGCGAGGCGGTGATCGACAACGGCTCCGGCTTGTCGCGTGACGTGCGTGTGAGCGCCAACCTGCTGGCTCGTGTCTTGCAGCGTGCCTGGGGCAGCGCGGTGATGCCCGAGTTGATCAGCTCGCTGCCGGTCAGCGGCACCGACGGCACGCTCAAGCGCTCCACCGCCACCGCCGGGCGTGCCCACCTGAAGACCGGTTCGCTGCGCGACGTGGCGGCCGTGGCAGGCTATGTGCTTTCAGGCAGCGGCAAGCGCTACGTGGTGGTGGTGGTCGTCAACCACCCGTTGGCCGGCTCGGCCCGGCCGGCGATCGACGCCCTGGTGCAGTGGGCCATCCTGGATGGCCCGGCCCGATAAACCCTTGGCAGGCCGCGACCCGGCCGACCCCGACATGACCAACAATCTCGACCTGCAGTGGCTGGGCTACCCAGCCGCCGTCCTCACCACGCTGGCTTTCCTGCCGCAGGCCTGGCTGACGCTGCGCACGCGCAACGTCGCCGGCATATCGGCCGCCACCTACGCCGCGTTGACGGCGGGTGTGGGCTTGTGGCTCGTCTACGGCTGGAGCCAGGGCGACTGGGCGCTGATCCTGGCCAACGGGGTCACGCTGCCGCTGGCCGGCAGCATCCTCGCCACCAAGCTGTGGGAGGACGCGCGGGCGAAGCGCCGGTAGCCCCAAGCCGGCTGAGCACCCTCACGGAGGGTGGTGCTAGGTACTCCTGGCACCGGGTGCTCCATTCAACGCGGCCAGCGCCGGGCCGCTCCCAAGCGGCCGCGCACCCTCACGGAGGGTGGTGCCAGGTACTCCTGGCACCGGGTGCTCCATTCAACGCGGCCAGCGCCGGGCCGCTCCC
>JADMKA010000178.1:0-11169 GCA_018780145.1 Vitreoscilla sp. | reverse complement strand
AGGTACTCCTGGCACCGGGTGCTCCATTCAACGCGGCCAGCGCCGGGCCGCTCCCAAGCGGCCGCGCACCCTCACGGAGGGTGGTGCCAGGTACTCCTGGCACCGGGTGCCCCATCTCAGAAGCGGTAGCCGAGCGACAGGTTGACGGCGATCGGATCCAGCTTGGTCTCGATCGACTGGCCGGTCGACAGGTGCGACTTGCTCGTCAGTAAGGTCTTGATCACCGAGACGTCGACGAACCAGTTGCGGTCCACGTTCACGGTGGCCCCGATCTGCGGCGAGATGCCCCAGGCGTCGTCCGCTTCCATGCGGGTCGGCGCGCCGCCGGGGTTGGTCAACGCGGTCAGCGCGGCCGAACCCTCTTCACCGTAGAAATAGGCATAGGTCAGGCCCAGGCCGACATACGGGCGCACCATCGAACTGGCGGCCAGAAAGCGGTACTGGGCGAAGAGCGTCGGCGAGACCTGCTGCACGCTGCCGATCTTGCCGACACCGGCGATGGCGCCGTCGCCGACCACGTCGTGCTTGTAGCCCAGGCCGGCGTAGAACTCGACCGAGAAGTTGTCGGTGACCATGTACGACGCCGTGACGATCGGGGCTCCAGCCTCCTCGACGTCGATCTTGGTGCCAGGGAAGCTCGGCGCCGACAGGTCGCCGCTGCGGACCTGCGGGATGATCTGGTTGTAGCCGATCTTGGCCGATACCGTGCCGGCCGTCTGGGCCGAGGCGGGGCTCGCCACCAGGGCGAGCGCGGTCAGCGCGAGGGCCGACGAGAGGGTCTTCTTCATGGTCGCTTGGTCCTTGTGTTCGCTGCTCGGAAGGTGCTGGCTCACAGCCAGCCCGCCTTGGCCATTTCCTTGGCCACCAGCTGCATCAGCAGCTTGTAGCCCAGGGGCGACGGGTGCACACCGTCCGCATAGGCATAGGTGTCCGTGGCACCAGCGATCAAGGTGTTGGCGCTGCAGACCAGCGAGGTCGGCAGCGAGGCCAGCGCACCGGCCAGGTCGCACACCGGGGCGGTGACGTTGGTCAGGCCGTACTGGGCCGGGTTGGCGCCCTGGTCCTGGCTGGCGGTGAAGGCGTCGACCTGCAGCACGTTCTCCGTGGTCCCGGCCAGGCCGGTGGCGAGTGCACCGTTGAACGATGCGACCATGCCGAGCACAAAGGCCCGGGTCTCGGCGCTCTCGGCCAGGAAGGCCGGCGTGGCGCTGACGTCGGGCAGGTTCACCGCGACCACGCGGGTCGCGCCCTTGGCGACGATCTCGTTCTTGATGTAGCCGGCCAGCTCGGTGCCGGCGGTCTGCATGGCAGCGAGTGCGATCCCCGCGGCCTGGTCGGCCGGGACACCCGCGCCGACCATCGCGGTGAAGGAGGCCAGGTTCATGAACAGGTCGTTGCCGCCGGCCATCACCGTGACCAGGTCGGTGGCGTCGAAGCTGCCGCTGGCGGTGGTGGCCAGGTGGCGCGCGATCTGCTCGACCAGGGGCTTGGTGAGCTGGCCCAGTGCGCCGGAGCTGTCACCGAGTGCCAGCAGGTTGATGTTGCCCGGGCCGACCGGGTTGGTGACCCGCGCCCCGCCCTGGGCATAGCTGGTGCAACCGTCGTGGTTTTCCTCGGGCACCGGCCCGCCCAGCTCGGCGACCGAGTTCAGGCCGGTCTGCGCGGCACACAACGGCGCGACGCCAATGGCACTGGCCAGCCGCTCTGTCCAGTTGAGCGACTCCGCCGTGCCGTTGACGATGTACTTGCCACCACCCAGGCTGGCGACGATGCCGACCTGGTAGGTGCCCACGTCACTGAGACTGTCGCCAAAGGTGACCAGCTTGCCGTAGCTGACCCGTGGCGCCTGGTCGCCGTCGCCTGCGCCGCTGCACGCGACCAACAAGGCAGCCGCAGCTGCCGCCAACCATGACGGATGAAAAGTCTTCATGCCCACCTCGAAATCCAGAAAAACGAACGACCGTTCGATTTAGTGGGGAAACTATACGAGGTGGGTTTCGGACCCTGCGCCGGGGCAAACCCTTTGTTGGAGTGGCGCGTCTACAACGCGGCCAGCGCCGAGCTGCTGCCCAGCGGCCGAGTGCGCCAATGACGGATCAGAACGGGTTGTTCGCAGCCCGGGTCACCGCCTGCGCGCCGAGCTGGGTATGGATCGTGGCCGCTGGCCTGGTGGCGTCGGCCCACAGGTACGAGACGATGGTCGGCGTGGGCTCGGTGTCCGCGGGAATCAAGGTCTTGTTGCTGCAGTCCGGCAGGCTGACCGTGGCGGCGCACACGGGGGTCTTGATGTCGACGATGCCGTAGTAGGCCGGCACACGGACCATCGAGCGCAACAGGTCGTCCATCAGCAGCAGGCCGATGCGGCTGCCGTCGTTGGTGAGCTCCAGCCGCATGCTGCGGTTGAAGGCATTGGTCAGGCGCGTGATCAAGGCCGAGCGGCCATCGCCATGGAGGGTGTTTTCGGCGAGCGCGAACGGGGTCAGACCCACGTCCGGCGCGGTGCTGACGAGCACCCTGGCCCCCGCTGCAGCCAGGGCGTTGACCTGCGCGGCGGCGCGCGTTCCGGCGGCTTGAAGGCGCGCCGTCAGCACCGCCTCGCTCTCGGTCGGGTAACTGGCATAGGCATCGAGGATGTCGTGCATGCCGATCAGCACGGTAACCAGGTCCTGGCCCTGGATGCTGTCGCCCGCCAGGAAGCCCTGGATCTGCGTGGCCAGGCCATCGACCGTGGCGCCGTTGACCGCCAGCGTGCGGGCCTTGGTGTTCGCCGAGTTGTCCGGGTTGCACTGAGGGTGGACCATGGCGTAGCGCGCGGCCAGCGTCTGGATCCAGATCGGGCTGGAGAGGCACTTCAGCACGTTGGTGTCGTCGACGAAGTTGGTCCCGTACTTTTTCCCGTCGGCCGTGAGCAGGCTCAGCTCGTCGCCGAAGTTCAGGATGCGGTCGGGCACAAAAGCGTCGACCTGGCTGGTGCCGCCACCACAACCCGCGAGCAGGGTGATGCCGAGGACCGTGGTCAGGGTGAAGCGGGTGGCGCGGGCCGTCAGCGTGGCCAGGGGAGTCGGGATCATGCTCATTCCAGTTCAGTGAGTCGGGCGCGGTGCAGGGGGTTCAACCCGCGGCGGCGGCGCGTTGCAGGCGGTCTCGGACACCTTCCCAGGCGGGTTCGGCCGGGGGATGTTCGATCCAGATCAGGGGGGCGCCGGTGGCGTCGAGTTCGCGCAAGGTGGCGAACAGGGCTTGCGCAGCGGCAGCGGCATCGGCCGGCATGACCCGGCCGGGCACGCCCGCCGGCAGCGGGCCCGCGGTGCGTGAATATACCGCCACCGCCGGACGGGCGCCGGACGCGACCGGCCCGAGCACCGCCAGGGCGGCGCGCAGCTGGGCGCCGTCCATCATCCGCACCTTGGCCCGCGGCGCATAGTGGGCCTCCAGCGTGCCGGATGCCCGGGGCGCCGCCGCATCGGGCGCTGCCAGCCGCTCGCCACCCAGGGCGGCCTCGATGCGCGCCCGTGTCAGGGTGCCGGGCCGCAACAGCACCGCGCGGTCGCGGCTGCAGTCGACGATGGCCGACTCGATGCCCACCCCGCAAGCGCCGCCGTCGAGCACCCACAGGCCCGGCTCGAACTCGGCGGCCACATGGGCGGCGGAGGTCGGGCTGATGCGGCCGAAACGGTTGGCACTGGGCCCGGCCACGCCGGGCACGCCCAGCCGCTGCGCCTCGGCCAGCAAGGCGTGGGCGACCGGGTGGGCGGGGCAACGCAGGCCGATGGTGTCCTGCCCACCGGCCGCGGCGGCACCGACACCGGCCCGGCGCGGCACGATCACCGTCAGCGGCCCAGGCCAGAAGGCCTCGGCCAGGCGACGCGCGCGCTCGGGCCAGGCGGCGGCGAACGCCGGGGCCGCGCTGGCGTCGGCCAGGTGGACGATCAACGGATGGTCAGCGGGCCGGCCCTTGGCGGCGAAGATCCGCGCGACGGCCCGGTCGTCGTCGGCCCTGGCCCCGAGGCCGTAAACCGTCTCGGTCGGAAAGGCCAGCAGTTCGCCATCGGCCAGGTGCCGTGCGGCCTCGCGCAATGCACCCGGGTCGGCACCGTCGAGCAGCGGCATGGTCTAGAACCGGGTCAGGCCGAGCAGGTCACAGGCGACGAGCGCAGCCTCGCGGGCAGCTTGCGGGGTGGCGGCGGTGAAGGTCAGGTGGCCCATCTTGCGGCCCGGTCGCGCCTCGGTCTTGCCATAGAGGTGCAGGTGGGCGCCGGGCAAGCTCAGCACCTCGGCCCAGGGGGGCGTGCGGGGAGGGCCGCCCGCCGACGAGAACCACAGATCGCCGAGCAGGTTCAGCATCACCGCCGGCGAGTGCAGACGCGGTTCGACCAGCGGCAAGCCGGCCAGGCAGCGCACCTGCAGGTCGAACTGCGACTGGTCGCAGGCGTCGATCGTGTAGTGGCCGGAGTTGTGCGGCCGCGGCGCCATCTCGTTGGCGACCAGTCGCGCGCCACCGGCGCCGTCGTCGACGATAAAGAACTCGACACACAGCACGCCGACATAGGCCATCGACTCGGCGATCGCGCGGGCGCAGCGGTCGGCGTCGGCCGCCCAGGCCGGTGCCACCTCGGGCGCCGGCACCTGGGTGACGGCCAGGATGCCGTCGCGGTGCAGGTTCTGCTGCGGCGGGAAGCTGACCATGCACCCGTCGGCCCCGCGGGCGACGATCAGGCTCAGTTCGACCTGCAGGGCGAGCCGCTTCTCCAGCACGCAGACCACGCCGCCCAGGCGCTCCCAGGCGGCGGCCAGCTCGTTGCGGTCGGCCACGCGGGCCTGGCCCTTGCCGTCGTAACCCAGGGTGGCGGTCTTCAGGATGCCAGGCAGCAGCGACGCGTCGACCGCGCCCAGCGCCGCCGGGCTGTCGATCACCGCATAGGGTGCGCAGGGCACACCGGCGCGTTCGAAATGCGCCTTTTCGGCCCGCCGGTCCTGGCAGATGGCCACGGCGTCGGCGGCTGGCGCCACCGGGCGGCGGGCGGCGAGCGTGCGCAATGCGCCGGCCGGCACGTTCTCGAACTCGGTGGTCACCGCATCGGCCACGTCGGCGAGCCGTGCCAGGCCGGCGGCGTCCTCGTAGGCGGCCTGCACATGGTGGTGGGCCACCAGGCCGGCCGGGCTGGTGGTGTCGGGGTCGAGCACCGCCGTGGCGTACCCCAGGCTCTGGGCGGCATGCACGAACATGCGGCCGAGCTGGCCACCCCCCATCACACCCAGCGTGGCGCCGGGCAGCAGCGGTGCCGCGTTCACTTCAGGTCCTGTGTCATGGCACGCGCCGCAGCGGTCTGCACGGCGCGGTAGGTGGCCAGCTTCTCGCGCAACGCGGGGTCTTCGTTGGCCAGCATGGCCACCGCGAACAGCGCGGCATTGGCCGCCCCGGCGGTGCCGATGGCGAAGGTCGCCACCGGGATGCCCTTGGGCATCTGGACGATCGAATGCAGCGAATCCACGCCCTGCAGGTGGCGGCTGGCCACCGGCACGCCGAGCACCGGCACCAGTGTCTTGGCAGCCAGCATGCCCGGAAGATGGGCGGCGCCACCGGCGCCCGCGATGATGGCCTTCAGGCCTCGGCCCTGGGCGGCCTCGGCGTAGGCGAACATGTCGTCCGGCATGCGGTGGGCGGACACGACACGGGCCTCGTGGGCCACGCCGAACTCGGCGAGAATCTGGGCGGCGGCCTGCATGGTGTCCCAGTCACTGGACGACCCCATCACGATGCCGACCACGGGCGAGGCAGAGTTCAAGGCTGCGGCTCCGGATCACACAAAGACTGGATTTTAGGCTGCGCTTGTTTCGCGCCTGTTCGGCCTCAGTTAAGACCCACCATGATCGACATCACCATTCAGAATTTCGAGACCGAGCTGATCGGCGCTTCCATGCAGCAACCGGTGCTGCTGGACATCTGGGCGCCCTGGTGCGGGCCCTGCAAGAGCCTGGGCCCGGTGCTGGAGAAGCTGGAAACAGCCTATGCCGGCCGCTTCGTGCTGGCCAAGCTCAACAGCGACGAGCAGCCCGAGATCGCCGGCCAGCTGAGCCAGGCCTTCGGCGTGCGATCGATCCCGTTCTGCGTGATCTTCTCGCAGGGCCAGCCGGTCGACGGCTTCGTCGGCGCCCTGCCCGAGGCCGAGATCCGCCAGTTCCTCGACAAGCATGTACCCAGCCCGGACGAGTTGGAGGCCGAAGCCGGCACCGAGGAAGCCGAGGCGCTGCTGAACGAGGGCGGCGATGTGCACGACGCGCTGGCCAAGCTGCAGGAGGCCGTGGCCATCGACCCGGCCAACGACAACGCCCGCCTGGACTACCTGAAGCTGCTGCTGGGCCTGGCAGTGGCCGAGCCTGGGCGCACGGCGCAGGCCCGGCAGGCCTTTGACCCGGTGGCCGCCAAGGCGTTGGCCGATGCGCGCTACGCCGCCGTCGAACACTGGCTGAGGGCCTGCGAAGCCCTGCCGGCCGCCCGGCCGCTGGCCGCACTCGACGCGGCCGTCGCCGCCAACCGGCGCGACTTCGACGCCCGCTTCGAACGCGCCCAGCTATTCTTCGCCCGGCGCGAAGACACCGCGGCGATGGACGAGCTGCTGGAGATCCTGATGCGCGACAAGGCCTGGAGCCAGGAACTGGCGCGCAAGACCTATGTGGCGATCCTGGAACTGATGGCCAAGCCGTTGCCCAAGGCCGGGCCCGACACCGGCAAGGCCAAGGGCGCGCTGGAGGTCACCGGCCCGGCCGCCGTGGCGCCGAGCGATCCGGTGCTGGACCAGTACCGGCGCAAGCTCAGCATGGCGCTGTTCTAAAGGTTCGCCAGGGTCTGGTCCAGCGCCCGCCTGGTGGCGGCCTGGCTGGCCAGGTGCTCGGCCAGCGCCTCGTCGGCGCGCTGCTGCAGCGCAGCGGCCACCGCCTCGCGGCCGCCATGGCGGTGGATCATCGCCAGCCGCGCATAGGTGGCGGCGCGGTCGTCGGGATCCTGCTGCTGGCGCACACCGGCCTCGGCAGCCCGGGCGTCGGCCAGCGCCTCGGCCACATGACCCAGGCGCACGTGGCACCAGGCGCGGTCGGCCAGAAGGCGTGGCTCGCGGTAGGCCAGGCCCTCCTGGCGAGCGCGGTCGAGGTGGCCATCGAACAACTGGGCCGCCGCATCGAAACGGCCCAGCACCATCAGAAACTGCGCGCGGATCACCGGGACCAGTGCCGACAGCGACGCCACGCCGGTGCCCCAGTCGTAGTTCGCGGTGGACTCCGCCTCCAGCAGGGCCTTTCTGGCGAGGTCCAGGTCGGCGCGCCCGAAGGCATCGTCCAGGGCGATCTGGCCGGAACGCATGGACGAGATGTTGTGCAGCATCACGCTGATCATCGAGCTGTCGCCGTCGGCGCTGGCATGGGCACGCGAGCGCAGGTACCAATCCTGCGACGTGGCGTCGTCGCCGGCGCAGCGGTAGGCGTCGGCCAGCACCAGGCCGACCCGGGCCCGCGCCGCATGGTGGTCCGGCTCGGCCAGCGTCAGGGCGTTGGTGACATGGCGGGTCAGCGCGGGCAGGTCCGAGGCATTGAAGGCGCAGTTGGCCAGCCAGGCCGAGGCCAGGGCCTGCATGGGCGCCTGCCGGTCCGACTCGGCCAGTGCATAGGCGCGCTGGAACTTGTCCACGGCGCCAGGGGCGATGGATTCGAAGTGGTCGATCAGGCCGTCGACCAGATGGATCCAGGCGCCCAGCAGGGCGTCGCGGTGCCGCTGGTTCTGGGTGCGCAGGCCGCCCAAAGCGAAGCGGGCATCGGCCAACAGGCCCAGGCGGGCCAGCGCGCCGGCACGCTCGGCCTTCAGGTGCTCGCGCTGCAGCGGGTCGGTCGCGGTGGCGATCGCCCGGTCCAGGCGTTCGATCAGGCGGGAGGCCATGGCGGGCGGGCCCCGCTCAGGCCGCGCGCAGGCGCTCGAAGGCCTCGCGGTACTTGGCCGCGGTGCGCTCGATGACCTCGGCCGGCAGCGCCGGTGCCGGTGCCGTCTTGGCCCAGGGCTGGCCACCCACTCGGGCCTGCTCCAGCCAGTCACGCACGAACTGCTTGTCGTAGCTGGGCGGGTTGGCGCCGTGCTTGGCCGCCTCGGCCCAGCCTTCGACCGGCCAGTAGCGGGAGGAATCGGGCGTCAGCACCTCGTCCATCAGCGTCAGCGTGCCGTTGGGATCCAGCCCGAACTCGAACTTGGTGTCGGCGATGATGATGCCCTGGGTCAGCGCAAACGCCGCGGCCTCGCGGTACAGGCGGATGGCCACCTCGCGCACCTGCTCGGCCAGGGGGCGGCCGATTTTCGCGGCCATCTGCTCGAACGAGATGTTCTCGTCGTGCTCGCCCATCTCGGCCTTGGTGGCCGGGGTGAAGATGGGCTCGGGCAGCTGTGCGGCGTTGGTGAGGCCGGCCGGCAGGGCCACCCCGCACACCGATTGCGATTGCTGGTACTCGGCCCAGCCCGAACCGGCCAGGTAGCCCCGCACCACGGCTTCGACCGGGATGGGCTGCAGGCGCTTGACCAGCATCGAGCGTCCGCGCACCTGGGCCACCTCGTCTGGCGCGACCACGGATTCAGGCGCCTCGCCGGTCAGGTGGTTGGGCACCACGTTCTTCAGCCGCTCGAACCAGAACAGGGCCATCTGGGTCAGCAACTCGCCCTTGCCGGGGATGGGCTCGCCCATCACCACGTCGAAGGCCGAGAGCCGGTCGCTGGCCACCATCAGGATGCGGTCGTCGCCCACCGCATAGTTGTCGCGCACCTTGCCGCGCGCCAGAAGGGGGAGTGAGTGCAGAGAACTCTGGAGCAGCGGTGAAGTCATGGCGCCGGGGTGGAAATCAGGCGCGGATTGTAGGCGGCGCCCGCTCCAGAATGGGGCCGACAGGCGGAACGGCCGCCCCGCCGTGTCAGAGCACTCGCTGTGCCAGCGTGCCGCCGGCGTAGCGCGCGGCCATCTCGGGCAGGGCCACCGCCTTGATCTTGCCGGCCTGGCCTTCGCACCCGAACTCCAGGTAGCGCTGCTTGCAGACCCGGTAGGCCGCCTCGCGAGCCGGCTTGAGCCACTCGCGGGCGTCGAACTTATCCGGGTTCTCGGCCAGGAACTTGCGCACCGCACCGGTCATCGCCAGGCGGATGTCGGTGTCGATGTTGATCTTGCGCACGCCGAACTTGATGGCCTCCTGGATCTCCTCGACCGGCACGCCGTAGGTCTCCTTCATCTTGCCGCCGTACTGGTTGATGACGGCCAGCAAATCCGCCGGCACCGAGGACGACCCGTGCATCACCAGGTGGGTGTTGGGAATGCGCGCGTGGATCTCCTTCACGCGGCCGATCGCCAGGATGTCGCCGGTGGGCTTGCGGCTGAACTTGTAGGCGCCGTGGCTGGTGCCGATGGCGATGGCCAGCGCATCCAGCTGGGTGGCCTTGACGAACTGCGCGGCCTCCTCGGGATCGGTCAGCAGCGCCGAGTGGTCGAGCTTGCCGACCGCGCCGATGCCGTCTTCCTCGCCGGCCTCGCCGGTTTCCAGCGACCCCAGGCACCCGAGCTCACCCTCGACGGTGACGCCGACGCGGTGCGCCAGCTCGACCACCTTGCGGGTGACGTCGATGTTGTAGTCGAAGCTGGACGGGGTCTTGCCGTCCTCGCGCAGCGAGCCGTCCATCATCACCGAGCCGAAGCCCAGGTCGATGGCCCCCTGGCAGATGGCGGGCGTCTGGCCGTGGTCCTGGTGCATCACCAGCGGGATCTGCGGGTAGGCCTCGACGGCCGCCTGGATCAGGTGCTTGATGAAGGCCTCGCCAGCGTACTTGCGGGCGCCGGCGCTGGCCTGCAGGATGACCGGGGCGCCGACTTCGGCGGCCGCGGTCATCACCGCCTGGACCTGCTCCAGGTTGTTGACGTTGAAAGCCGGGATGCCATAGCCGTGTTCGGCGGCATGGTCCAGCAGTTGGCGCATGGAAACGAGAGGCATGGTCTTCCTCGACAAGGCAGTTGACAAGCGGAACCCGGCGCCGAAGTAACCGCGCCGTAACTGGTTTCGATTTTAGGCGTGGACCGCAGCAGGAATTGGGCCGGTTTCCGGTCCTTTTTCCGGCTCAACTCGGCCGGCCAAGCCGCAACACTGTGGACCTGAACACTTGGGGCGGGATTTCTCTCTGCGCCCTGCCCTTTTCCGAAGGATGCCGACCATGGCCCGTGTCGAACTCAGTCAAGTCACCCTGTGGATCACCCGCGTCGCCGAGGAGCACCCCGCCGACCTGCCGAAGGCGGTGGCCGAGCGTGCCGGCTGCTCGGTGGCCAAGGCGCGTCAGTTGATCAACCAGCTGGTCGACCTGGGTTGGCTGGAACGGCAGGGCGAGGGCCGCCGGTCGCGCTACACCCCAGGCCGCCTGCGCCAGATCGTGCACCGCTACCCGCTGGCCGGGCTGGACGAGGACCGCCCGTGGGCGCGCGACTTCGCCCCGCATTTCGACCTGCCGAAGAACGTCCGCCAGCTGATGCAGCACGCCTTCACCGAGCTGTTGAACAACGCCATCGACCACAGCGAGGGCCAGTTCGTCACCGTGTCGCTGCGCCAGACGCCTGCCCATGCACAGTTGCTGGTCTCGGACGATGGCCGCGGCCTGTTCGACAAGATCAAGGAAGGCTTCGAGATCGACGACCCGGCGATGGCCATGCTGGAGCTCTCCAAGGGCAAGCTGACCAGCGCGCCGGCACGCCACACCGGCCGCGGCCTGTACTTCACCTCGCGCCTGGCCGACGTGTTCGACCTGCACGCCAACGCGGTCGCGTTCCAGCACCGTGAGTGGGATCCGCGCAGCTGGAAGCAGGCCCGGGCGATGCGCCAGCAGGGCAGCGCCATCTACCTGGCGATCTCGCTGGACACGACCCGCACGCTGGACGAGGTGATGCGCTCGGCCAGCCTGGACTCACAGGGCTATGCGATCGACCGCACCACCCTGCCGCTGCGCCTGATCGCCAGCGAGGACGTGGCCCTGGAGTCCCGCGCCCAGGCCCGCCGCGTGGCCGCACGCCTGACCGAATTCAAGCAAGCCGAGCTGGACTTCACCGGCATCGAGCACATCGGCCAGGGCTTTGCCGACGAGCTGTTCCGCGTCTTCGGCCGCAACCAGTC